>JAFXMI010000029.1 GCA_017530505.1 Clostridia bacterium | reverse complement strand
GTTTTTTTTCAATTACTACAACCGTATTTTTTAATGTAATAATTAACTTTGCAGGTGAAAATTGTTTTTTTAAAACTGATAATATTTTTTTAAATATTCTAAGTTTATTTATAGTAATTGTTTTATTGTATATTCTATATAAAAAACTTTTGAAAAAAATAAATAAAAAATATTTATTTTTATTTACAGTATTTTTTTCACTTATAACTGGATTTTTATGGGTAAATTATCTAAAACTTGAACCCGTTTCTGATCAATATATGGTTTATTACTGTGCAAATAGAATTATAAATAATGATTTAAAAACTGTTTTAGGAGCTGGAAATTATTTAAGCAGAAATCCACATCAACTTGGTTTCGTTCTTTATATAATATCAATATTTAAAATATTTCATATTACAAGTATTCTTTTTATTCAAAACTTGACAGTTATTTTTTCTTCTGTTTGTGTTGTTACATTATACTTTATTGTTAAAGAATTGTTTAAAAACGATATTATTCATAAAATTTCTTTATTGTTAATTTCTTTCTTTGCAATTTATTTAAGTTTCTTTAGCCCACATGTATATGGAAATATTCCAGGATTAGCCTTTGGATTAATTGCAATATTGTTTACATTAAAATATATAATGTCTAATAAATTTTGGCAACTATTAATTGTTGGAATTTCTATTTTTATTTCATATTTACTAAAAAATAATTATGAAATATTTTTAATTGCAATAATAATTGAACTATTTTTTAAATCTTTGAAAGATTTAAATCGTAAATCTATAATAGGAATAATAGCAATTGTTTCTATTGTTTTCGCTAGTAAAGCAATTGTTTATAATTGTTTTGAAAAAACAACTGGTTTTACTTTAAATAATGGAGTTCCAGCTATTTCATATTTATATATGGGAATTGCAGAACCTGTTACACTTTCCCCAGGTTGGTATACTGGAGATGTTGAAAATATATATAATGAATCAGGTTATAATAAACAAAAATCTATAGAAATAACAAAAAAACTCTTAAGTAAAAGAATAAATTACTTATTTAAAAATATTAATGATTCTTATGGATATTTTAAAGCTAAAATACAAACAACGTGGTTAAATCCTACTTTTCAAACAATTTGGTGTTCAACTCCAGGCATAGTGTTAGAACAAAATCCAGCTTATAATAATTACATTTCTCAAAAAAAATTATTAATAAGTATTGTTTGTGGAAAAGCCTATCATCTTGAAGAAAGATTAATGGATATTTATCAAATTATAATTTTTTTAAGTGCAAGCTATTCGCTTATATTAATATTTAAATATGGGAGCTTAAAACATCTTCTATTACCTATTATATTTCTAGGTGGGTTTACCTTCCACTTAATTTGGGAAACTAAGGCTATTTATGTTTTACAATATTATTTCTTAATTTTACCTTATTCTGCTTTTGGAATATATAGATTTTTACTCCTAATTAATAAAAAAATTAAAAATACAGAAACGATCTTCTATAAACTAAAAAAGAAGGGATAAATTTTTATGATCTATATTAATTCAAATATAATTCAAAATTTAAACAATAATTTTTTTGTTGTTATGGATTTTGATAGAACTATAACAAGTATTTTCAGTGAAAATTCATGGGAAGCAATTTTAAAATCTAAATATGCGAAAAAAGAGCACCTAGAAATACATAAAGATTTATATAATAAATATGTTTCTTATGAAACAGATACTTCTATGGATTTAGAATATAGGAGAAAAAAATTAGATAATTGGTATTCTTTAATTTTAAAATTATTTTATTCATATAATTATAATTCAAATGTTTTTAAAAAATCTGTAGAAAATTCAAAATTAGAATTTAGAGATGGAGCAATAAGCTTTTTTAATAACCTAAATAAAAAAAATATCCCTGTAATTATTGTATCTGCTGGAATTGAAAACATAATAAAAGAGTTTTTTTTATTAAATAATATTGATTTATCAAATATAAGTATTATTAGCAATAAAATTGATTTTTCCATAAAATCTTCTACTTCTTATGTACATGCATTAAATAAAAACTTACAAGTTTGGGATGAAATAATTATAAATAAAATTAAAGAAAAAAAATATGCGGTTCTTATTGGAGATCTTATTTCTGATATAAATATGTTACCTGATATGATTAATAAAACTAAAATAAAAATAGGATTTTTAGATAATAATATCAAGGAAAACATTAAATTATATAACAAAATTTTTGATATAGTTTTAACAGATAATACCTCATTTGATGAAGTTGGAAAAATATTAAAACTATAATTTTAAAATAAGAATCATTAGTTTTTTTGTTTTGTAAGTAATAAAGGAAACACGTATTGACAAAAATATCTTCATGTGCTAAAATAGTTATTGTTGTTATTTTAAAATTTGTTTATGGGTCAGTAGCTCAGCTGGATAGAGCACGGGCCTTCTAAGCCCGGGGTCGGGGGTTCGAATCCCTTCTGGCTCACCACAACAGTCTTATATAAACTAAAAACAGATCAATTGATCTGTTTTTTCTATTACTAATTTAATTTATACACTTTTCCATTATATGCATCTAATTCTATCATTTCTCCGTCTTTTATTTTTTCAGTTGCATTTACTGTACCCACTATGCAAGGCACATCAAATTCTCTTGAAAGAATTGCTGCATGGCAAGTAATTCCGCCTTCATCAGTAATGAATCCTGATGCTTTTTCCATTGCAGAAACATAATCTGGTGTAGTCATACTAGCAACAATAATATCTCCCTTATTTACTTTGTAAGTATCTTCATATGTAATTAAAATTCTTGCTATCCCTCTAGCTTTACCTTTATTTGCAATTTTTCCAGAAATAGTATTCTCATTTTCTTTCTGAATATTATTACTTGTGGTTTTAAATTTCTTAGCAATTTCAGCTTGTAGCTCTATACTTTCTTTTCCAAATATAGTCGTAATATCTCCATCTAACCAAATCATGGCAAAGCCAATTTTTCTATTTTCAAGGATATTCATCGTTTTTTCATTTATTTTTCCATCATTATTTAGAATCTCCATTATTTCCTTATCACTAAGCATAATTAAATCTTGATCTGGAATATTAGCTTTGCGTGAAATTTCCGCCAATATGTTATGTCTTGCAACAAAAAATAAGTGATCTGAATATTCCGTTGTATAAGTTCTCAAGAAAATAAAATCTCTAATTGCTTTGATTATTTTTCTTGTTTTTTCTGGAAAACTATATTGTTCTAATACTTTTTCATATTCTATATCATTATTTTTCCTTGTATTATTAATATTTTCAATCTTTGCATCAATATCAGCATCTAGTAAATTATTTAATCTATCAAAATAATCTTCTTTTGTAAAACAAGTGTCTTCAAATTCAACTGGGCCTTTTATCCATGCATATTTTCTAACATGCTCATCTATTATTTTTTCTATATCGTTTTTTTCACTAATTTTAGCTAGTTTTGCTATTTTTAACAAATCTAATGGCTCCTCACTATATGAAAGCGGTGCATAATTCGGGCATGTTGATATTTTAGAAAAAATATTGTCTATATCTTGCTTTTTATAATTTAAATTTTCCAATTCATTTAAAAGTCTATCAGTCAAATAATCTTCTGGTCTCGTCATTCCAGATATGAAACTATTAATATATACTTGATTAAAACTTTCAAATTCTTCTGCTAATTCATTCCACGTTAATGTATCATATTTTTGATTATTCATGTGTTCTATTTGTTCTTTTATTTGTTCTACAAATTCAAATTCTATCTTTGCAAATTTTTCAAAAAAAGAATTATCTTCTCCAAAATAGCTATCTAATTTATCTTTCCATATTTTAAAATCTGAATCTAGAGCATATTCGTCACCATTTAGACATAGATAGTTCTGAGTTGGAAGTTCAAATCCTAATAATTTCTTTTGATATTCTCCCATGCTGGCATAAATTTCAGTGTTTTCTACAAACCAATTAAATTTTCTTGCGACATAGAATTGCCAATTTCCAGAATTTTTTATTTTATTTGCTAAATCGTTTTCTTTTACTGTTGTAATAGGTCTACATTGCAAAATAAATATTTTGTTATTTTCTATTCCCCATTCTACATCAATTGGGAAACCATAAAATTTTTCTATTTTTCCTATTGTACTTGATAATTCAAAGATTTTTCCATCGTCAAGCTTTTGTATGTTATCATTTAAAATAGGCTTCCATACATTCTCTCCATTTATATGAATTAATTCTTTTCTTTGCTCACCAATGTCTTTATTTTTTATTCGATTCTCATTTTTGTCTATTATATAGCTATCTGGTGTTACTGTCCCAGATACAATTGATTCCCCTAATCCAAGAACTGCTTCTACAACCATTTCGTTCTCATTATTTGTTGTTGGATTAATTGAAAACGCAATCCCTGATATTTCACTTTGAACCATTTTTTGAACCACAACTGCTACAGCAATTTCCAGCTTTTTCTCATTTTTAATTCTATAGAATAATGCTCTAGGTTTAAAAATAGATTGCCAGCATTTTTTCACAGTTTCTAAAATATTTTCTTTATTTACATTTAAAAATGTTTCTAGTGTTCCTGCCCATGCATGTTTTTGACCGTCTTCTGAAGTAGCAGATGACCTTACCGCAACATACTCACAATTTAGTTCTTCGTAGCTTTTTATAATTTCTTTTTTTATTTCCGCAGACATTTTGCAATTATTTAATATTTCAATAATTTTTTCAGAATTTTCTTCTATTTCTTTTTGAGATTTATCAAAACATGCATTTATTAATTTAAATACTTCATCTCTCACACTATTTTGAATTAAAAATTCATCAAATTCGTCTGCCGAAATAACAAAACCATCTGGAACGCTGAATCCATTTTGAAACATTTTTGCTAAACTTGCTCCCTTTCCTCCAGCATTACTTGCTTTAGTAACATTTTTAAAAGATATTATCGCCATTTTTATTCTCCTATCAAATCTAAAATTATACTCTCCCAATTTTTTGTTGGGAAAACTTTGATTATTACTTCTTGATTTTTGTAAAACTCTTTTATAGCATTATCAAACTGTTTATTTTTAATTTCTTTTGCATTTTTAGCAGATAGTTTAATTGATTTATTATTAATTCCATTTTCTAATATAAATTCATTTTTCTTTATGGAAATAGCAGCTTTACATATTTCCTTTTGTATAAGATTATTGAAATAGCTCATAAATGTTGCAAATTCTTCATTAGGTGCCTCACCATAAAATACCATATTTATTTCATTATCTTTTTTTTCCACTCTTTCTAGGTTTTGTTTAAATATAATAATCTTATTAATGTCCATGAATTCTTTACTATTATATTCAAACATTAATATATATTTATTCATACTCAAAACCTCCATCATCTCTTAGATTTATCCTAGATTGCAATTTTTGTATTGCATCTACGATTCCATCTAAATTTTCCCATTTACCAGTAATAATATCTTTATCTTGTTTTTGTATCTCTCCAATATTAGAAGGCGCAATAAATATTGTTTTTAATCCCATTTTTTCAAATCTCTTCTTATTTTGTGTATACATCTTTAAGTCTTCATCTTGTGAATCTCCTCCAACTATTACAAATGGAATTGAGTATCTTTCTTTTAATTTTTTGACTAACATATAAACGGCCTCTGATTTTGCGTGTAATCTAGGTTTTATATCACATTCTTTTCCATAATCATCATAATAAATAATTGCTTCTATTTCCGGTGACCCTACAATTTTTTCAGCCTCTTCAGCAAAGCTAGATAACGCGGCTCTTGTTATACTTTCAAAAGTGACATTATACATGCTGGTGACATCAGCACTGATTCTTCCACAATATTTCTTAGCCAATTCCTCAATTTCACTCCTCTTGCTTAATATTCTAGGATCTAATCCTAGTAAACGTTGTGCTTCTCCTTTCTTTATGATAAATCCGCAATATTCGGCAACCACCCCATCAAATAAATTCGTTAATCCATAATTTCCAGCAAGTTCATTCAACATTTTATGTTTACTCTTAGCCGTTTCAAATGCTGAACCAGTAACCATCGTTATTCGTACTTCACTTCTTAATTTTTCTTGTAATAAAATAATAGTATCAAAAAATCTTTTTACATTTTCTGCTCCACCTTTTAATAAAAGATCTGTTGTTCCTGAATAGTCTAAGAAAAAAGGTATTACATTTTTTCTTTCTTTGTATTTAATAATGTCTCCGGGCGAGCAACATAGTGCTCTGCATAGTGCATCTAAGGTATCAAATCTAATAGCTCTAGCTTTTCCTGTTTTTATTATAGATAGATTTACAGGTGAAATTCCTACTTCCTTTGCTAATGTCGCAATAGTTAATTCCCTTTCTCTCATTAATTCATCTAAATTCGTATAAATAGGCATAATAATACTTCTTTCATTTATATTTTATATTATATATTATATCATTTTAATTTGCATAATTCAATATTTTATATCGATTATCGTTCTACTTATATCGTTTATTGTTGTTTTCGTTAATAATTAAAGGTATGTAAACTACTTTTTTATATTTTTTGCGTGTTATAAGCACTATATTGAAAATTTCGTATTTGTTAAGTTTCGGCTCACCAAAATAGTTTTATAATCTCTTATTCTATCCTTGCAGACATTTTGTATTTATTTAATATCTCAATTATTCATTACAATAATAATTATTTAAATTTATAGAATCCAAAAATTTAAAATTTTTATTTATCTTATATTGTTTTCTATATAAGATTTATATATAATCTAAATGTAATAGATTCTTAAAAGGAGGGATTTATAAAATGAAATTTTTTATTGATACTGCTAATGTTGACGATATAAGAAAAGCAAATAATATGGGAATTATTTGTGGTGTTACTACTAATCCATCTTTAATTGCAAAAGAAGGTCGTGATTTTTATGAAGTAATAAGAGAAATTACTTCAATTGTTGATGGTCCAATTAGTGGAGAAATTAAGGCAACAACTACTAAAGCTGAAGATATGATAAAAGAAGCAAGAGAAATTGCTAAAATTCATCCAAATATGGTTGTAAAAATTCCAGTAACAGAAGAAGGTTTAAAAGCAGTTAACGTTCTATCAAAAGAAGGAATTAAAACCAATGTTACTCTTATTTTTAATTCAACTCAAGCACTTTTTGCAGCTAAAGCAGGTGCAACTTATGTTTCACCATTTTTAGGTAGATTAGATGATATAGCAAAACCTGGAATTGACTTAATTAGAGAAATTTCAGATATATTTAACATTCAAGGAATACAAACAGAAATAATTTGTGCTAGCGTAAGAAGTCCACTACATATTTCTGAATGTGCATTAGCTGGTGCAGATATTGCAACTGTACCTTATAAAGTTATTATGCAATCTTTAAACCATCCACTTACAGATATTGGAATTGAAAAATTCAAAAAAGACTATGAATCAGTTTTTGGAAATTAATATATTATTATCATTATTGTGTTATTTATGTGGATGTTTTTTATTACAAATTACATCCACATTTTTTAAGCTTTAAATTCAATATCTTCTTTATTATATTCATTTGGTCTTAAGCCAAATTTTTTCATATAACTTAAAGCCAACATCATACAATCAAAAGACAATAAACCCACTAATAAAACAATTTCCACGTTTACTATCTTCAATAATAAACCAGCTATTATTGAAATAATAAAAGTAACCATTGTATTTCTTTTCTTTATTTAACTAAAATTTATCATATATCTATTTTTTAATATTTATTAAATATTTGTTCCTAACTTTACTTCAACAACGTAATCCTTAAACTTTCTATGAACCGTTAATTTTACCTTTTCACCTGGTTTTTTTGAATAAATATACTTTCTTAAATCGCTCATCTTATTTAAATCTACTCCATCTATTTTAGTAATTATATCACCTGAAATAATTCCCGAATCAAAAACTGGACCATCAACCGAAACAGTATCTACATATATTCCGTTTTCTATTTCGAAATCTCCATCAAGATAAGGTATAACTTCCCTATCATATCCATATATACCAAGATAAGCTTCTTCAAATTTTCCAGTATTAATCAGTTTATCTATAATTGGCTTTACAATATCAATTGGAACTGCAAAACCAATTCCTACTGCATCAGTTATTTTTATTGTATTTATGCCAATTAATTCTCCTTTATTATTTATAAGTGCTCCACCACTGTTTCCAGTATTAATTGTCGCATCTGTTTGAATTAAATCCTCCATATAAGAAAGTTTTCCATTCTCTTCTATTTTTATAGTTCTGTTTAAACCACTAACAATACCCTTTGTAACTGTTCTTTGAAATTCAAACCCTATTGGATTTCCAATTGCATATACATCTTCTCCAAGCTTTGTATTTTCAGTTTCTCCTAATTCTATATGTTTAAGCGCTGCTCCTGGTACCTTTACTATACTTAAATCTATGTTTTCATCAGACCATATAACATTTCCATCAAATTTTTTTCCATTAGATAAAGTTACATAACAACTACTATATTTGTTTCCTACTAAATGATGATTTGTTAGAATGTAACCGTTATCGGTTATTATTACCCCGCTACCTTGCCCAATTATTTGGCTTTTTTCTTCTATTAAATCTTTTTCAATAGTCTTTAATTTTGAGATTCCAACTATGGTATCGCATGCTTCTCTTATAAAATCATATTCTCCTACAATTACTTCTTCTTTTGGATTTTCAAGTTTTTGAACAGAATAATCTCCTTGAATATTTTTTTCATTTATCAATTGTATTCTTAAATTTATACTTGTTAAAAGTGCTATAATAATAACCATAAAAAAAATAGCCATAATATTTTTTCTTTTTTTCTCTTTTATATTTTCGTAATACATAATATAAATTTTCCCTAAATTCCCAAATTTATACTATATTTTTGTTACAACTCACATAATCTTATTCTTATTTTTTAAAGATATAAATTTTAACAATATTTTAAGGTTTTAACTACTTTTTTTTAATAAAAGATTGATTTTTAATTTAATTAATATATAATATTTTTATATAATAAAATATTATTAAGAATAACTATGTAAAAATCTTTATACTATTTTAGAAATTTAAGAAGGAGATTTTATTTAAGAAATATGGAAAAACTTAATAAAGATAATGCATATTTGGAAAGTATAGAAACTTTGCTATATGCTGTTGAGGCAAAAGATTCTTATACTAGAGGTCACTCTGATAGAGTCTCAGAATATTCTGTATTAATTGGAAAATATTTATCTCTTTCAGAAGAAGAATTGAATATTTTACGAATTGGTGGAATTTTTCATGACATTGGGAAAATTGGAATATCTGATCAAATTCTTAAAAAGAAAGGGAAATTAACAGATGAAGAATATTTAGAGATAAAAAATCATCCCAATATTGGCAAAAATATCTTGTCAAATTCAACAATTTTTAAAGACATTATTCCAATAGTTTTACATCACCATGAACGATTTGATGGAACAGGATATCCTTCGAATTTAAAAGGAGAAGAAATACCATACTTAGCAAGAATTACCTCAATTGCTGATTCGTTTGATGCAATGACATCAAACCGACCTTATAGAACTGTTTTAAGTTTAGAACAAGCTCGTAGTGAAATTGAAAAAAACTCTGGAACTCAATTTGATCCAAAAATTGTAAAAGTCTTTTTAGAAGTTTTAGATTATCATTATGATGAAATACAAGAAATTCAAAAAAAATATTAATATAAAGGAGAAAAGAAATGATTAAATCAAATGAAATTAAGCAAATTGCTCTTAATAAGCTTTCGGGTAAATGGACTAAAGCTCTTATTACTTCTACAATATATGTTTCAATAACTATGTTAATTTCATATTTAGGAACATTAACCCAAAATAATACAATAACAAATCCTATTATAAATGTTGCTTTAAAACTATTAATTATGCCTCTTTCTTTTGGCTTTATTTCTACAATAACAAAGATTTTAAATGGAGATAATCCATCTTATTCAACAATATTTAATGACTCTGTACTAAACGCTACAAAAGTAATTGAATTATTTTTCAGAATTCTTATAAAATTGTTTTTACCAGTTGTATTAATATGCGTATCTGTTGCAATGGTTTTTGTTTTCGCATCAAATATTTTACCGTTTAGTTGGGATACTTTGGTAAACTATATAGTATTGTTATTATTTGTTTATACTATTTTAGTTGTTATTATTTTAATATTATTGCTTCCATATACCTTGTCTATATATGTACTTGCAGATAATAATAATATTTCAGCTAAAGAGGCAATTAATAAAAGTATTGTTTTGATGGAAGGAAACAAATGGAATTTTATTAAGCTTATGCTTTCATTTATTGGATGGTATATATTAATTGCAGTTATAATTGCTCTTATAACAAAATATTCTCCAGTACATTTAAATACATTAATTGAAGGTGTTCCATCAATTTTATTATTGCCTTATATTACTTCTTCAATTTCAGTTTTTTATTATGAATTAAATGATAATAAAGTTGAAAAGGTGAATAATAATTCAACAAGCAATACTGACGTATCGACAGAAAATTAAGCAAAGACTTTAGAAGATTAAAAAACTAAATTTTCATTGATAATTTTACTTTTTGTTTTTCTCTATCTATTCCAATAACTTTAACTTTTATTATATCGCCCACTGAAACTACTTCAGATGGGCTTTTTATATATCTGTCTGCCATTTCAGAAATATGAACTAAGCCATCATGCTTAACTCCTATATCTACAAAAGCCCCAAAATCAATTACATTTCTAACAGTTCCTGTAAGCTCCATTCCTTCTTGTAAATCTTCAAATTTTAAAACATCACTTCTAAGTATTGGCTTTGGCATAGATTCTCTTGGGTCTCTTCCAGGTTTTGAAAGTTCTTCAACTATATCTTTTAAAGTTAAAGTTCCAACTTGTAATTCATCTGCCATCTTACTTATATCTATTTTTGATAAGCTTTTTTTAATCTCCTCTAAGGTTGTTTTGTCAGTTAAGTTTTCCACAGAATATCCCAAATTTGTTAATAACTTCTCTGCCACTTCATAGCTTTCTGGGTGAACTGCTGTTATTTCCAACGGATTATTTCCATTAAAAATTCTAATAAACCCAGCACATTGTTTAAATGTTGCAGGTCCGAATTTTGGTACTTTAAGCAAGTCTTTTCTTTGCTTTAATTCCCCATTTTCATCCCTATATTTTACAATATTTTTTGCTAAGCTCATATTAACTCCAGAAACATAAGATAAAAGAGATGGTGTTGCAGTATTAACATCTACTCCAACTGTATTTACTGCATCTTCAACTACGCATGTTAAACTCTCACTTAATCTTTTTTGATTTACATCATGTTGGTATTGTCCAACACCAATAGCTTTTGGGTCTATTTTTACAAGTTCTGAAAGAGGGTCTTGCAGACGCCTTGCAATAGAAATTGCGCCTCTTAAAGAAACATTTATATCTGGATACTCCTCTGTTGCAAGTTTTGATGCAGAATATACAGATGCACCTGCTTCACTAACAATAGCATAATAAACATTTTCTGTGATTTCTTTTAGCATATCTGAAACAAACATCTCAGATTCGCGTGAGGCTGTTCCATTTCCGATTGCAATCATATTAATATGAAATTTACTTATTAAATCTTTTAAAACTTTTTTTGCACCTTCTACGTCGTTTTGTGGCTCTGTTGGATAAACAGTTGTTGTAGCTAAAAGTTTACCTGTTTTATCAATAACAGCAATTTTGCACCCAGTTCTATAAGCAGGGTCAAATCCCATAACTGTTATATTTTTTATAGGTGGTTGCATTAAAAGCTGTTTAGCATTTTTTCCAAAAACCTTTATTGCTTTTTCTTCTGATTTTTCTGTTAAATCACTTCTAATTTCTCTTTCTATAGAAGGTTCTATTAGACGTTTATAACTATCTTCTATTGTATTTGTAAGCATCTCAGCAAATTGACTTTTATAATCTCTTATTATTTGCTTTTTTAAGTAATCTAAAATCTTATCTTCTGGTTTATCTAATTTAACCTTTAAAAAATCTTCTTTTTCTCCTCTATTTATTGCTAAAATTCTATGACTTGGAATTCTTAAAATCCCCTCGCTAAAATCATAATACATTTCATAAGGAGATTTTTCTTCTTCCTTTATTGCTTTTGTAGAAATAACAGCTTCTCTAAAACACATTGATTTGATTTTCTTTCTATAATCGCTATCATCTGCAATATTTTCAGCAATAATATCTAATGCTCCAGAAATTGCTTCGTCTTCATGATTGACACCTTTTTCCTCATTTACATATTTTTTAGCAATTTCATAAATACTGTTTCTCTCCATTTGTAAATAGATGATTTGACTAAGCGGTTCTAGTCCTTTTTCTTTCGCAATAGTTGCTCTTGTTCTTTTCTTTGGTTTATATGGTCTATAAATATCCTCTAATTCAGATAAAACCATAGTTTCTGCTATCTTTATAGTTAATTCATCTGTAAGTTTTCCTTGCTCATCAATAAGTCTTATAATTTCTTCTTTTCTAGATTCTAAATTTCTTAAATATTTTAATCTTTCATCTAAATCTCTTAAAGTTTCATCACTTAAATTTCCAGTAACTTCTTTCCTATAACGAGCAATAAAAGGAATTGTATTTCCTTCGTCAATAAGCTTAACTGTTGCTTCAACTTGTTCCTCCCTTATGCTTAGTTCTTCTGCAATTTTCTTAAAAATTTTATTCATATTTGCCATAAATGATATATTTAATAGTTTAAATATATCATAGTCTCCTTTTTTATCATATTTTATTAATAATTTATATATTTAAAACATTATTTTTCACAAAAAAACGAAAGCGAAATAAACTTTCACTCTCGCTATTTTTCTTTAGTAAAAATATTTTAAAGGCTAGGACCATCATCATGATCAGATAGTACTGTATTTCCTGTACGTTTTGCACCTACTGACTGTGGGATAATCCTATTGGTATTTTTAGCGTTTTGGGCTGCTGCACGACCAGCTTTAATTGTTCTAGCTATTGTAGCTTGATCAACTGCAAATACATTAACAATTTGTCCTTCATTTAAACTATTACCCTGCTTATTAGTTTCTGCTTTACTAGGATTTAGAAATTCATTTGGTTTATTATCTACTACGTTTTCCTTATTTCCACTAAATAATGATGCAACACCTTTAAATACAGCCATAACACTTTCTCCAGCTCTAGCTAAAGAATTTCTTGTAACAGCTGTGGCTGGTACTCCAGGATCCCCCAGTCCAAATGATGGCTTATCTTCATCATCAAAAGTTTTTGATTTTGAATTTCCTTCTATCTTTCCTAGATTTTCATTTGTTTTCTGAGCTCTGTTTCTAAAAGCACTTAATCTGTTTGATATTCCTTTAACTAATCTATTATTTGCTATTGCAACTAAAACTGGATTTCCTGTTTCTTCCATTTTATCGAGAATAGTTTTTGATTTTCGTATTAAAGCTGTATTATCTAATTCAGCAACTTCATTAATTCCATCAATTTCGCCACTTCTTGATTCCGTTTTTTCTTCTTCTCCTCTTCCTACATAAAAATCGTTTACTCCATCCATAAGTTGATCGAAGAAAGCTTCTGTTTCAGAAGCTAAAACAACAGCATCACTTTCATATATTTGCTCCATATCAGTATCGTCATTTTTTATTTGTTCAATTTGTTCTTTTGTCCTATTTCCAATTTCAGTTACATCTTTAGGAAGGCTTATTTCTTTTCCTTTTTTAGTTTGTTCTTTCTGAAAAGAAACTATTACACCATATAAAAAATTTTTAGAATTAAAATTAAAAAAAGATAAATCCTTTTCATGCTCTTCTAATATAGGTAATATCTTTAAAATATCATTTTCCGTTAATTCATTTTTATCTATAGTAAATTGTTGTTCAAGCACTCCTGATATTTGTTCCATTAAATCTGAAATTTGAAACAATGAAACTCTACCAGCATTAAAATACTCTTCATAATCTTTAAATCCTTTATCTTTTGCAATTTCATTATAGGCTTTTTTTTGTTCTGAAGATAATTCTCCATTTTTTAACCTTCGATAATCATCTATGAATTTTTTTAGTTCCTCTTTTATAGAATCTTCTTGGCCTTTACCCATCTGATTTACAAATTCTTCACGTTTTTCGTCAGTATCCATAATTTGTATTGCAATATCAAAATTTTTACCTATAAATATGATGTCAGTAATTGATAGATTTGTAAAATCTATTTCTTCTATTCTTCTTCTTGCTTCTTCTTCAGTAATATTATCATCTGTTCTTATTTCTTTATGAGGAGCAGAATTTTCACCATTTAAACTATTATTTCTTCCAATTTCTCTTGCTTTTTTTTCTACAATCCCCTTAATATTATTTATATTGACAGAACCACTTGAGCTTAAAAATCTATCACATCCTGCTGCTTCAATTGTTTTTGATAATTGCGTAAAAATAATAGGTTCTTGATTTTCTATTCCAAATCTTTTTAAAAGCTGATGTGTAGAAGCAATAATTTGATCTGCAATTTTACTAGCATTTTCTTTCCTCAATCTAATTTCTTCTGCTTTTTTACTTAAGTCATCTTTAAATTCTCCACCATTTTCAATATATAACGTTATAAATTGCTCTCTAAAAGCATCAGAATATGATGTTTCACGTTCTGCCATATAAAACTCCTTAATTTTATTATAACTATATATTTTATTATATTATTTCAAGTATAAATGTTCAATTACATTGTTATAACTTTTTTATTACAAAACTATTGCTTTTTTTTTATAATAATAGTATAATATATTTAAAATGTTAAATAAAAGGAGTTTTTATGTCTAAACAAACTAATATACAACCTGAAGATTTTATAGGAGCAATAGAAAACTTTGCTCGTAAACATAGTACTAGTAGTGATTTTGATCCCTTTACTTTACGTGATCGGAACAACTGTAAATCTTGATCGTTTAGCTTTACTATTACCAGGTGCAAAAAATGAATTAGGAAAAATAATTAGTTCTCTTTATGCCTATAGGTCTCCTATAGAAAAAGGTTCTACGCTTCCTACATCTGATTTTATTGCTTTGAGCGACCCAAAAAGTCCAAATAAACCTATTTATTTGAATGAATGTTTTTCAAATAAAGAACAATTTAAGACTTTTGTACAAGGTTTATTGTTGTTATGTGAACGTTCAGGATTTATTAAACCTATAAATCAAGGAAATTTAATTGGAGGAGTGTTTCCCAGATTTCAAAGAGTAGCAACGGTTCCAACTCAAGTAAAGGCTAGACCTAGCGCCAGAGGAAGGGACTATATAAGTTAAATTTATATATTTTAACCAGTTAAAAAATCATAATTTAGAAAAAATATAATGTTTAAAAAAAGGTTGCTGAAAAAAGTAACCTCTTTTTAATACATATTTTTTCTTATTCTTCCAAATACTCATCATAAGTACATTCTCTAATTATAACCTTGTTTCCCGTAATATCTACAATTTTATTTGCAACTGTTTGTGTTAATTGGTGGTCATGAGAAGTAAACATCATAACACCTTTATATTTTTGCATACCTTCATTTAATGCTGTAATACTTTCCATATCTAAGTGATTTGTTGGTTCATCAAAAATTAAGAAATTCGCACCAGAAAGCATTAGTTTTGAAAGTACACATCTTACCTTTTCTCCACCAGATAAAACGTCAACACCTTTTAATGCCTCTTCTCCAGAAAATAACATTCTACCTAAAAAACTTCTTACATAAGTTTCGTCTGGATCTTTTGAATATTGTCTTAGCCAATCTGTAATACTCATTTTTTCAGTAAATAAATAATTATTATCTTTTGGGAAATAATCTTTTGTAATTGTTGTTCCCCAAATTAGTTCTCCTTCATCTGGTTCTAACTCACCAGCTAATATTTGAAATAAAACAGTTTTTGCAATTTCATTGTCAGATAAAAGCGCAATTTTATCTTCTCTTTTTACTGTAAAACTGATATTATCTAATATTTTTTCGTCATTTATTGTTTTAGAAATATTCTTAATTTCAAGAATTTCTTTTCCTTGCTCTCTATCTGGTTTAAAATCTATATATGGATATTTTCTATTAGATGGTTTAATCTCATCTAGTTCAATTTTTTCCAAAGATTTTTTCCTAGAAGTTGCTTGCTTTGATTTAGAAGCATTAGCACTAAATCTAGCAATAAATTCCTGTAATTCTTTAATTCTTTCTTCTTTCTTTTTGTTTGCATCTCTCATTTGCTTTAAAGCAAGTTGGCTAGATTCATACCAAAAGTCGTAGTTACCTGGATAAACTTTTATTTTTCCAAAGTCAACATCTGCAATATGTGTACAAACTTTATTTAAGAAATATCTATCATGTGATACAACAATAACCGTATTTTCAAAATCTATAAGGAAATCTTGTAGCCAATTAATTGTTTTTATATCTAAATCGTTTGTAGGCTCATCTAGTAAAAGTACATCTGGATTTCCAAACAATGCCTGCGCTAAGAGAACTTTAACTTTATCTCTAGCTTCAATTTCGCTCATATATTTATAATGTAAATCTGATTCAATTCCTAAATCGTTTAACATTTTTGCAGCATCAGATTCAGCATTCCAACCATCTAGTTCTGCAAATCTTTCTTCTAATTTCGCAGCTCTCATTCCATCTTCTTCAGAAAAATCTGGTTTAGCGTAAATTTCATCTTTTTCTTTCATAATTCTATAAAGCTCACTATTTCCCATCATTACAGTATCTAAAACTGTATATCCTTCAAAAGCATAGTGGTCTTGTTTTAATATTGAAAGCCTTTCTCCTTTATCTAAAATTACTTCACCTTTATTAGGTTCAATTTCTCCAGATAATATTTTTAAAAAAGTTGATTTACCAGCACCATTTGCTCCGATTAAACCATAGCAGTTTCCTTTGGTAAATTTTATATTTACATCTTCAAATAAAACTCTTTTCCCAAATCTAAGTGTTACTCCGCTAGAAATTAACATTTAAAGTTCCTCCTAAATTCTACTAACTATAGTATTATAACCTAAACTATTAGAATTTTCAAGTTTTTTAATCTATAACTTCTAATCCAGCATATTTAGCCATAAGTCTTTTATGCCCAACTTTTTCAAAATCTATATCCACTTTCAAATCATCACCTTCTGCTTCAACCTTAATAATAATTCCTTCACCAAATTTTTTATGAAATACTCTAACATCTTTCTTATAAATAGATAAATCAATATCTTTGTTTTTACTTGACTGTTCTAAGTTCTTTAAAAAACTATCTGCGCTTCTAAATTGGAAAGTTGTACTACCAAATCCATTAGATTTTGCAGTAACTGAACTCTCCCTATATGAGGTGACTTCAGAGTTAAAGAAATTATTTGAATTATTATTATTATTTCTTCCATAATTCCAACTATAGTTTTCATCTGAAAATCTGGAATTTGGGCTATCTTCAAAAGCTTCATCTGCTCCATCTAACATATTACTTGGTATTTCTTTTAAAAATCTAGAAACACTATTACAACTAGTTGAACCAAATATAGTTCTTTGCCTTGCACATGTTAAAAGTAATCTTTCTTTTGCACGAGTAATTCCAACATAGCACAAACGTCTTTCTTCTTCTAACTCACTTGGCTCATTTATAGATTTATATCCTGGGAAAATTCCCTCTTCCATTCCAACTAAAAATACTACTGGGAATTCTAGACCTTTAGCGCTATGTAAAGTCATAAGTGTAACAGATTCGTCTGTTTCTTCTAAATTGTCTATATCCGAGCTTAATGTAATTCCTTCTAAGAAACTACTTAAATTATTTTCTGCTGATTGTTCTTCAAACTCTATTGCAACTGTTAAGAATTCATCTAAGTTTTCTATTCTATTTTCTGCTTCTACTGTATTTTCAAGTTCTAAAGCCTTGGTATAACCAGTATCTTGAAGAGTTTTAGTAACTAAATCTGATATTTTCATATCATCTTTTTTTATTGCCAAATTCTCTATTGTTTCAATAAACTCTCTAGTATTAGCATATACTCTTCCAAGTCCATATTTATCAGCATTTTTAATTACTTCAAACATAGATGTTCCTTCAGTATTTGAAATTTCTGCAATTTTATCCAGACTTGTTTTTCCAACTCCACGCTTTGGTTCGTTTATTATTCTAGTTAAACTTAAATTATCTGAATTATTTTGAATTAATCTTAAATATGCAATAATATCTTTAATTTCTTTTCTCTCGTAGAATTTTAATCCTCCAACAATTTTATAAGGAATATTTTCTCTTCTTAAAATATCCTCCATAGCACGTGATTGTGTATTCATTCTATACAAAATAGCAAAATCAGAATATTTATAATATTCTTCACGCCTTAAGTGATTGATTTGTTCGACTACAAAATTAGCTTCATCATACTCATCTGAACCTCTATAAACTTTTGGCAGTGTTCCTTCCTCATTTTGGGTCCACAAACTTTTTTCATATTTTGTTTCATTATTTTTAATAACTGAATTTGCTGCATTTAAAATATTTTGAGTACATCTATAGTTTTGCTCAAGTTTAATAATTCTAGTCCCAGGAAAATCTTTTTCAAAGTTTAGAATATTAGAAATATCAGCACCTCTAAAAGAATAAATACCTTGGTCATTATCACCAACAACAGTAATATTTCCATACTTACTAGCAAGCAAAGTAATTAAAGTAAATTGAGCTTTATTTGTATCTTGGTACTCATCTACCAAAACATACTTAAATTTACTTGTATAATAATCTAGAATATCGCCATTTTCCATTAAAATTTTAATTGTAAAATTAATAATGTCATCAAAATCTATTGCATTATTTTCTTTTAAACGTTTTTGATAGATTTTGTAAATTTCTGCAATTTGTTCTCGTCTAAAATCACCTTTATATTTTATAGCATATTCAGCAGGCTCTAACATTTCATTTTTTGCATTACTAATTTCGTACAAAACACTTTTATCTGAAAAAATTTTATCATCCAAATTTTGAGCTTTAATTATTTGTTTTACCATGGTTTTTTGATCAGATGTGTCAAAAATTACAAAAGATGTTTTAAATCCAATTCGATCTATAAATTTTCTTAATATTCTAACACAAATTGAATGAAAAGTTCCTATCCACATATCATCTGCAATGTCTCCAACAAGATTCGTAACTCTTTCCTTCATTTCATTTGCTGCTTTGTTTGTAAAAGTTATAGCTAAAATATCCCATGGCTTAACATCTTTTTCATCAATTAAATATGCAATTTTATATGTTAAAACCTTAGTTTTTCCACTTCCAGCTCCTGCTATAATTAAACATGGACCCTCAGTATTAATAACTGCATCATATTGTTTTTCATTTAATTCTTTTTCTAAAACCATTTTAATTCCTCATATTTTATTTTAATTTTTGTATTTTTTAAACATTCATTTACTATAATAGTAAAATTCGCTATTATAGAAAAAAACTTCCTACAGTTTTAAAACTGTAGGATTTTATTAAACTAATTATATTTTTCTATCATTTTCTTTTGGTAAGGTATTAGAGAAAAAAGAGAAATTGTTAATCCCATTTCTAAAATAATAGTAGAAATAATAGTATTTTGTTTTTGTTCCTGGTAGTTTTGAAACATTTTATTTGTTAATATTTTTGTAAATTCTTTAGAGTGAATAGTACTGTATTGAGTTGATGCATAAATAATTGAAGATTTTTGATTATTAAAACTTATTGTTAAAATTAAAACAACCGAAATAACTGAAATAGCAACACATATTATCAAAAATAAATTCAATCTTGTAAGAATTTTTTCTAAACCATCCTTATCCGTTTTGCACTTAATAAATACATCATAAATACTTAACTTACATACAAAATGAAGAGTAAAATATAATATAAATATGCCAAGTAATGGTAGTAAAAAAGATAAAGTTCTATAATTAATATTTGGTAATTGTTTAGATATCCAAACAATAAATAACCCTAACATAAATACAATAAATCCAAATAATATTCCATAAGCAATATATCCAGTAATAACTGCTTTAACAGTTGTTTTAGCAGTTATTTCTTTTCTTTGAACTCTTTTTCCATCACTCATAAAAGACCTTCCTCCTTAGTATATTAAAATAATATCATATACAATTTTTTTAGGCAAGGTAATTTTAAATTTTTATAAAAAGTTTTTCATTATTAGAATCAACTATTATATTACTATTAGGTTTGATACTTCCATTTAAAATATTCTCAGCAATCAATGTCTCTAATTTTTTAGTTACAAATCTTTTTAATGGTCTTGCTCCATAAATTTCATCATAGCCATTATTAATTAAATATTTTTTTGCTTTTTCAGTTAACTCTAAACTTATTTCTTTAGTTTCAATTCTCTTTTCAAGATCTTTTATAAGCAAATCTAAAATCATAGAAATTTGATCTTTTTGAAGTGGTTTATAAAATACAATTTCATCTAAACGATTCAAAAATTCAGGTCTAAAACTTCTCTTTAATAATTCATTTACCTTTGATTTAGCTTCTTCAGAAATTTCACCTTCTTTTGTAATTCCTTCTAATATTATACTTGACCCTAAATTTGATGTTAAAATAATTATGGTATTCTTAAAATCTACTGTTCTTCCCTGAGAATCTGTAATTCGTCCATCATCTAAAACCTGTAATAAAATATTAAATACATCTGGATGTGCTTTTTCAATTTCGTCAAATAATACTACTGAATATGGTTTCCTACGCACTGCTTCTGTTAATTGTCCTCCTTCTTCGTATCCAACATAACCAGGAGGTGCACCAATTAATCTTGAAACAGAATACTTTTCCATATATTCAGACATGTCTATTCTTATCATATTATGTTCGTCATCAAATAATGCTTCTGCAAGTGATTTTGCAAGTTCTGTTTTTCCAACACCAGTTGGTCCTAAGAATAAAAATGAACCTATTGGTTTTTTGGGATCACTAATTCCTGCTCTTGAACGCATTATTGCTTCTGATACATCTAAAACAGCTTCATCTTGTCCAATTACTCTTTTATGAAGAATTGCTTTTAAGTTTAATATTTTCTCACGTTCTCCTTCCATTAGTTTTGTAACTGGTATTCCTGTCCATCTTGATATAATTTTTGCTATTTCATCTTCTGTAACTTTATTTCTTAAAAGTCCACTTTCTTTTTTCTTTTCAGATTCTTCTTCTTCTCTTTCCAATTCTTTTTGTAGTTCAGGAAGTTTTCCATATTTTAATTCAGCCGCTTTGTTTAATTCATAATTTCGTTCTGCCTGTTCAATTTGAGAGTTTACTTTTTCTATTTCTTCACGAAGTTTAGAAACTTTACTAATTGCCTCTTTTTCATTTTCCCATTTTGCCTTCATTGAATCAAACTTAACTTTTAATTCTTTTTTTTCTTCTTTAATATCTTCTAAACGCTTTTTAGAAATTTCATCAGTTTCTTTAGAAAGCGCTGTTTCTTCTATTTCTAATTGCATAATTTTACGAGAAACTTCATCAAGTTCTGTTGGCATAGATTTCATTTCTGTTTTTATTAAGCTACATGCTTCATCTACTAAATCTATTGCTTTATCTGGCAAAAACCTGTCTGAAATATATCTATGTGATAGTGTCGCAGCAGCTATTAGGCTATTATCAGAAATTTTTACACCATGAAATACTTCGTATCTTTCTTTTAAGCCTCTCAAAATAGAAATTGTATCTTCAACGGTTGGTTCATCAACAATAACAGGTTGAAAACGTCTTTCTAAGGCTTGATCTTTTTCAATATATTGTCTATATTCATTTAATGTTGTAGCCCCAATACAATGAAGTTCTCCTCTTGCAAGCATTGGTTTTAACAAGTTTCCAGCATCCATAGCACCATCTGTTTTCCCCGCTCCAACAATTGTATGAATTTCGTCAATAAACAAAATAATTTTTCCGTCACTTTTTTTTATTTCTTGAAGAACTGCTTTTAGTCTTTCTTCAAACTCACCTCTATATTTTGCACCAGCAACTAATGAACCCATATCTAATGAAAAAATTGTACTATCTTTTAAACCCTCTGGAACATCACCTCTTACAATTCTTAATGCTAAACCTTCAGCAATTGCTGTCTTTCCAACTCCAGGTTCTCCAATTAAACATGGATTATTTTTTGTTTTTCTAGATAATATCCTAATTACATTTCTTATCTCATTATCTCTTCCAATAACTGGGTCTAATTTTTGTTCCTTTGCTAATGCAACTAAATCTTGTCCATATTTTTTTAGAACATTATAAGTTCCTTCTGGATTATCAGAAGTAACTCTAGTATTTCCGCGAACAGACAATAAAGCTTTTAAAAACTTGTTTTTTTCTAATCCATATTTTTTGAAAAGATCTTTTAACTCTCTCTTTAAATTATCAAATAAGGCTATCATAATATGCTCAACAGAAACATATTCATCTTTCATTTTCTTTGCAATTTCTTCGCTAGAAATCAAAGTTTGATTAACTTCTTGAGAAACATAAACATTTCCACCCAAATTAGAACTTCCTGTAATTTTAGGTAGATTTCCTAATCTTACTCTTAAATCATTTTCAAACGAATCTACATTAATTTGAATTCCTTTAAAAAGCTCTTTTATCAGACTTTCATCTTGATTTACTAATGCTAAAAGTAGATGCTCTTGATTAACTTCAGGATTTCTGTTTTCTTGTGCTATATTTTGAGCTGAACTAATTGCATCAATAGATTTTTGTGTAAATTTTTGAAAATTCATAAAAATCACTCTCCTTACTAACTAAAATATATCCTTTCTTAAGTTAAAAGCACATTCTTGTTAAAGACTGTGCCAACATAAAATCCATTTACATAGCTATTATAACATTAAAAATTAGCAGTGTCAATACAAGACTGCTAATTTTTAATTATATACTATATTATTATTCATTTCCTCTTAATTTTTCTGCTCTATCTGTTGCAATTAAGTTATCTATCATTTCGTCTAAATTTCCATTTAAAAAATCTTCAAATTGAAATATACTTAATCCAATTCTATGATCAGTAATTCTGCCTTGTGGATAATTATATGTTCTAATTTTTTCACTTCTATCTCCAGAACCTACTTGGCTTCTTCTTTCACTTGCAACAGCATTATCTTGTTTTTGTTTTTCAATTTCATATAATCTAGAACGAAGTAATCTCATTGCATATTCTCTATTTTGAACTTGAGATCTTTCAGTTTGACACTCAGCAACAATTCCAGTTGGCTCATGTATTAATCTAACAGCAGAAGAAGTTTTATTTACATGTTGCCCTCCAGCGCCTGAAGCTCTAAAAACTTCCATTCTAATATCAGCTGGATTTATATCTATTTCCACTTCTTCAATTTCTGGAAGTACAGCAACTGTTGCAGTAGATGTATGTATTCTACCACTGCTTTCTGTATCAGGAACTCTTTGTACTCTATGTACTCCACTTTCAAATTTAAACCTACTATAAGCGCCTTTTCCAGTTATCATAAAGGAAATTTCTTTATATCCGCCAAGCTCTGTTGCATTTTCGTTTATTACTTCAATTTTGAAATGTTTCCTTTCAGCATACATTGAATACATTCTAAATAAGGTTCCGGCAAATAAAGCTGCTTCTTCACCTCCGGCTCCTGCCCTGATTTCACAAATAACATTATTATCATCATTAGGATCTTTTGGAATTAATAATATTTTAAGTTCTTCTTCTAGTTTTGGAAGCTTTTCCTTTGATTCCTCATATTCTATTTCAGCAAGTTCCTTCATCTCAGGATCACTAAGCATTTCTTTTGCTTCCATCATATTTTTTTCAACAGTTTTATATTCTCTATACTTAATAACAATATCTTCAATATCGCTATGTTCCTTCATTAATTTTTTCCATTCATTTTGTCTTGATATAACATCTGGGTCTGCAATTAATGAATTTAACTCTTCATATCTTTTTTCAACGTCTTCTAATCTTTGAAACATAAAAACCTCTCTTTTAATAAATTAAAGTTGTTTTAACCATTTTATGAAAAGTACTTATTTTACAATAGTAAAGTATTACTTTTCTAAAATAACTAGCTTTTATATTATAAAACATTAATACCTATTTTTCAAGGTTTATAAGATTATATTCTATATTTAATTTGTCTAATAATTCTTTCTCCCTATTTGAACATGATAAAATAAAGATTTGATTATCTTTATAATTTTCTATTAAATATTTTAAAATATTTTGTAGTCTAATATTATCAAAAAATACAAAAGTTTCATCTAGTATAATTGGAATTTTTTCAGATGAAATTTCATCAAACGCGCTTAATCTTAAAGATAAATACATTTGATCTATTGTTCCAATACTTAATCTTTCTATTGGTACATAATTTCCATTCTCAAGCTTTACCATTATTCCTTCTTCATCATTAAAAAAAACTGAACTATATTTTCCATTAGATATTTTTGAAACTGTTTTACTTAATTTTTCTGTAAATTTTGGACTAATCATTTTTTTTGTTTCTTGATATGCTTTTTCTAAACACTCTTTTGCTATATTATATGATTTATTCAAAAAAAGTAATTCTTCTTTTTCTTCTAAAACAGAATTAAATTCTTCTTCAATTCTAGATAATTCTTCAATTTTAGAATAATACCATTGCTTATTTATTTCAACTTCTTTTATTTTTATTTTTGTATCTGAAATTCTTTTTTCCAAGCTCTCAATTTGATGTAAAATATTTTCATAAGTTTTATTTAATATTTCATCAATATAATTAATATCTAAACTTTTAATATATTCATTTATTATACTATCCTTTTCTTTGTCCATTTCAAATTCTAGTTTTTCATTTTTTTTATCAAGCATAGTTTCTTTATTTCTTTTTTTCTCTTTTAAATTATCTAATTCAAATTTTAGCTTGTCTTTCTTACTTAAAAATTCTTTTTTTATTTTATTTTTAAAGCTTTTATTTTTTACCATTATTAATAAAGCTATAATTAAAGGAATAAAGCAAATTAATAAAAGAATATGTATAGCATTATTGTATCTTATTAAAAAAATTGAAACTGCTAATAGCAAAAATATTATTAAAACTATTGTTATACGGATATATGAATTTTTATTATTATAATCTTTATAATCTTTATACTCTTCTATTTTTTCAAGCTCATTAATTAATTCTTTTATTCTTTCATCATCTTCAACTATATTATTTTTATTAAAATTAATTTCTGCTAATTTTAGTCTGTTATTCTCGTAGAATTCTTTAACTTTTTTTATAAAAGAAAGCTTATTTTCATCGTCCTTTAAAATATACTCTAATTTTTGTCCATCTATATTTTTTTCATTATCTTCTTTTAATTTTTCTAACTCCACTTTCCTAGAAAGGAGTTTTTGAATTTTATTATTAACAATATTTAATGGTCTTAAAGATGTTCTATCTGTTCCAACATTTTCATTTTGCAATTTAGAAATTTGTTGCATTGATTTTGTATAAGAAATATTATCATCACCTGACAAAACTTTATTGCTAATTTTTTGAACTAGACTATTTTGCTTATTTAAAGGTAATATTACTTCAGCTTGTTCTGTAATTGCCGTACTAAAATATGTATCTTCATCCAATCCAATTTGTTCATTTAGAAAATCTATTCCACTACGCACTTCTTTAAAACTCTTAGTAATATCTTCTTTATAATTATTGTATATAATTGGATTCTTTCTTTTAAATTCTCTATAAATTGAAAATTCCTCTCCATTATCTAGCTTATAATTAAGTGTACCAGAATACTCTTCTGTTTTCCATGGTTTATATTTTTCAAAATCTGGAATATTTTTTCCATTTTTATTTTTTGAAGTTCCATAAAACATTGCTGAAATAAACTTAAGTAAAGTTGATTTTCCAGTTTCATTTTCACCATAAATAATATTTATTCCATCATTAAAATTTATTTCTTTATCATTTAATTTTCCAAAACCATTTACTCTTAAATGCTGAATTTTCATCTTAAATTATACTTCCCTTCAAATCTCTATATTAAATATAAAAATATTTTTATATTTATTTTAAAGTACATCTAAAACTATCTCAATAACTTTATCTATTTCTTCCTTTGTAGCTTCTCCCATATTTAATTTTTTAAGAGCTTCTCTTATAAAAAAACCTCTTAAATTATTTTCTCTAGCTAATTCTACAATATTATAGTTTAATTTTGTACAATCTTTTACCTTTAATATATTTTCTTTATTTACTAATTTTAAAATTTTCCTAGGATTAATTTCAAAGTTCCTTTTCCCTTTCAAAATTATTTTATAAAAATAATTTTCATTTAAATTTAAACTTTGAATTGCTATAACTAAATCTGCTTCCGAATAATAACTTTCTACATCTAATTCTTCTTCAACAAATTGTCTGTCATCTAAATTAACAAATTCTATTTTAACTTTTTTGTTTTTAGTTATTTCTCCGACTATCATTCCATGAGAACCTAATTCATCAAACCCCATTGAAATAGGAGAACCTGGATAAATAATATAATTATTATTTTTTACAAAATAATTAGTTTCATGTATATGTCCCATTGCAACATAATCAAATTTTAATGACTCTAATTTGGTTTTACTTATATTATTATAAGTAAAACCATTTTCGTCTTTTGAGCCATTTAAATCACAGTGAACTATAAATATATTTGGTTTGCTATTATCCAATTTTTCTATAGATTCAAGATTAATACCATCCATATAAAAAGAAGTAAAAGCCATACCATATATATTAACATCTTCAAATTCCTTTTTTTCTATATTTCCTTTAAATATATATACATTTTTGGGAAAACTATAAGTTTCATAATAAGAACCTAAAATATATGGATCGTGGTTTCCAGGAGAAATTAAAATATTAGTATTTGGAATTTCTCTAAAACAACTATTTATATAATCTATTGTAGATTTTTTTATATAACTATGTTCATAAAAATCACCACTAATAAATAAATAATCTATATTATTCTGTTTTATATATTCTATTATTTTTTTTAATATTTTCCTCTGTTCAATCCTTCTAATATCTCCTAAATCGCCTTTCATATTTAAACTAGAAAAAGGAGCATCAAAATGCATATCAGCTATATGTACAAATTTCATATACCTATTTCCTCCACTTTGTTTTTTAAATTTTATCATAAAAATAAAAAAAGGTCAATCTTTTTTCAAAAATTTGTTCGCTATTTAATTTAAAAAACAAGAGGAGCTGACCGGAACAAACTCCTCTTGCCCGCCCTCGGCAAAATCCAAAAACTTTTCCGGGGCGGGAGGGCGGTGGGGACGTCTCACCTTCTGAAAGGCGAAATCCCCTCGTTTAGAGCCGCATACGCGGCTCCATGGGCGATTTGGCAAATCGCCCAAGCGAGGAAAACAAGTTGAAAAACTCTGATCAGAGTTTTCATGTTTTTCCCCCCTCCTTTCCACAAGTTTATATCATAATTGTACAACACTTTTTTAAATTTGTCAAATTTTATGTAAACGATTTTTCGTTTGTACCTTTTTAGCTCAATTAAATCCATATATTTTCACTTTATTGTTCTTATAACGAAAATATTTCAAACATCTTTTAAGGCTCTATTGATCCAAATAATTCATCAAATTTAGCTTCCAATTCTTTTTGAATATCTGTAAGTTCTTCTTGACGTTTTTGTTCATCTTTTTTAGCAGCATCTTCTGAAGTTGGCTGATTGCTTTCCAAAGGTGTAACATGATTTTTATCAGCTGAATTATCAACATCTTCAAATAATTGATCTAGTGATTCTAATGATTGAGCAACGCCACCAGATTTACCGCTATTTTCATCACCTTCAACATAAGGATTATATGGATTATATTTTCTCCATGCTCCTCTTTCTATCTGTACATCATTATGATCTACCTTATATCTATTAACTAATTTTCCTGTTGGATATTTAAAATAATAGTATTTATTTGCCTTTATTGGCTTAATTCCTTTTTCATAAATAATACAAAGATCTACGTCCATTCTACGAAGTTCATCTGGCGTCATTAATGCTCTACCCATAACTTGGTCAGATTCACTCTTTCCTTGTTTCCAATCCTCTCTATCCTTATTTACAGAAATATTATCCCTTGTAATAGTCTTTTCTCCTAAAGCTTTTGAAAAATATTCAACTGTTTTTTGAGAGTTAGAACCTAAAAATAAATGTGTATCACAGTTACCAATTATTGTTTCATAAGCTTCTTTATAAACTGCCTCTAATTGATCTAAATTCTGCAAGATAACACTAAATGAAATTTTTCTACTTCTTGATGTAGAAATCTTTTTATCAAAATCTGGTACTTGTCCAATATTAGCAAACTCATCAAGAATAAAATATGTAGGAACAGGTAATTCTCCACCATTTGCATCTGCAAAATCGTATAGCTGTTGTATCATCTGAGAAAAGAAAATTGTAAGTAAAAAGTCATAAGCAGTATGTGTATCAGATGAAATAACATATACCGCTGTTTTCTTACTACCAATATCAGTGAAATTAATTGTATCTGTAGATGTTACTTCTGCAATTTCTCTTGAGTCAAATTTTCCTAGTTTAGATTGAAGTGAACTCAAAATAGAACTAAATGTCTTTTCTGGAGCTAACTCTATGGATTTGTAAAACATTCTTGCAGGATGATCATAAGGCAATTGATTAATTAAATTTGTAAGTAAGTTATCACCATTATTATTATTCGCTGCCCTAACTAACTCTGAGCAACTAGCTAAATTTTGTTCTTCAGGTGGTCTAACTGCTTTTAAATAATAGATTAATGCTTTTAATAACATTTCAGACATATCATCCCAAAATGGGTCTTGTGCTTTTCCTTCTCCTTGTCCTTTAACAATTGTATTTGCAATAACATCGACATCTATTTCATTATTTATATGATGTAATGGATTATAACCATCACTGTTTTGTGGTCTTACTAAGTTTAAAACTTTAATATCATATCCTTTTGCTTTGAAGAATCCAGCTGTTTTATCATACAATTCTCCTTTAGGATCTGTAAATACATACGAACCTAATAATTGTAAAGCATTTGGAATAACATAAGAAGCTGATTTACCAGCACCAGATCCTCCGTACAACAAGTACGTTTACGTTACCACGTTTGTTTGTTGGCAAGTAATTCTTTTCAGCCAATATAATTCCTTTATTTTTACTTAATACTTGATATTGCTCTCCATTTTCACTCCAGTCACTAGAACCATTTTCAATATCTTCATATTCGTGCTTTGGAAAAGCTCTCGCAATTCCAATAAAAACAAAAAGTCCATAAAAAGCTATAAACCATCTTGAAACATAAAAATATGCAAAAAAGTAATCTGAGAAACATATTTTTACTGCTGATAGCGGATGAGTAATATAATATCCAATTTTCATAATAGCAACCTGCCAATCAAATGTATTTTCTTCAGGATCTAAAACTGGATCTTCATAACCTTCAATATAAGTTAACAACCAAGCTTCTTTAATTGTAACAGTAATAGGTGCTATAGCCCAAATTAAAATAACTAGCACCAATATCGTTGAAACTATTAATTTCCATTTTATTTTCTTTATGGCTCTTTTTAATTTTTCTCCAAATCCCATAAATTTTCACCCTTTTTCCTAAGTAAGTTTTTACTATTGTATATTATTTACTTAATTTTCAAATCTTTGCTATATTTATCTACTATTTTTCTGGTTCTTCGTTATTTCCTTTTTCTGTTAGAGCATCGGCTTCTTTTCCTTCTTTTTCACTTTTTCCTTTTGTTTCAACTTGTATTTCAACTATATTTCCTGGTTTTCCTAACATTGATATAATGTTATTTGTTCCTGAATCATCAAATATAATTTTAGGAGAACTAGTAGTATCTGTAGTTCCTGCATCTCCTGCTCCATTATTATCTAATTCATATAAAAGCTCTCCTACCTCTACAGCAACTCCACCAAAATCCATATTATAACCCTTTTGAATTAAATAATAACCAAGTTCCTCTGCTTTAACTCTTTGTACTTGAATGTGATTAGACATATTGTTACCCTCCGTTTTAATTCTTATCCTTGTGTTCTCTTATTTCAAACGCAAAATATTGTTTATTTGGTTTTAATTTACACTTACCTTTAACTTCATTTGTTTCATCATCAAAATATAAAGTTGGTCTAACTTCCTCACCTGTACTTGGATCAATTATAGAAATTGGCCTCTTCATATTAGGTGTATAAGCAAATTCTTTAAATTCAGTTTCTTCTTCGTTAAAAATTGATTGACACTTAATTGGCATAGGTTTTTTTGATAATTTAATAGTATCGTAATCTAAAAATCCCATGTTAACAATAACCTTCTCTTTTCCAAAAGAAAGAAAAACAAGTGGATTTCCATCAGGAGCAGGATTCTCAACAAAAAAAGTTTTCTTTTTATTTTTTCCAACAAATTCTTCAGAAAATTCTAACCTCTCTACCGTATACTTTGGAGAAGTTTTTAAATATTCCTTTTCTGTTTTGTTTACCTGATAAATAACTGTATTTGTTCCATGCGGTTCAGTAATGCTAAAATATTTCCCATGCAAATTATCATTTTCTTCCATAAATTTTAATACACCCCTTTATACATTTATTAATGTACAATCATTTGTATAATCTCACTAAAATATTATATCTCACCAGATAATATATGTCAACAATTTCTACAAATTTATGTCAACTTTTTCTTACATTAATTTTTGAAATTTTTTTTAGTTCTCCATATAACTGTTTTTCTCTTTCTGTAGAGTCTTTAGGTATTTCAATTCGAACTTCTAAAATTAAATTACCTCTATTTCCATCCTTATATCTATATCCTTTATTTTCTATTGTAATAACTTGTCCTGAGTTTGTTCCAGAAGGAATATGTACAAGAATTTCTTCATTTATACTTTTTATCTTAATTTTTGTTCCTAATACAGCTTCCCATGGCAAAATATTTATATAAGTTTTTAAATCGTTTCCAATAAGTCTAAGATTTTTATCATCTAGTATTTTTACTCTTATATATAAATCTCCATTCTTTCCTCCATAGCTTCCTGGTTTACCTTGTCCAATAATTCTTATCTTGTCATTATTCTTTATTCCAGCTGGAATTTCTATTTTTAAAATTTTAACATTTCCATTAACAGATCTAAGAGAAACACTTTTTGTAGTTCCATTATACGCCTCGCTTAATTTTATTTTTACCTCTGTTTCTAAATTTTCCCCTTTGCAAGGAACTTTATTCTGTTTTTTTATAATATTATCTTCTGGAATAATTCCAAATAACATAGTAAAAAAATCGTTTTTAGCATTGTTAGAATAAGATGAACGTTTTGTAGTAACATTTCTAGTCCATATTCTATCATATTTTCTTTTGGTAGAAGTATCAGCTAAAATTCTATATGCTTCGTTTATATCTTTAAATCTTTCTTCACTATTTCTATTTCCAATATTAACATCTGGATGATATCTTTTAGCTTGCTCTCTATATGCAGTTTTTATTTGTTCTTTAGATACTCTATTTGTGTCTAATCCTAATATTTTGTAGTAATCTTTGAAAATCATTTAAACATCCCCCGAACTTTTTAAAAAATTCATAAATATTATATCATTTAAATACTAATTTGTGAATACTTTGAACAACTATTTTTAAAAAATGCTATCTGTGTTACAATTCACAATGTCTTATACTCAATTTTCAAGTTACTATATAATAATATTTTTATTATATAAAGCATGAATTGTAATCTTTCAGACTACAATCTCATGGTATATATATGAAAATTTTTATATATAAGGAGAAGTCAGGCAAGGATTACATTAAAGTAAAACCGGCCTGACAGTATGTATATTATGGCTAAAGGAAAAAACGCACACCTTAGCCATGATATGAATATATTAACTTACGAAATAATAATATATATTTTTATAAAAATCGGGATTATACATTGCATTTTCTTTAATATCATTGTATAATAATTAAAGAATGCTAAATATGCGTATATAATCCCGAATTTTTCTCATAAAGTATATTTTTAATATATTTTTCTTTATGAGAATAGAAGAGATAAGTCTTCTATAACCTTATAACATTTCGGTTATTTGAATTATATATCTATTATGATATATTGTCAAGAGCTTTTTGGATATTTTTATACCTATTTAGTAAATATTATTTAAGAGAGGTATACTTATGTATTTAAAACGTGTAAAAGAACTTAGAGAATCAAGAAATCTAACTCAAAATGATGTATGTAAAGTGATTGGAATTCAACAACCACAATATAATAGATATGAAACCGGAAAAAGAGATTTTCCTTTACATTATATTATTGATGTTGCATTATTATTTAATACATCAGTAGATTATATTTTGGAATTGTCCGATAATTCTAAGCCTTACAAAAGAATTAAAACACTTGAAAATAAGGATTATTTAGTTAAGAAAATTAATAACAAAACAAATAAATAATTATTATATCACATAAAAGGAGCCTTAAATGAAAAGCTATGAAGAAGTATATAATATAGTAAAAAATGAATTATCTGAAAAAAGATTTATTCATTCTGAAAATGTAGCTCAAAGATGTGTTATTTTTGCAAAACTTAATGGTGTAGATGTAGAAAAAGCTAGACTAGTTGGAATTGCTCATGATATAGCAAAAGAAATTCCCAAAGCCGATCGAATTCGTATTTCTCTTGAAAACAATATCAAACTAGATGATATTGAAAAAGAAAATACAAATCTTATCCATGCTAAACTTGGTGCTAAACTATGCAGAGATAGATTTGGATTTACAGATGATATGTGCAAAGCAATAGAAGCTCATACTACAGCTAAACCAAATATGAGTTTATTAGATAAAATTCTATATTTAGCAGATTACTGTGAACCAAATAGAGCTTTCGATACGGTTAATACTATTTTTGAATTAGGAAAGAAAAACTTAAATTCTGCATATTATACAGCATTGGTTGGTAAAATTATATATACTTTAAACAAAGGCATAAAATTACATATTGATTCAATAAATGCTTACAACAGTTTGATAGATAACAAATTGGAAGGTTAATATATTTAAATTTTATTATTTAAAAATATAAATTTTAAATAATATCTAACCAAATATAATATAACCTTCCATTAATGTTTATCAGTTAAATTTTCAAACTATTCTATACAAAATTTTTACCAAATAGCTTATTTACTTTTTATTCCTTTAGTACCTTTTGTTCCACCTTGCATTGCTAAAATGTTTTGATCATAAGAAAATGTTAAGTTTTGTCTTTCCTTATATCTTTTTAATGCAATATCTATAGCCTTATCTAATTGTCCTTCAAAAGACTTTCCCGTTGCTTCCCATAAATAGAAAGAAAGTGCTCCTGGAATTGTATTTATCTCATTAGCATAAATTTTTCCTGTTTTATTGTCAATTAAAAAATCAACTCTAGAAAACCCACTACAGCCTAAAACTTTAAAAACTTCTTTAGTTAATCTTTGAATTTCCTCTTCTTGTTCTTTGCTTATATCTGCTGGAATTTTTTTATTCGTAAATTGATTATTATTTTTTCCAATTTTACTCCCAGATTTTATTCCTGAAACCTTTGGGCCAATTGATTTTACTCCACTTATTGTTCCGCCTTTTGTTTTTCCATCTCCTATATATTTATCTGTATAACTTAAAATTTCATCAGTAAAAAGTGGTTCCTCACATACAGAAACCTCGCTATTAGATAGATTACCTAGAATAGCACAATTAATTTCCTTTAAATCTGTAACTGCCTCTTCTACAATAATTCTATCTGCAAATTCCATTGAAAAATCAATACTTTCTTCTAATTCTAATTTGTTAGAAGCTTTTTTTATACCAACACTTGAACCTAAATTACCTGGCTTAACTATAACAGGATATTTTAATTTTTCCTCTATTTCTTTTAATATTTTTTCTTGATCTTTTATATAATCCATTGCATAAAAAGATACATAATCAACTACTGGAATACCACTTTCTTTTAAAACTTTCTTTTGTAATATTTTATCCATACCTATTGCAGAAGCCATAATATCAGTTCCAACATAAGGTATATCTAGTAAATTTAAGAAACCTGCAATAGTACCATCTTCACAGTTCGTTCCGTGTACTATAGGAAAGGCAACATCTATTGTATTTAATACTCTTTTTCCAATCCACGGAGCAGGAGTTCTAACTACCTGAACTTGTTTTCCATTTCTAATAACAGAAACTTTATAACATCTCTTTAGCAAAACGTCCATGTCTCTAAAAGAACATAAGTCTAATAAATCTTCTCCTGTATACATTTCTCCAGTTTTTGATATGTAAATTGGAACAACCTCATATTTTTCTGGATCTAAACTATTAATAGCTTGATTCATTGTAATTACAGAAATTTCATGTTCTACAGATTTTCCGCCAAAAAAAACTCCAACTTTAATTTTCATTAAATTTCTCCTTTCATATTTTTATTTTAAAAAATAAAGTATAAATTATAAATAATTATCAGGCAAATCATTTTCTAGCAAAACAACCGAATTAGGTGTAATAATTTGGTTCATTTTAACTAAAGCCTCTTCTAAGTTTTTTGCAATAAATACTTTTTCATCACTATATCCTTTTTCTTTTATTCCTTTATATATATAATCAGCCTGTTTTTCTCCAACCAAAATAATATAATCACTACTTTCAGCAGCATTTTTTCCAAACTCTTTATTTATTTCTTCTGCTCTGTCTCCAAGTTCTACAATACCGGGTGTAATTAAAATCCTTTGTCTATCTTTAAAATTTTTCAAAACCTCTAAAGCCATTTTTGCACCTTTATTGTTAGAATTATAAGCATCATCTATAATTATACTTCCATTAGAATTCTGCTTTATTTCTAATCTATGATTAATTTGCTTTATATATTTTGCACCTAATTTAATCTCTTCTTCAGTTAATCCAAGTTTATCCGAAACAGCTACTGCACACACTATATTTAAAACATTTAAACTTCCTAATAATTTTGTTTTGATATGTATATTCCCTTTTCCTGGAATAACAACATCAAATTCTGAACCATGCTCATTAATTTCAATATTTTTTGCATAATAATCTGCATCAGAATTAAGTCCATATTTTACTATATTTCTTTTAAATATTGAATTTCTAATATTTTCATCTTCCCAATTTACAAAAGCAATTCCATCCTCTGGAAGACTATCTACTAATTCTAATTTAGTATTTCTAACATTTTCTAAAGTTTTAAAAGTATCTAAATGCTGTGGTCCAATTGCAGTAATAATCGCGTATTTCGGATTTACAATATCACATATTTCTTTAATATCTCCAGGGTATTTAGCTCCCATCTCACAAACAAATAAATTATTAACTGGTGATAAATTTTCATTTATTGTTCTAACTACCCCCATTGTTGTATTATAGCTTTCTGGAGTCATTAGTGTATTAAATTTCTGCGATAATATTGTATTTACAATATATTTTGTACTAGTTTTTCCATAACTGCCAGTAATTCCAACAACCTCTAATGTTTTTAAATCTTTTAATTTATCCATTGCAAGTTTGCAAAATTTTTTTCTTATTCCATTCTCAACAGGACTATTAATTAAATTTACTATATAAACAAATATATAAGCTATTATTGAAATAAAATTTATTATTAGAATAGCTAAAACTGTATTTACATTGTTTACAACATAAGCTATTAAAACTGCTAAAATTAAATATGTAAAAAACATTCTTTTAATTCTAGATGTATTTACAAAAGGTTTTTTTTCCTTTTTTCGCTTACTATTTAGAATTAAATAAATAAATAATATAATCTCAACTAAATAAGCTAAATTATTTTTTTCTATAATAAAAAATAAAATAGGGACAATCATAAAACAAATTGTTTTTATATCAATCAAAGTTTTAATATTTTTCTTCACCCAAGTAATATATCTATCATTATAATAATTTTCTAATTGTAAAATATGTAATCCATGTCTAATTTTCTTATAAAAATATATATAAAATAATAATAAACTAATATTTAACCACATTTTTTATAATATCCCTTCCCTTCAAATATTTACTTTTTTTTCTCATCCTTAAAAAATTCCTCTAAAACAATATTAACATTTATAATATTTTCAAGATAAGCCCAATGTGTACCTGTAGGATAAACTACTAATCCTGAATTTGTAATTGCTTTTTCCATTTCATGTGCATCAGAAATAGGAGTTGCTGTATCTAAGGCTCCCCAAATTAAAAGTGTCGGTGATTTTATATTTGGAAGAAGTTCACGTAAATCTTCATTTAAAATTATATTCATCGTATCTTTTAAAACTGGCGCAGACATTTGATAATCGCTAGAACCAACACTTTTTCGTAATTTATCTCTTAATTTTTTTACAAACTTTGTATTTGGAAGCGAATTTAGAAAAAACTTTCCTGCTTTAAAAAAATATATTCTTACATAATAATTTAAACTTCTTTTTGGCTTTAAACCTGCACTGTCTATTAAAACAATTTTTCTAGGATTTACTAATTTTCGACCAACAGCATTAATAATTATTCTACCACCATTCGAATGTCCTACTAATATAGGATTTTCAATTTTTAAATTTTTTAAAAGCTCTTTTAAAAAATCTCCAAAATCATTACTATTTAAAGGATGCTCTGGCAGACTACTTTTACCAAATCCAACAACATCTATTAAATAAACCTTAAATTTTTCTTTTAAGGCTTCAGCAATTGGACGCATTGTTTCTAAATCTGCAAGCCAGCCATGTAATAAAACAACTGGGTATCCCTCTCCTAAAACTTCATAGTTTATATCCCAATTTTCAACTTTTATTTGCAAATTTTTTCTCCTTTATATGTACTTTTATCCACATTTAAACAACTCTAATGATAACCTCATTTTTTTAAAGCTATTAATTCTTGTTTATTGTTTAAAATAACATACTACAAATTTGATAACTTTCAGCTTTGTTCTTTCTTTCATTGTGGATAATTTTTAAAAATCATTACTATAATTTATTCAAATTTTTAGTTATTGTTCATAATTATATTATAATAAATTACCTATATTTTCAAGTGTTTTTAAATAATATTATATAGTTAAAATCCCCCCAGGTGTATTTAATATAACTAAAATATCTTCCTCCTTCCCTGTTTCTGTATTTATATAAACTAGAAATTCTTTATCTTCAACTTTTCCTTTAAATTCATAGCAATATATTTCTGTTTTCCATTTTGTGGGTATTATTGCTGTTCCCTCGCTTAGTATTTCTAAGTTTGGATTTATTCTATCTTTTGCTTCATCAATTGAAATTTTAGGAAAAGGAAGTACTCTTGTTGTATGTGAATTCAAATATCCATAAGTTTCTATTCCTAAAATTTCACCATTATCAAGAGCAATTTTAACTTTTATTAAATCAGGATAAACTACAGTTCCATCTTCATCATAAGCAAAGTTTATAGTTAAAACATTTTGCTCTTTTAAATAATAGGTTTCACGCATATATTTAAAATCATGTTTATCTAAAAAAGTCTTACATTTTTCTTTTGCCTCTTCAATTGAAATGTTTTCATTTTTTACTTCTCTGTTAATTGAGGATTCTATAACATGCCCACCTTTTTTAGAAATTTCAATGTTTGCATTTTTATCTTCATCTAATATAACAATTAAATCATAGCATGGAATTTTCGCATTTTCTATAAATCCATTTGAATATATTTCTTTAACATTTTCAGAACCAAAAAAATCTTTTGCTTTTTCTTTTGCCTCTTCTTCAGTACAATCATCACCCGTTAATCCCTTTTTTTCTACTTTTTCTACATGATCAGAATATGCTCCATCATAAATTAATCCTTCATATTCATTTAAATTTCCATCTATATTTTCAAATACATTAACACTAGATACTGTTTGAGCAAACTGATTAGTATTTTCTAAACTATTCCATGAAATAATTCCACTATATACTTCATCTGATATTTGATTTAATGAAGTTTCTAATTCCATAGAATATTTATGGAGTGTTTGTAAATTTTCTAAATCTGTCTCACTTAATTCTTCATTTGCAATTGTTTTTTGAGATAAAGAATAGCTATAATCTCCTACTTGATTTAAAAATCTTGAAGTTTTTGATAAAGCTTCTTGTTGTAATGGAATTTGAGATAAATAAACTTGAGCTAAATTTGCATCTCTCCATATTTGTGTTAACGCTTCTGTTGAATAATTAGAACTTTTTGAAATCGTTGCCTTTGCTAAATAATTTTCAACATTATTTACATAGTTTACAACATTTGTAAATGCTTGGTTATAGGTATTTAGTTTAGAATTAATATATCTTTCTCGAAGACTATATGCATAATATCCAGTTATTAATATCAACAAAAAAAGCACAAATATTATTGCTGTTTTTGTTTTCTCACTTAATATTTTTTTCATATTTGTATTTTCTACCAAAATATTAAAAATATACATTTTATAATACTTAAAAATTAGAACATTAATTTTTAATAAAAAAGAATTGTTATATTTTTTATAATAAATTAGGTTACTATATAATAAATATAAGTTAGCACCATATTGTATCAAATAATTTCCTTTCTTAATATAAGTATTATAAAATTCTTTCTTTATTTAAAATGATATGATATAATAAATCTTGTAAAATTAAAGGAGAATAATTCTTATGAATAATAATATTTTAATTTTTTATGGTTCATATGGTGGTGGTCATTTGTCTGCTGCAAAATCTATAACTAATTATATAAATAAAAATTATTTAAATTGTAATGTTACAATGGTAGATTGTATTGAATACATAAATAAATATATAAATAAAGTATCCACTAGTGCATATAAGGAAATGGCAAAAAAAGCACCTTGGGCATGGAAAAAATTTTATCAAGATTCAAGAAGTGGAGCCCTAGCAAAAATTTCTACTGCCTCTAATAAAGCAATGTCACATAAGCTCTTTGATCTTATTTCAAAAGTTGAGCCTGATCTAATAATTTCAACCCATCCCTTTTCATCTCAAATGTGTGGATATTTAAAACAAAAGGGAAAAATAAATATGCCTATCGCTACTATTTTAACTGATTACAAAATCCATGAACAATGGTTAGAATTCTCTGAATATATGGATTATTTTTTTGTTTCAAATGAAAAAATGAAAGATGATATGATTACAAAGGGATTAAACAAAGAAAAAATTTTTGTTACCGGAATTCCTGTTTCAGAACGATTTTTATATAATTATAATCGTATAGATATTTGTAAAGAATTTGATTTAAATCCTGAAAATGATGTAATTCTATTCTTTGCTGGTGGAGAATTTGGGCTTGGAAGAAATACAACAATTCTTATGCTTAAAGCTTTAATTCGTTTATTTTCTAAACTTCAAGTTGTTGCAATCTCAGGAAAAAATTCAAAAATGAATACAAAATTTAAAAAAATTGTAGCTGATACTGAATCAACTAATAGAGTAAAAATTTTGGAATTTACTGATAAAATTCCAGAACTAATGAGTATAGCTAAATTTGTAATTACAAAACCAGGTGGACTTACTATTACTGAAAGCTTTGCATCACATTTGCCTATCCTAATTATAAATCCTATTCCTGGTCAAGAAGAGGAAAATGCTGAATTTGTTGAAGAAAAAGGTGCAGGAATTTGGATTAGAAAAAATAGCAATATTGCAAGACATTTAAAAACGTTGTATAGAAATCCAGAAATTTTGATAAAAATGAAGGAGAAGTCAAAAGAACTTGCTAAACCTAATTCAACAGAAGAAATCTGCAAGATTTTAAATTTCACTTCTCCCTTCTAAAGCTTTTGTTAAAGTTATTTCATCTGTATATTCTAAATCTCCACCAATAGGAATTCCTCTAGCTATTCTAGTAACTTTTATTCCTAATGGTTTTATAAGTTTAGAAATATACATCGATGTTGCCTCTCCCTCAACTCTAGGATTTGTAGCAAGTATTATTTCTTTGACATTACTATTCATAATTCTTGATAATAATTCTTTTATTTTAATATCATCTGGTCCAACACCATTAATAGGAGAAATTGAACCATGTAAAACATGATAAACTCCATGAAATTCATGTGTTCTTTCCATTGCAAGAACATCTCTTACATCTTCTACAACACATATTGTGTTTTCATCCCTTCTAGTATTTGAACAAATATTACAAGGATCTGTGTCTGAAATATTAAAACATTTAGAACAAAATTTTAAATTTTTTTTTGCATTTGTAATTGCGTCTGTAAATTCTTTTACTTCTTCATTGCTTAAATCAAGCATGTAAAAAGCTAACCTTTGAGCAGTTTTATGCCCAATACTAGGTAGCTTTTCAAAACTTTCAATTAATTTTTCTATTGATGGTGCATAAAGTGACATTTTACATTAACCCCGGTATATTATATTTTCCTAGTTGTGCAGCTTGAGCGTCATCTACTTTTCTTAAAGCTTCATTTATACAAGTTATTATTAAATCTTGTAACATTTCAACATCATCTGGATCTACTACATCTTTATTAATTTTTATTTCCTTAATAGTTTTTGATCCAGATACCTTTACTAATATTGCTCCTCCTCCTGCTGTTGCTTCAAATTCTTTACTGGCTAGCTCTGTTTGTGAAGATTCTAAATCCGCCTGCATTTTTTTTGCTTCTTTCATTAACTGATTTATATTCATTCCTCCAAATCCGCCCATTCCTCCTGGGAAACCTCCTCTTTTTGCCATTTTTTTTCTCCTTTCTTTTTTTGATAATATATATTGATTTTACTAATTGTCATATTATTTATTTTTTATAAATTTTTATATAATAATTTTTGTTATATACTTTTTACAAAACATTTTTAGCAATAATAGTAATATACTAAAATTGAAATAAAAACTAATCAATAATTTTAACATCAATTCCCAAATCTGTTAATAAATTATCCTTTGCTTTTTTTTCAAGTTCTTTCATTTTTTCATCTTTAATTCTTACATTCATTTCTTTACCAGTAATAACAAAAATCGCTTTTATCAAATCATTTTTGTTATTAGGGTCGCTAATTACTTTTTGATTAAATTCAGTTAAACCGTTTGGGAACTCAAATTCTATATTCATATCATCTTTAATGCTAACTTTTGAATTCATTAAAGTAGTATAAAGCATCATCTTTTTACTCTGCTTCAATGAATTCAAAATTTTACTTAGTAATTCGTCTGATTTAAAAACAGGTTTAGTTTCATCTTTTTTTATTTGATGTTCTTCTATACTTTTTTTTTGTTTTTCTTTTTCTAAATTAATATTATTTCCGTCTAACATTAATTCAGAAAAATTTATATTTGAAATTTTTTGTTCTAGTTTTTCAAGCCTATATAATAATTTTTTAATAATATTGTCATTAGAGTCACCTTCAGAACTGCTTGTTGAACTTGTATCAAATTTTGAACATATTTTAATAATACCAACCTGAAACATAATTACTTTTTGCGCAGACCATTTTAAATTATTTTCTAGTTCTGATAAATCATAAATAATTTTTAAAATTTGATCTTTTTCTATTAATTCAGAAAGCTCTTTTATTTGTTTAATTTCTTCTTCTGAATAAATATCTACATATCCAGTTGCTTTATAGACTAAAATATCCTTTGTATATTTTATAACTTCCCATAAAAAATTATATAAATCTTTTCCGTCTTTTATTACCTCATCAATCGATTTTAATGTGGCTATTTCATCTTTTTTAAATATTGCTTCAACAAGATTCTTTATATATCTACTATTAGGAATTCCAACCAATTCTTTTACTAAATTGCCTGAAATTTCTTCTTCCGTTTCCTGACTACATCTTTCTAAGATACTTATTGCATCTCTCATAGCTCCTTCAGAAAGAATAGATATTATCTTTAAAGCTTCATCACTTATTTTAATTTTCGATTCAGTACAAATTATTTTTAATCTTTTAATAATATTATCTTCTGAAATCTTTTTATAATCAAACCTTTGACATCTTGAAAGAATGGTTGCAGGTAATTTTTGAGGTTCAGTTGTTGCTAAAATAAATTTAACATGTTTTGGAGGTTCTTCAAGTGTTTTTAAAAGAGCATTAAATGCGCCTGTTGACAACATATGAACCTCATCTATAATATATATTCTATATTTAGCCTTAGTAGGTAAAAAATTAACTGCATCTCTAATTTCTCTAATATCGTCTACTCCATTATTTGAAGCAGCGTCCATCTCAATTACATCAGTAACAGAACCAGACAAAATTTCCTTACAAATTTCACATTCATTACAGGGTTCACCGTTTTGTGGATTTAAACAGTTTACAGCTCTTGAAAGAATTTTTGCTGAAGTTGTTTTTCCTGTTCCACGACTTCCACAAAATAAATATGCATGTCCAACTCTTCCAGCCATTATTTGATTTTTTAAAGTTCTTGTAATATGTTCTTGGCCTACTATGTCAGAAAATTTTGTTGGTCTAAATATTCTATATAAAGCAGTATATGACATTTCTTCCTCCTTTTTAAAGAACTTTGTCTAAACCTTTGTATTTAATATTTCATAATTTTTAAATTAAAAAGTTTATAGCTTTTCTTTAGGAAGGCATGCGTATCACATAAATACACTACTTATCGCTGCTTTCTTCCGAACCTGACGAGATTCATAGCTTTTTATTGAAGCATACCTTCCTAAAGAAAAGCCAATTAATTCTTTAAGATTATATAATGTATTAATTCATTTTGCAAGTTTTTTAATAATATTTTTAAAGTAAAAATTATTAGTTGTTACAATTTACAGTAACTTTTACTTATTTCTTAGGCTACTATATAAACTATAAACTATAAACTATAACTATTTGCTACTAATTCTTTTAAATACAACATTTGAAAAATCTATAATCTCAGTTTTTGAAACTCCCTCTGTTATAATCTCATCTGTTGGCATTTCCATACTAATTGTTCCCTTGTAACTTATATTTTCACTTGTTTTAATAATAATATCAAAATTTAGTTTTAGCTTAATTTCTTCTAAAGAAATACCTAGATTTGATAGAAGTCTACCATCATAAATAATTTCTAGATTTTCATCATTAGAAATAAATTTACCCAAATTATTTAAAGCAACTCTAAAACCTATAATTCCACCATTATTTGAAATTTCTAAAGATTTCATATCATCTAATTTTGCACCTTGATAAACTATTTTATCATTTAAATAGTTTTGTACACTACTTTTATACAAATTATCTAAATCTGATGTTGGTCTTAAAATTTCTATATTTCCTTTTTCAAAATCTTTAATAATATTAAAATTTTCTATAGATATTTCTTTTATAGTTTCATTGGTATTTTTATCCGAATCTATGTAAATAAAAATATCGTTTGTCTGAATAACATCTATATTCCAAAGATTTTCTTTATCTTCATTTGCTATACCATCAACTGTACTTACAAGTAAAATCTTACTGGGCTTATATGGTATTTCTTTTTCTCCTTCAACCTGATAGTTTATTATTATTAAAAAAACAAAAAAAAATATTATTACTAATGAACTAAAAAAAATACTTTTTTTAATTATTTCTTTTTTCTCCATTTTTATTCCTTTCACGTAAATTTTTAAAAAATTTTTTTAATAATTGTTCACATTCTTGTTGCATAATCTCTCTTTCAATTTCAACTTTATGATTAAAAACAACATCTTCTAATAAGTTAATTTTTGAACCACATGCTCCTGTTTTTTTATCATTTGTCCCAATATATACTTTTCTAATTCTAGAGTTTATTAAAGCACCTGTACACATAGGACAAGGTTCTAAAGTTACATACATATCACAATTTATAAGTCTCCAAGTGTCTAACTTTTTACAAGCTTTCTGTATAGCTAAAATTTCAGCATGACAAATTGAACTTTTTTTAGTTTCTTTTAAATTATGAGCTTTAGCAATAATATTTCCATCTTTTACAATTATTGCTCCAACAGGAACCTCTTCTTTAATATATGCTTTATTTGCTTCTTTTAAAGCTTCCTTCATATAATCATTTTTATTCATATAATATCTAAAAATCCTATCTTTTTTATTAATATGTTTTTTACAAAAGTTTTTAATTATTGTTTTATAAATTAAAAACCACAAATTTATTGGTGTATTTTATAAATAAAAAAATTTTTCATGCTTATACTTTTATGAAAAATCTTACTTTCGTATATAATTTAATAAAAATAAAATATTTTATTTAATTGGTGTGCCCAGGCGGACTCGAACCACCATCGGTCGCTTAGGAGGCGACTGCTCTATCCTGCTGAGCTATGAGCACATTAAACTACTGAAATTATTCAGTAGCAGAATTATCTTTATTTAACATTTCTACAATCTCATCTACATCTATTCCATGAACTTCACAAGCTTCTTCTAAAGTTTCAACTAAAGCTGCTGGACAACTTAAACAGTGCATTCCAGCTTCTAATAAAATATTTGCTTTTTCAGGATATAATTCTAATATATCTCCAATTTTAGATGTTTTTTCTATCTTTTCTTCCATTTTATTATTTTCCTTTCACTATTAAGATTTATATAATTTTTAAAAAATTATCTTTAATTATTGTTATATCATTATTTGTTTTATATACATCTACAAAAAATCTTTTCAATTTAATTTATTTTAGTTATTATTTAAATTAAATAAAATTTATAAATAAAAAAAATTTCAAAAAATCATCTTTTTTATTAAGATATTGTAATAAAAATCTTTTATTACAATATCTTAAAAGTAATTTTATCATATTTTTTTAAAAAAGTATAGACAAAATATAAAAAATATTGTATATTATGAATTACGGAGAAAGTTGGTGATAAAAATTCAATTTTTAGTAAACCTTTTCTT
>JAFXMI010000028.1 GCA_017530505.1 Clostridia bacterium | reverse complement strand
TTGTTCCTCTTTCTGGTATGAGTTTAGCAGCTATTATAGGAATTTTATTAAACTTGTTTTTACCTGAAGAAAAATAGATTTACACAATATTTTTTAAATAATAGTTTCAATAGATTTATACAATAATTTTTGAATAATAATTTCATTATTTATAGAATTGAAAAGCCTAATATATAAATATTTTATATTATATTGTTCTAATACACATATTTTAAAAATTTTAAATATTTATATATTAGGCTTTTCAATAAAAATTTTTAAGAAGTTCTATGTAGTAGTTACAATTCTAACTTAAGAAATTAATATATTGAATGTGAATTGAAATATATAGTAATAGAGAATAAATAAAAATTAAAAAAAGTACTAGCTTTGTAATAAAATTTAATATATAATGGTATCGTAAAATTAAAAAATAGGATGTTAAAATGTTATGTTAGTAGAAAAGATTTTATTTAATTTGATAGCTTTTGTTTTATTTCTAATTATTTTTTTTAAGATGATAAGAAAAAATGATACAAATTATATATCAATACTTATTATTCAAGCTTTAGGAATTACAATAAGTTTTATTGAAATTTCAATTGGAATAGATGCAAATTTGTTATTTAAAACAATTAGATATATGCTTTCTATTTTTATTCCAGTTGCAATAATTATTTTAGAATTTAGAGGATTAAATTTTTCAGAGATTTTTGCTGTTTCTCTTGCAAATTATTTATTTTTACTTGGGGATAATAAAAGGGCAAAGGAAATTTTAGTAAAGCTTATTTCAAAATATCCAAATAGCTATTTAGCTCATCAAAACCTTGGAAAAATTTATGAATATGAAGGTGGTATGAGAAGAGCAATTGATGAATATGTTGCGACAGTCGATATAAAGAAAAATGATTATGATTCATATTATAAAATTGCTAGTCTTCTAAGAGATCTTGGAAAAAAAGATGAAGCAATAGAAATGTTACAAAATTTAATGAAAAATAAACCAGACTATTATGAAGGATCTTGTTTATTAGGAGAACTTTTATGTGAGCAGGAGAGATTTAAGGAAGCTGCAAATGTTTATGAAGCAGCATTGAGATTTAGACCAGAGGATTTTGAAATTTATTATAACTTAGGAATTGTATATACTAGACTTAATGAATTTTCAATAGCAAAGCAAATGTATGAAAGAGCAGCAGAAATAAACCATAGACTTTATGGAGCTCATTATAATTTAGGACAGATTGCGCTTATTCAAAAAGACCTTGAAACTGCTCAAATTTGCTTTGAAAGTAGTTTATATGATGAACTAGAGGCAATGTCTTATTATCAGCTAGCAAAAATTTTTGCATTAAAAGGAGAAAAAGATAAAGCAATAAATTTTATAAATAAAGCAATAGAACTTGAACCAAAATTTTTAAAAATTGCAATAAAAGAAAGAGCTTTTAAAGATATTAAAGAATATATAACTGTATCTGCTCGTATGGATATGGATGATTCATATCATGATGAAATTGAAAACGCAGAATTAGATATTATTAAGAATAATGCAAAATCTCATATACTTAAAAGAGAAGAAAGAGCAGCTCAAATTTATCTTGAGGATACAAATAATTTAATAGATGATATAAATGAAAATACAGAAAAAGAGAAGGAAAGAGAAAAAGAACATGAAATAGAAAGACGTGTTAGTAATATAATTGATATGGAAAGATTAAAAAAACTTGAAGAAATTGATAAAAGAGAAGAAAATAATAGAGAAAATGAAAAAGTTGAGGAAACAGAAGAATAAAATTATTTTTTATTACATAAGAAGATTTAAAGGAGGGTGTTATTTTGAAAAAATCTATTTCAGTTGTAGGTGGAGACCTACGAATTGTGAATTTAGTTCAAATGTTAGTTAATGATGGGTATACAGTTTTTAGTTATGGCTTAGAATTATCTGATGAACTTAGTTCTTTAGAGGGAGTTGAAATGTGTCCAACAGTCGAAGAGGTTATTGGGGCTTCAGATGTTGTAATTGGTCCAATTCCTGTATCTAGTGATAGAAAAAATCTATCTATGCCGTTTAGCAATGTTAAATTACCAGTTGAAGATTTTATTAATAAATTTACAGCAAAAAATTTAGTATCTGGTACAATTGCTGATGAATATAAAAAAGAACTTTTAGAAAAAAATGTAAATTATATTGACTTACAAAAAAGAGAAGAATTTACTGTATTAAATACGATAGCAACAGCTGAAGGTACAATTCAGATTGTTATGGAAGAAACTCAAAGAACAATTCATGGAAGCAATGTTTTAATTATGGGATTTGGAAGAATTGGAAAGGTTTTAGCAAAAATGCTAGATGGAATTGGAGCAAAAGTTTTTTGTGAGGCAAGGAAAAATGAAGATATTGCTTGGATTAAAGCTTATGGATATGAGCCAATACATTTAACAAATTTAAACGAAAACCTTGGTAAATTTGATGTTATTATTAATACTATTCCTTTCCAGGTTTTAGATGACGAAAGATTAAAGCTTGTTAAGAAAGATATAGTTTTAATAGATGTTGCATCTAACCCAGGTGGAATAGATAGAAATGTTGCTAAAAAAATGAATTTAAAATTAATTTGGGCTCTTTCTTTACCTGGAAAAGTTGCTCCTCTTACATCAGCAGAATTTATTAAAGAAACAATTTACCATATATTAAAGGAGATTTAAAAAAAAAAATGACAGTTTTTCAATCAATGATTTTAGGAATTATACAGGGCTTAACAGAGTTTTTGCCTGTTTCTAGTTCAGCACATTTAAATATTTTTCCATGGCTTTTTGGATGGGATAATATTCCAGAAAATTTTGATATTGCTCTCCATTTTGGTACATTATTAGCTTTATGTATTTACTTTTTTAAAGATTGGATTAGTTTAATTTTTTCAGGTTATAAAAATGCTTTTAAAAAGGAAAAGTCAATAGAAGGAAAAATATTTTGGTATATTGTTATTGCAACAATTCCAACGGGTTTTTTAAGTATTGTTTTAGATAAAATATCAGAAAGATTTTTATCTGGGATGTTGCCTATAGCTATTGCGCTTATTGTAATGGGAATATTATTATATTTTGTTGATAAAAAAATGGAAGGAAAAAAGAGTCTTGAAGATATGAAATTAAAACATGGGGTTTTAATTGGAATATCACAAGCTTTAGCTGCTGCGTTTCCAGGCGTTTCTCGTTCAGGAATTACAATTACTACTGCAAGAGCTTTCAAATTTGATAGAACAAGCGCTGCTAAATATTCATTTTTACTTTCTGCTCCAATAATACTAGCTGCAGTTTTAGTAAAAGTTACTGATTTTGTATTTAATTTGCCTTTTATAATCGGGCTTTTAACAAGTTTTATTTCAGGAATTTTAGTAATAAAGTTTTTAATGAAATATTTAGAAAAAGGAAGTTATAAAGTTTTTGCAATTTATAGAATAGTATTAGGACTTTTTATATTAATTTCAATATTTTTTAAATAATTTATAATTCTTACAAAAAAATGTTATAATTTATAGCTTAAAAAACCTTAAACTAAAATATAATACTATTTTCAAAAATTATTATATTGTAATTTAAGAAACAAATATAAGAGTAGATTAATTTTAACAGAAAAAATAAATATAATTTAATTACTTGTAATAAGAGAAGGAGAAATTATGACTGGAAAAAGATATGAAAAAAATTCAAAAGGATTTAACTGGGAAAGAATAAATCATAAAAAGGTATATATTACAGTTGGAATAGTTTTAATAATATTTATTATAATAATTTCTTTATGTTTTAAAAAAGATAAAAATAAAAAAGTTGAAGAACAAGAAACAAGTTCATCAGAAGTTTATAATAGTAAAATCCCTGAAAAATTTGAAGGTTATGATGTTCTTGGAGAACTTACAATTGAAAAAATTAATTTAAAGAATTATATTTTAGATTCAACTGAAACTTCAGCTATGGATAAGGCACCTATAAAATTATATGGAAATACATTAAATCAAGAAGGAAATTTCTGTATAGCTGGACATAATTATGATGAAATATTTGCTAGATTAAAAGATTTAGAAGTTGGTGATGAATTTTATATTGAAGATATAGAAGGAATTATACAAGACTATAAAATTACAGAAATATTAGAAATTGAGCCAACAGATTTAACTCCATTAATGCCAGTAAAAGATAAAATTGAAGTAACACTTATTACTTGTGAAGATGGAGCAACAGAAAGATTAGTTTTAAAAGCAGAAAGAATAGATATTGAAGAAATAGAGGAATAAAAGAGAAAATGAAGAAAATTTTTATTGTTTTATTAAATTTGTTAATTATATTTAGTTTTATTGATTTTAATTTTGCAAAGAGCTATGCTAGTGAAGGAAGTCTTTCTTTGCCTAATTCAGTAACTGTTGGAGATAATATTACAATTACAGTTAATATACCTGCTGAAGCAGTTGCTTATCAAGGAGAAATTAGTGTTAAATTTAGTGATGGTAGTGTTCAAAATTCTGGTGTTTTAGCTAAAGTAACTGGTGTTGATGGAGATTATTCCCATCCAGGTAATATGACCTATTCGGTTACAGCAAAATCAGAAGGAACAATAACTATAACTGTTTCAAATTTAAATATTACGGATAAAAACGCAAATAAGATAAATACTAATAATACGCTTACAGGTACTGTTACAGTAAATAAAAAACAAGAAGCAGTTAGTACACAACCTTCAGCACCTCAAACTCCAGCATCTAATGATCCAACTTGGGTAAATACATCTGAAACAGTTTATGCAACAGAAACAGTAAATGTTAGAACTGGTTGGGGAACTAATAATCCATCAATGGGTAAATTATCTAAGGGAAATTCGATAATTAGAACAGCAAAGGGAAGTAATGGTTGGGATAGAGTTACATATAACGGAAAAATTGGATATATTTTATCACAATATTTAAGTATTCAAAATCCTACTGATTCTTCAAATACTAATACTACAACAAACAATAATACAGATACAAATTCAACAACTAATAAAACAGGTAGTTCAACAAATAATTCAACAACTTCAGAAACTACAATTCCTGAACCAACTTGGAGAGAAACAGGAGATACAGTTTATGCTACAACTAATATGAATGTTAGAAGTGGTTGGGATAAAAGTTACTCATCAATTGGTGGTTTAATGAAAGGAGATTCAACTACAAGAATTGCTGTAGGAAGTAACGGTTGGGATAAAATAAAATTTGAAGGAAAAACAGCTTATGTTCTATCAAGACTTTTAACAACAGAATTTGTTGAACCTGATGAACCTGAAGAAGAGGAGGAAGAAGAAAATACAGAAACAAATGTAAATAAGGTTGATGTTACAGAAAATATGACAGATTCTGAAAAAGAAATATACAATCAATTAATACAAGAGGTTGGAGTTTTGCCAGCAGTAGGAAAAGATTATTCAGATATTATTTATTTTATAGCAGTTATTGTAGCGCTTATAATTGTTGGAGTTGTGGGATTAAAAATTTGTAAAAAAGATTGAATACAAAGATAATTTAACAATTTAGTTGTTGGACTCGTATAAAAATTCTTTTTGTATTTTTAAGAAAGGAAAATAGAAAAGTATGGCTAAGATTATAGATGGAAAAGCATTAGCACAAAAAATTAGGGAAAATGTAAAAAAAGAAGTAGATAACTTAAAATTGCAAGGAATAAATCCAAAACTTTCAGTAATAATGGTTGGAAATGATAGCGCTTCAGCAGTATATGTTAGAAACAAATCAAATGCTTGTAAAAATACTGGAATAGAGTTTGAGGAATATTTTTTACCAGAGGAAACTAAAGAAGAAGAATTAATTGAACTGATAGAAAAATTAAATAAGGATGATTCTGTTCATGGTATATTACTTCAAAGTCCAGTTCCAAAGCATATTAATATTGATAGAGCCTTTGATACAATAAGCTACAAAAAAGATGTAGATGGATTTAATGCAGTAAATGTTGGAAAATTATGTTTAGGAAAAGACTGTTTTATTTCTTGTACACCTTATGGAATAATAAAATTATTAGAAGAATACAATATTGAAATTTCTGGGAAAAGAGCTGTTGTTATTGGTAGAAGTAATATTGTTGGAAAACCAATGTTACAATGCTTACTTGCTAAAGATGCAACAGTAACGGTTTGCCATTCAAAAACAAAAAATTTAGCAGATGTTGTTAAAGAAGCTGATATTATTGTAGCAGCAATTGGAAAACCTAATTTTATTACAGGTGATATGATAAAAGAAGGTGCAGTTGTAATAGATGTTGGAATTAACAGAATGGAAGATGGAAAGCTAATTGGAGATGTAAATTTTGAAGAAGCTAAAGAAAAGGCAAGTTACATTACACCAGTTCCTGGTGGAGTTGGACCTATGACAATAGCAATGCTTGTAGAAAATGTCGTAAAATCAGCTAAAAACTCTTGATAAAACCATAGATTAGTGATATAATAATTCCCACTAGACTAAATATAGTAAAGGGGGAAAATATATAACAGAAAAAACTGTTATAATTAAAATGAGTAAAATTGCAAAATCATTTATTTATAGACATAGACATTTTATATTACGTATTATAGATATAATTATTATAATTTTATCATATATTATTGCAAAAGCAACAATTGAAAGAACTGGTTTTTATTTAACTAGAAAAGATTTATTTTCTTTAAAAAGTACAGTATTAATTGCTATTGTTATTTTTGAAGCAATAATGGAAATTTTACACATGTATAAGAACTTAGTAGCTTATGAAAACGGTGATGATTACATAAGATATGTACTAGGTTCTATTATTGGTTTTATAATAGTTTCAACTGTAAATGTATTTGTAACAAATAATTTAGATGTAATAAGAATTGATTTTTTAGCTTTTATAATGATAGCTGTAGGCGTAGTTAGTTATAGAGTTATGATGAGAGCTATTAGGAGAGAGCAAATTAATGATGTAGAAGCTTTAAAAAGTGGAAAAGCAAAAAATGTTCTTATAATTGGAGCGGGAAGCGCGACAAAGCAGTTACTAGATCAGATAAATAATGGTATGAAAAGCCTATATAATGTTATAGGAATAGTTGACGATAATGAAAGCAAGAAAAACAACTTTATTTGGGGAGTAAAAATTCTTGGAAACAGATATGATATTCCTCGTATATGCAAAGAAAAAAATGTAGAAGTAATTCTATTTAGTATTAGTTATATAGACAGTGATACAAGAAGAAAAATTTTAGAAATTTGTCAAGAAACAGCTTGTAAAGTTCGTATATTACCAAGTACAAGAGACCTAATTAAAAATAAGCCAATTATGAGTAATTTGCGTGATGTTGAAATAGAAGATTTGCTTGGAAGAGATCCAATAAAATTAGATAATAAAAATATTGCTAGTTTAATAAAAGATCAAGTTGTTTTAGTAACTGGTGGTGGTGGCTCAATAGGAAGCGAGCTTTGTAGACAAATTATAAAGCATAAGCCTAAAAAACTAGTAATTCTTGATATATATGAAAATAATTTATACGATATTGAGCAAGAACTAAAATTTAATTATCCAAAAGAAAATTTAGATGCTATTGTTGCGAGCGTAAGAGATGAAAAAAGGTTAGAAGAAATTTTCGAAAAATACAGACCTTATTTAGTATTTCATGCTGCTGCTCATAAACACGTTCCATTAATGGAAGAAAATCCATTAGAAGCTATTAAAAACAATATTTTTGGTACATATAATACTGTTAATATGGCAGATAAGTTTGGAGTAAAAAGATTTGTTTTAATTTCAACAGATAAAGCTGTAAACCCAACAAATATAATGGGGGCAACAAAGCGTTTATGTGAAATGATAATCCAAGCTAAAGCGAAGACAAGTAAGACGGAGTTTGTTGCTGTAAGATTTGGTAATGTATTAGGATCTAATGGAAGTGTTATACCTTTATTTAAGAAACAAATAAAAAACGGTGGACCTATTTATGTTACACATAAGGAAATAACAAGATTCTTTATGACAATTCCAGAAGCCGTAAGTTTAGTACTTCAAGCAATGAGTTTTGCAACAGGTGGAGAGATATTTGTTTTAGATATGGGGGAGCCAGTAAAGATTTACGATATGGCAAGAAAACTTATTAAACTTTCAGGCTTTGACCCAGATGTTGATATGGAAATTAAGATAACTGGTTTAAGACCCGGAGAAAAACTTTATGAAGAGGTTTTGATGGATGAAGAGGGATTAACAGAAACAAAACATGACAAGATACATATTGCTAAACCTTCTAATATTACAATGGAAGACATTGAAAATAAGTTTGAGAAGCTAAATAAATTACTTGATAAAGAAGAAAGAGAAAGAAAATCTAGCAAAGATTATCAAGGAATAGACAAAGACAAGGTTAAGAAGGTTATGATGGAAGTTGTTCCAACATTTAAACCTGCAGAGCATAGTTTTAATAGTAGTAGGTAGGAGGATTTTATGAGAACTATTCAGTTTTCACTACCAGATATATCTGATTTAGAGATAGAAGAGGTTGTAGATACTTTAAAATCAGGGTGGATTACAACAGGACCAAAAACAAAATTATTTGAAAAACAAATAGCAGAATTTTGTGGAACAAATAGAGCTGTTTGTTTAAATTCTCAAACAACAGGTATGGAATTAATATTAAGAGTATTAGGTATAGGAAAAGGTGATGAAGTTATAGTTCCAGCTTATACTTATACGGCAACTGCTAGTGTTGTAGACCATGTTGGTGCAAAAATAGTAATGGTTGACTGCGCAAAAAATTCTTTTGAAATGGATTATAGTAAAATACCAGCATTAATAAATGAGAAAACAAAAGCTATTATTGCAGTTGATATAGCTGGTATTCCTGCAAATTATAAAAAAGTATTTGAAATAGTAGAAGCACAAAAAGATAAATTTAAACCATCAAATGAAATTCAAGAAAAGATAGGAAGAATTGTAGTTTTGGCTGACACAGCACATTCTTTTGGTGCAAAACAAAATGGATTAATGACCGGTAAAATAGCTGATTTTTCAAGTTTTTCATTCCACGCTGTAAAAAAATTAACAACAGCAGAAGGTGGAGCAGTTACTTGGAATTTAATAGATGGAATTGATGATGAAGATATTTATAAACAATTTATGCTTTTATCATTACATGGTCAAAACAAGGATGCTCTTGCAAAAACTAAAATTGGTGCTTGGGAATACGATATAGTTGGACCATGGTATAAATGCAATATGACAGATATTATGGCAGCTATAGGCATAGCACAATTAAAAAGATATGATAAGTTACTTGCAAGAGGAAAAGAAATAATTGAAAAATATAATGAAGCTTTTAAAGAATATAATGTTCAAGTTTTAAATCATTATACAGAAAATAGTACTTCTACACTGCCTGGGGAGCGTCTGGGC
>JAFXMI010000004.1 GCA_017530505.1 Clostridia bacterium | reverse complement strand
TAAACTTTTTACCAAAACCAAAAATTGACCCAAAAAAACTCAAATACATATCAAATGAGAAAAGTATCTATGCAAATCTATATCAAATAATCCTAAGTAAAGATCTTCCAGTCTACCAATACCCCTTTTCAGTAACCCCAGAAATAGAAGCAGGTGATGTTAGAATGAGACAAAATTTATTCAAAGGATGTAGTCGCCAATTAAAATCAATATATGGTGAATGTTTAATTTCTGGAGATTCTTTATATGGTCTTAAAAAAGTTGAAGAACCAAAATCTGTTCAAAGCAATTTAGAGCTTAAAGGAAAAGTTGATACATACCTTTTAGATTTCAATAAATTTGTCAAAGAAAAAATTATTAAACAACAAGATGTGTTAAGAGATGAACTTACAAAACAATTTATTGAATTGTTGATAAAGGATATCTTACATGCAAATCCAAAATTGGAATTTTATAAGGATTTATTCGTTTATAAAAAAAAGCAAAATATTGAAACTGAAAATGTCTCTATTAATTTTTATCCTGGATTTACTACTAGTTTCATGGAGACTGATAAAGGAAATTTTCTCAATGTCACACTCAAAAATAAAATTATTCAATCTGATTCAATTCTTGATTGGCTAAAAGAGCGAAAATATGAAAAGAAAGAAAATCAAAGAGATATCTTAGAAGATTTATTAGGTAAATCATTCAAAGTATCCTATGGAAATGAAAATAAATATAAAATTGATGATATACTATTTGAAAGATATCCTAACAATCAAACAATTAATTATAATGGTAAAACTATAAATTTGATTGAATACTACAATAAAAAATATAAATTAAAAATAAAAGAACAAAAGCAACCACTAATTGTAGTTAGAAATAAAACAAATAATGGTGAATTTCAAAATAATTATTTTATTCCTGAATTATGTTTTCTTGAAAATCTGGAAGAAAGTGCTAAAAAAGATGGTAATTTTATGAAATTACTTGCTAAATATACCAAATTAGAACCTAGTGAAAGAGTAAAAAAAATGAATGAATTCATTACATTATTAGAAGACCCTACAAAAGATGCAAAACACCCTGAAAAATTAAGTGCTAAAGAAAAATCTAATTTATATGGAATAACAGTAAAGCCAGTTGATGAATTTTTCACAGGTTATATCATGAATGAAACAAAAATAATTGGAAGTAATAACAAACCAATTAATCTCAGTAAGCCTTTCGATGTTTTACAAAAACAAAATATGCTTAGTTGGGTTTGTTTCTATGAAAAAAGTAATTATAATGATGCAGAAACTCTCTATAATACACTTTCCAAAGCAGCAAAAGGATATAAATTAAAAGTAGAAGAACCTGAATGGGTCGAAATGCCAAACAGATCTTCAGCAGAAGATTGGACTAATACTGCAGAAGATTATGTTGGAAATGGTAAAAAAGATTATAGTTTTGTTGTATTTTTAATAGGAAGAAATGATAGTATATATCCATCATTAAAAAAGCATTCCTTATGTACAAATGGATATATAAGCCAAGTTATAAGAACGAAAAATATTCAAGGGAAAAGAGCTCTGAGTGTTTGTTCCAAAATATTATTACAGATAAATGCAAAATTAGGCGGAGTGTCATATAAAGCATTTATAGATAAAGAAATAAAAAACCTAAAAATAATGGTTGTTGGTGTTGATTCAAGTCATAATAGGAAAAGGACAGGTGTTGCGATGGTTGCTACAATAAATGACAGTTTTACAGATTTCTACAATAAAGAAGAAATTATCAAAGAAGAAAATAAATCCCAGTTACAATTTTGTGTAAGTTCTTTTATTACAGAAGCAGTTGCCGCCTACAACAAAAAAAATAAAGAAATTCCAAAAAGTATCATTATATATAGACAAGGGGTCTCTTTACATCAAAAGCAACAATTAAAAGAAGAAATATTACAAATAGAACAGACATGCAAAGCAAAAAGTATATTATTTTACTATATTTTAGTCAATACTAAAATTAATTATAAATTTTTTGAAACTGATGAAACCGAGGAAGAATTTTATAATCCCCAATCTGGGTTATTAATGTTGGATGGAGTCACAAATAGAAATTATTTTGAATTTTATATTCAACCACAACAAGTTACCGGGGGTAGCGCCACCCCCACTTGTTTTCATGTTGCTTATGGCGATTTAAATTTTCCAGAAATGATTCCTAAGTTTACTTTTGATTTGTGTCATATATATAGTAATTGGCAAGGAACTGTTAGAATCCCTAATGTTATAAAAGCTGCAGAAAAATTGTCCAAAATGACAGCTAAGTATAAATTAGGAGAATTAAATTCTGATTTAAAAACTGGCCAAGCTTATTTATAATTGTTCTGTTATTATGTTAATATTTGTTTTGTTAAAACAATTAAAATATTTTTATATTAATAATTAATATCAACTAACATTATTTTTTCTATTTAAACTATTTTTAATTTTCTAAATATTCAAAAATAGTTTAATTATTTTATCATTTAAATAAAAATATTAATTATTTAAAATGTCATCAAATTAGTATGAAATAAATGGGGATTGGGGATTGGGGATTGG
>JAFXMI010000027.1 GCA_017530505.1 Clostridia bacterium | reverse complement strand
TTCTAATAAATTTTATGGAAAGAGTTCAAGGCTTGTCCTTGGAAGGGTGCCATAAAATTTATGTGAATTTCTTACGCAGTTCAGCTTGAACGAGCATTTTTGAAAAAATTATTATATAGGTAATCTAATTTATTATATAAACACTGAATTCTAATATTTTGAGTTACAATTAACAACATCTTATACTTATTTATTAGGTTACAATATAATAATTTTTGAAGAAAGCGCATTGAAAGTGAGCAAGTTATATCCTTATATTATTTAATTTTTATTACTGATATTCACATTTTCTAACGGTACTTTAAATTCTCTTTCAATAATATTTTGAATTTTTCCAATATCTTCATTACTTAAAATTGAGGATTTTACTATAACATTTATTACATCTACGTTTGCAAAAACTACTGCATCTTCAAATCCTTTATTTTTTATAAGATTTTCTGAAATCATAATTGCGTTTTGATTATTTGTTATTTTTTCAATTTCTTGAACCGCTATTGATTTTTGTGGCTCACCTAGATTTGTATTATCAATCATTTTATGATATGTTTCAAGCATTCTTGAATACATACTGTCTCTTTCAATTCTAGCAGATTCAAAATAATCAACATTTTTTAAATTTGAATTATCTTCTATAGTACTGTTATCAGATAAATTGTTATTATCTACAATTGAACCTATTACAGTATCATTTTCAACAATGCTCTTACTATTTACTAGTTCTACATCTCCAATCATATCTGCATTTTCATTTTCAGAAATAGCAATTTTACCATTTTCTTCATAGTTATTTGGTTTATAATTTGTGTATCCAATTACAAATAGTAAAACAGCAATTACAAACAAAGTAATTTGCTTAAATTTTTCTTTATTATTTTTTTGTCTTTCAGAATTTACTTCACTAATTTTTTTTAAATTTTCAAAATACTCTTTAAAACTTATCTTTTTCATTTTTTTCCTTTCTTAATTTAAAATTAATTATTTTTTCATTTCATAAACTTGAATTTTATGTTTTCCAAGACCTGTTGCTGTTTCTATGCTATTAATTATTTTAAGCCTTGTTTGAGAATTACCGTGCACCGACTTGCAACTACAATAGCTCCTTCCAATTCTTCCTCATTATAAGTTAGTAAAATAGAAATTTCTCCAACGCCATCTATTTTTCCAATCATGTTTTCCAATCTATCTTCTATTGGTGTGCTACTTACTTCTTTTGCTAAAGTACTTCCAGTAATTTTATTTTCTTTAATTTCTTGTTTATCATCGCTTAATATTCTATTCATAAGTACTAATGTTATTATAAGTAATACTAAGAGTAAAAATAAATTTTCTTTTTTTCTATTTTTGAACTTCTCTAACATCTTCCTCCTCCTTTATACCTAAATTATTTGAAATTTTATTTAAAATTTCATAACTATTTTCAAGCTCTTTTTCTTCAATATACTGAGAACTAGAAACTTCTAAAATATTACTTATTTTCTTTTCTAAATCTATTTTATTAAAATTTAAAAGTATAGGTTCTAAAATTACAAAAATCATATAAATACCTGTTACAACTCGTATATATTTTTTTATATTTCCTTCAGGTACAAGCATTTCAATAATTGAAACTATAAAACTTGACAAAATTAAATTTTCACACCAACTTCTAAAAAATCTAATCATATTATCTTTAAATATCCTTTATAAATTTATCTATACATCATAGAACTATTCGTAATTTTAAGCACAATAGTAATTCCAATAATAAACATTATTGATATTGAACATAAAATACCGAAGGAGAATTTTATATCCATCAGCAAGTCCAGAAATTAGTTTTACACATCTTATATCTGCAAGAGTCTCTCCAAATAAAGCAGTAATCTTAAAACAAATACAATATACAGCTATTTTTATAATTGGAATTATTACAATTATAAAAATTATAAAAGCTCCCAAAACACCAACTGTATTTTTTAAAATATTTGTACAGCCTAAAACTGCATCAAAACTATCCCCTAATATTTTTCCAACAATTGGAATAAAATTTGTAATAGCAACTTTTGTTGTTTTAGAAGTAAATCCGTCAACTGAAGAAGATAAAGTTCCTTCCATTGAAAGTAAGACTGTAAACATAGTAAGTACGATTCCTAAAATCCAAATAATTGATGATTTAAAAAATTTTGAAATTCCGTTCTAGTTGACCCTTTTCAAGAATGCTTGATGTAATTGTTAAGCTAATTGAAATAAGTAAAATTGGTATTAAAAACTGATTTGAAAAATTTGTAATAAAATTTATTCCAAATAAAAGAATTGGCTGAAACATATTTGTTGTTGCTATATTCCCAGTTGTTAGAACTAATGTTGTAAAAAGTGGGACTAATAAATTCATAAAATTTGTAAGTTTACTAATAGTATTCTGAGTTATATTCAATATTTCTAAAAAGCTATTAATAACAACTGTTGAAATTAAGATATATTCAACATAATAAACTATTTTTGAAGTATCTTCATTACTTAAATTTTCAATTATACTTTTACAAATACTTCCAATTACTATTAATGTTAAAACACTTGTCATTAATTTTATTCCAGATGCAACCTCATCTCCAAAAGCATTTATTAAAGTACTTTTAATAAATCCAAAATTGCTTTTTCCTTGAAAAGAATTTTTTATAAAAATATCTAAATCAAATTCAGGAAAAACTTCTTCTGTAAATTGTTTTGCTTCTTTTGTAAAACTTGATATTCCAAACCCATCAATTACTTCATTATAAATTTCATCTGTGGCAAAACACACATTTTGAAAAATTATAAAAAAAATAAAAATAATTGAAATCTTTTTTAAATTCATTATTTTATCTCGTTTCTTTCTAAACAATTTTATTTATATATAAAATATTAAGGTAATAATTCTAATAGCATAGTAAGACTAGCACTAATAATTGGTATTGATAAGGAAATAATTATAACTTTTCCACCTAAATCAATCTTATTTGCTATCGCAGTTTCTCCACTGTCCTTACATAGCGTTACAGCATATTGAACCAATATTGATATTCCAGTTATTTTTAATAATAAACCGTACAAGATCTTTGTTGTAGCTTGTACTAACAGATATTCTATTAATAAAAGTTACAATCTCTTTAAGCATTCCCATACTGCTCAATAATATAATTAAACCGTCCTATTAATGAAACATATAAAGCATATTCTTTTTTATATTCTTTTAATATAATACTTAAAATTAAAGTAACTAAACCGTACTCCGTACTAATTTAACAATATCCATTATAAATTAAACACCGTCCTAACAGTTTCAAAAAGGGTACTTATTTCTTTCACAACCATTGTAAGAACTATAATCATTCCGCACATACTTACCATCATAGCTTGATCTTCTCTACCTGCTTTTGCCAAAATTTGGTGAACAACAGCTATTAATATTCCAATACCTGCAATTTTAAATAATATATTAATATCCATAAAAATCTTTTCCTTCCAAAGTTAGCTATTTTTATAATAAACTTTTACCAAAGAATTATTGTAATACCAATTCCAGTTAATACCCCTAGAGATTTAAATAATTTTGAGTTTTTACTTTTTTCTAATTCTGCTTTTTGTATTTGTTTATCTACAAAATTTAAGCTTAAATCAATCTCACTGATTTGACCCTTTTTATCTGTCTTCCCTAATAATTTTCCAAACATTTTTAAAATATCTTTATCTTCTTTATTTATTTTAAACTCTTCATCTATCGCATTATTCCAAGCTATATTAACATTTTGCTGTTTAATATTATTTTTTGTCCTACTAAATATATTTTCTTCATTTTGATAAATTGAATTTGAAATGTCTTCTAATATATCTTTAATAGGTTCATAAGTAAATTCTATTTTACTTTTAAAAAATACAAAACCACTTTTAATCTTTTTTAGTTCCAAAACTCTACCTTCATAAGTTTTAGCTTTTTCTATTCCAAAATATGTACATATTAAAATAATACTTATACAAATAATAAATTTTAAAATTATCATATTTTATTTACCATTTTTTCATACTGCCCTAATTTTTTATCTAAACTATAAGCCTCTCTAACTTTTCCTTTTATATTATCATCTAAGAAAATTATTCTTTCTATAATATCTTCTGCAATAAGGCTTTTAATAATAGGGTTTAAAGTTATATCTTCAAAGTTATATCCATGTGCTGTAAATAATCCTTTACATCCAGAACATATTGCATACTTAATTGAAGCTATATCTTCATGTTTACCTATTTCATCTGCAACAACTACTTTTGGCGACATCGACCTAATAAGCATTTCTAGACCTTTACTTTTAGAAACATTTTCTACAACATCAGTCTTTATTCCTATATCGTTTTCAGGATTTCCTTTATATAGTGCCGCAATTTCTCCTCTTTCATCAACAATTCCTACATTTATTGCTAAAAACTTAATCTCTTTTATTCCACTAGATAATTGTCTTATTATATCTCTTATTGCCGTTGTCTTTCCCACTCCTGGTCTTGATACAATTAGTGTATTAAAAATACTATTATTTTCTGTATCTATAATAAACTTTAAAATTTTATTTCCGACTTCCAATTATTTCTCTTGCAATTCTAAAATTTAAACTATATATATAATTAATATTAATTACTTTTCCATTTTCAACTACACAAGACCCAGATATACCAACTCTATTCCCACCTTTTATAGTAATAAATCCCTCTGCAATTTCGTTTTGATAGGTATATATTGAATTTTCACAAATAGCTTGTAATGTTCCATTTATTTCTTCACATGAAACCACATATTTTATTACCTTTTCAAAATCTGTAAATTTTAGTATAATAGGTCTATTTACTCTTAGTCTAATTTCTTCTAAATTATTATACTTGTCCTTAACTTCCCCTATCAGTATTTCCTGTATTTTGCTAGGAAAATAGTTTAATATTTCTTCCATAATATATTCTTATTTTTTTCGTAAAACTACGAATTCCTCCTTCTTATTTTCATAATACATAATATAATTTTTAATTATATTATTATATATTCATAATTTTTATATTTAGAACTACAAATATAAATATTTTTTAAAATTTTCTTTTAATATTACATGATGGCGCTACCTATATTAATTAGAGGCTCTGTTCAAGCGTAGTAACTTAAGCTGTAGCGATTTTGTATTATATATGTTCTAGCTTTATACAAAATTATTTAAGCCATGAATTTTAACAATAATTTATAACAACTTTTTAAATTTAATTTTTTAATAGTTGACTAAAATAATATATAAATATATAATTAATTAATAAATTGTTTTGGAGGCTTTTTGAATTATGTATGATGAAAATTCTTTTAAAAATTATATTTTTTGGTTAAAAGTTAAGAGAATATTTTTAATAATATTATTTTCAATTATTGGAACTTCTATTGGAGTTTTACTTAGCCAATTTTTAATTGATATTTTACTTCTTTTAGAGCAAAATTATAAAATTGTTATTATTATTGTTTCAACTTTACTTTTTTTTAGTATCTCTTTACTTTTAACAGCTGGAACTGGAAAAGAAGTACAAGAAGGTTATTGGAAGATGGCAGTTTTAAGAAAACTAACTGTTATTTCTAAAAAACTAGATTCCTTAGAAAATTTGAATAAAAGCTCTATTGAAAAAAAAGAATTATTAGGTGAAGCTTTAAAAGATATAAAAAAAGATACTTTGGAAAAACAATTTAAAATTGAAGAAAATACAGAAAAAAATAATTCTAAAAATATAGAAAAAGAAACTAATTCTACAAATATAGAAAAAAAAGAAGAAATTTCAAATAATGAAAATATTATAGATAATAATGCTACTCCGAAAAAAACTAAAAAAACAGCTACTAAAAAAGAAATTTCTAAAATTGCAAAAAGCAAATCAAATTCAAAAAAATAATTTAATAAATTTTATTTAATATATTTAAAGATATTCTTTAATTAATTTTAAAAAATAATTTATTAGAAATTAATTTTTAATAAATAAATATCTCTTCTTTCAATAAAAAAATCTAATTCAAAAAGAATTAGATTTTTTAATACTCAACTATTAAAACAGGTCTAAAAGACACTGTATTTGTTGCATTATAATTTTTGTTTTGATATGAAAAAATTCCTGGCTTAGAAGTACTTGCAGCTGAGGACTTTACAGAATTTCCTCCTCTAGCAAACAATTCATTTGGATAAACATAATTACAATCTTCCCAACCACTAGTTTCCCTGATTGCATCTCCATATATTGTATTATTTTCACTATTCGATTGATATACGGTTGAATATTTAGTAGATTTATTTTCTATATTAAATTCTGAATCAGTAATACTTATACCTGATGAAACTAGTTCATAAGCTCCTCCAGAAATTCCAAAAATTCCGTAAATATTATTCGTTGTAGAATAACCATTAACTCCTATCCAACTACCTGAATAATAGTTTGTAGGTGCTTCTAATTTACTTTTTTCATTTCCATATTTACTATAAGACAAATAAGCTACAGCCCCCCATTCTGAATTTTTCATTAAATGAGTGTCAATATTATTATCATCTATACTGAAAACACCATAATTATAATTTCCTGAAGCTCTTTGAACATTACTTGCAAAATAAGTATTCGTTGTTAATTCTTCCATTTTTCTGCATATATCAAACATTTTCTTTGGAGTAAAATCATCACAAGCACTATTTGTATTTCCCGTTCCTCTCCAACTTTGCTCATCCATTGTAGCTACAATTTTTGGATACACTTCTCCATTTACTTCTTGACTTGTAGCTTCATATTTGGCAACCCAAATTCCATTTAATTCAGAATCCCATTCTCCATTTGCAAAACCTGTATTTTTTCCATTAAGAAAAGCAGGCATAATTTTATAGTTGCTAAGTAATATATTTCCTGATGTAGTTAAAAATGAAGAATTACCTTTCATAAACTCGATATTAATTGTATTATTATCTTCAATACTTTCAATTAAATAAGCATACCTTGGAATCCAAACAAAAATACTTCCATCTAAAAGCTTAACATTAGCCCATCTTCTTTCAGATGGTGAATAATTATACCATTCTTCGTCATCAAAAGTAGTTTCCACTATATTAGTTCCATTATACTTTATTGGTATCATCCCGTTTACTACTAATGGCTTATTTACTATTGTAATTGTTGTCTCTTTTGAGGTTTTTACTACATCTCCTGTTGAATCTATGCTATTAGTTGTTGCAATTACTCTATATGTTCCACTCTCGTTTATTGTTATTTTACTTAAATCCAAAGAGGCTATTGGGTCTTCATACCCTGTTTCATTTTTCTTTTGATATTTTAATTCTTTAATTATTTTATCTGTATTTACATAAATTACAGCTTTGTCATCAAAAGTATTTACAGAAATATCTAAATAAAAATCTGTATCTAAATTAGGTGCTGACAAAGTTTGTCCACCTTTTAAATCATATTGTCTATAATAATTTTTTCCATCATATTTTATTCCAGATATAGCTATAACATTTCTAGTTCTAGGATTAAAAAAAATTCCAGTATCAAAATCTTTAATTCCTAAAATAGTAGAAATATCATCTATAGAAAAATATCTATAATTTTCTTCAGCTTCATCTCCTGCATCTTTATACCAATATTTAAGTTCTAAATTTGCTCCTTCTTCTATTACTTCGCTTAAAACTTCTTTAGCATCTGATGGAGCTGAAGTTCCCATTGAATTAATTTCTTGAACAGTATATTCATTACATAATTTATCAACAGCTTCTTGTATTATTTTCATTTTTGCTATAAAAATCTCAATATTTGCATTTTCATAAGTTTCTATACCATTAAAAATTGTAACTGTTGAAATAATAACTATAACAATTATTGTAACTACAAGAGAAATTAGTGTAATACCTTTTTGAGTTTTCATTAACTAATTTTCCTCCTAAAATTTTATTCATTTGTATAGTATTGATTAAAATAAGTTTGTAAAAAAGAGTTGTAATCAAAAGCTTTGTGAACTTCTGGAATTCCGTAATCAATTCCATAGGTTTCAACACTTGCACTTTTAATAACTACTGGATTTAGAAAATCAATAATTGTATTTTCAGAAGTTTCTAATTCTTCTGTTTCTTCATTTTCTGTTTCTTCTTTAACTGTTTCTGAATTAAATATTTTTTCAACAATATCTAATCCTTCAATTACTTTACCAAATCCTGCATACATACCATTTAAATTTCTATTATCCTCTAACATTATCTGAAAATGGCTTGAACCAGAATTAAAGCCTTGCTCTGTTAATCCGAAATAAGAAGAATAGTTTTCTCTAAGCATTGAAACTACACCTCTTTGATGTTTAAGTGTATTTTGCTCAAATTCATTTGCAATAAATTCTCCATTAATTTGATATTTAAAATCATCACTTGAGCCACTTTCAATAGTTGAATCTATTAAACTCATTGTTGGCTCTGCAAATTCACCATCAGTATTTTTAACAGCATAAATAGAATTAATATCTCTACCATAAAAAACTTTCCCTGTATAAAAATTTTTATTAATTAAATTTATAAAATTTGCAACTGTATTTGGTGCATATTTTGGATATAGCTCTATTTTAACAGTACCATAGTTTTCAAGTTCAAATGTTACAACTGGATTCTTAACTTCATAGTTTTTCGCCATAACAATATTTAAACAAATAAAAATACATAAAACTAACGATAAAACTAGTAAAATACTCCATATTATTAATTGTGTTTTATTTTTCATTATAAAAACCGCCTTTCTATTTTAATCCTAAATATTTCATTGCCTCAATAATATTCTTTACGCCTATTATATCTAATTTGTATTTTTCTTTCAATAGTTTTTTGTTACTTTCTGGAATAATACAAGTTTTATATCCGAAGCCTTTCAGCTTCTTTAATTCTTTTATCTATTAAATTTATACTTCTAACTTCGCCTGTTAAACCAACTTCTCCAATTGCAACAACATCTTCTTTAATACTAGTATTTTTATAACTTGATGCAACTGCTAAAATAATAGCTAAATCTAAAGCTGGTTCATTTACTTTAATTCCACCAACAACATTTAAATATACATCTTGATTTCCCATTTGTAAATTTGCTTTTTTTTCTAAAACAGCCATTAATAAGGTCAATCTATTATAATCAATACCTATACTATTTCTTCTTGGCATGCCAAATATACTAAGTGTTGTTAATGCTTGAAGTTCTACTAAAAGAGGTCTTGTCCCTTCTAAGCTTACAGTAATTATTGAACCAGATGGATTTCCATTTCTTTCAGAAATAAGTATTTTTGAGGGATTTTTTATTTCTACTAAACCTTTTCCTTCCATCTCAAACATTCCAATTTCATTTGTAGATCCAAATCTATTTTTAACCCCTCTTAATATTCTATATGTAAAATATCTTTCGCCTTCTAAATAAAGAACAGTATCAACCATGTGCTCTAAAACTCTAGGTCCTGCAATACTTCCATCTTTGGTAACATGGCCTATAATTATTGTTGTAATTCCATTTTGCTTACATATTTGCATTATCCTTGCAGTAATTTCTCTTACTTGACTTACGCTTCCTGGAGCAGATGTTATTTCTTCTGAATACATTGTCTGTATAGAATCAATTATTAAAAATTGTGGATTATATTTTTCTATAGAATTTTGTACAATATCAATATTTGTTTCAGATAAAAATAATATTTTTTCATTGTTAATCTCAAGTCTATCTGCTCGTAATTTAATTTGTTCTGCAGATTCTTCCCCTGAAACATAAAAAATTTTTCCTTCAATTTTAATAGAATTACAAATTTGGAGAATTAAAGTTGATTTACCTATTCCAGGCTCTCCACCTAAAAGAGTAAGAGAACCATTTACAAATCCACCACCTAAAACTCTATCTAATTCTTCAACTCCAGTTTTTATCCTAGTAGTTTCTTTCTTCACTACATTATTTAATTGTACAACTTCATTTTTTATATTTTGTCTAATTTTCGCAGTATTTACATTAACTTGTTTTTCTTCAAAAAACGTATTCCACTGACTGCAAGCTGGACATTTTCCTAACCACTTACTAGATTCATATCCACAATTATTACAAACAAATATAGTAGATAATTTTTTTGGCAATTTTCCCTCCTAATAAATATTTAATAAATTTTTTTAAACAATAAAACTATTAAAAATATTTTACTTTATTAATCCTAGCTTTTTCAACCTTTGTAGAACAATTATATACATTGCATGACTCCAAGTTAAGCCAATAACCCATGCTGGTTTCATTGTATCATTGTTAACTTGCTCACCTAAAAAGCCATGTTCTGAACAACTTTTTGTAACAAAATTAAAATTCTCTAATGCTTTTTTATTCTCACCAGCTTCTAAATTATAACAAGCCATCCATAAATTTGCAATAGGCCATGGATTATATCCTCCCATATAGCTATCTCCCTCATATCTTATATATCCACCTGTATATGTACGAATTGTCATATTTATTCTTTCTATAGTATTTTGAATTTTTTTCTCTTTTGGTGTAAACATTTTAAATGGTGTAACTGTCCCTAGAATACTTATATCAACTTTTCTATCTTCAATATTTCTTACAAAACTTTTTTTAGATTCATCATAAAACTTGCTTAAAGAATACTCCTTTATTTGCAAAATTAACATTTCCAATTTTTTTATTTGTTTATTAATAGTTTCAATTTTTAATCTATTATTTTCAAACTCATCTTTTACAATTCCGTAAATTTTAATCATTGAACTTAATCCAGCAAAAATAGAAGAAATAGAATATAAAGAAACTCCTTCATATTCTTCCCAAATATCATAACTTATTTTAAATTTATTTTTATTGTCTATTAGGTTTTGAGAATATTTTTCTAAGAAAACACAAGCGTTTTCTAACATTTTTAAATTATCTTTTAAAAATGTTTTATCTTTTATTACTTTATAATGAGCATAAGCACCGAAAATAATTGAAGCAGTTTCATCTACTTGATATCCCCAAGATGGAGCAAGTCTTCCATCTGTATAAAAACGTTGCTCCCACATTCCATTTTTACTCTGTGTTTTTTTGGCAAAAACAGAATAAAATTTTTCAGCTTCCTCATTCATTCCAATACTATCTAAAGCTTCTGTAACAAAAACTCCATCTCTTGGCCAACAATATGAATATCTTCCACATTTTGTTTTATTTTCATCAACCTCAATACCTGCAGAAATTCCACCCGTTTCTGAATTTGTAACTAAGTTAAATAAAAGAATACTTCTATTATAAATTTTCTTAATTTTCTCATCTATGTTTAATTTATTAATTCCCATTTTATCATGGTCTTTTATATATTTTTTCCAATATTTTTTTGTATCTTCAAATTCTTTTTTAATATCTATTTTTCTTATTCTTTCTAACTCTCTATCTAATTCATTTAAAAGACATTTTTTACTATTTTCATTTACAAAAATATATACATCAATTGATTTTTGTTTACCAGCTGGAATATTCGTCTTATAGCTAATAGCAGAATCACTACTCATTCCAATATAATCTTTTCCACCAATAACCCCATCCATTATATTGTTTTTCACCCCATTAATTTGAACAGCATTTGGTATTTCTTTAGAAAAAATGCAAAATGAATAATCATGATTATATTGAATTAAGGCATCATCTTTAAAGTAACCACATGTATCATTATTAAAATTACTCATTACCTTAGAGTAAATAACAAAATTCATATCAAAATCTATTTTACTATCATTTTCAAAATTATAACTTTTTACAAGTATATTTTCTTTTAATGGAATAAAATCTGTTTGTGTTATTTTTAGATTAAAATAAGTATTTAATATTTCTGTCTTCAAAATGTTTGTGTCTAGGATATATTCTTGAAAATAAGAGTTGTTTATGTCATTATGTAAATAAATCATTGCAGAATCATTTATTTTAACACCAACATTAAATCTTTCAACAAACTGTTTATAATCTACAGTTCCACTATACAATCTCAAAAGCTCGCCAGTTTTAGAAAAACTAGCAGTAACTGTTCTATTTCCAACTATTCCATCATTAAAATATTTATTATCCATATTTTACCTTCCTAAAGTCATTTTTAGTGTTATTTTTATTTTATTATTCTTTTTATTTGTAATTCAATTTCTTTAATTCTATTGCTTAAAATTCTTATATCATCATTTTGAGCATCAAATTTTTCATCTAATACAGAATTCTCAATTTCTTCTATATTGTCTTTCATCTTTTCAATTCTATCTATTAAGTCCAATTTTACATATTCTGCATTTAATTTACCTATTTGAATACTTGTTTCAACCTTTTCTAATTTTTCTTGTGTTAATTCATACGTATCACCAAAATCTGGAATTATTACTGGTATTTCTACTGTTTCTTCTATTTTTTGTTTTAAAACTTCTTGCCCATCTGGTTCACCATGAACAAGAAAAATATTCTTTGGTTTTGTAATAAAAGAATAAACAAAATTTAAAAGCCATTCTTGATCAGCATGACCAGAATATCCTTCAATATATTCTATTCTAGCATTTATTATAATTTCTTCCCCAAAAATTTTAACTTTCTTTGCACCATCAACTATACTTCTTCCTAAAGTACCAGGAGCTTGATATCCTACAAACAATATTGTACTATTTGGATTCCAAAGATTATGTTTTAAATGATGTTTTATTCTACCCACTTCACACATTCCGCTTGCGGAAATAATAATACAGGCTTCATTACTTTCGTTAAGGGCTTTTGATTCATCAGCAGTTCTTGTATATTTTAATCCAGGAAATTCTAAAGGATTGTCTCCTGATTCAATTTTTGCTTTAATCTCATCTTCAAACAAATCTGTGTTTTTCTTAAATATTTCAGTTGCAGAAATTGCAAGTGGACTATCTACATAAACAGTAGTATCCATTAATGTTTTGTATTTTTTAGCAAATTCTTCATCATTTTGTCCTTTTTCTTCTTTTAATCTATCTATTTCATATAAGATTTCCTGTGTTCTTCCAACTGCAAATGACGGAATTACGACAGTTCCACCTTTATCTAAAGTCTCAGATACAATATTTAAAAACAAGCTAGCTTTTTCATCATTTCTAATATGAAGCCTATTACCATAAGTAGATTCCATTATTAAATAATCAGCATTGCTTATCATAGTTGGAGAATCTAGAAGAGGTAAATCATTATTTCCAATATCTCCAGTAAATACAACTTTTGTTGTCTTTCCTTCCTCTGTACACCATATTTCAACAATTGCAGAACCGAAGCATATGCCCTGCATCATTAAAACGAACACTAATATTATCATCAATATCAATTATACTATCATATTCTACCGGTTCAAATATTTCCATACATTTTAAAGCATCTTCTGCAGTATAAAGTGGTGGTAAATCTTCTTTCCCTTCTCTTTTCCTTTTTCTATTTTTCCATTCTATTTCTACCTCTTGTATATGTCCACTATCTGGTAACATAATTTGGCATAAATCACAAGTTGCTTTTGTTGCATATATTTTTCCTCTAAATCCTTCATTATAAAGCTTTGGTATTCTTCCAGAATGATCTATATGAGCATGTGTTAAAAGCATAAAATCAATATCATTTGCATTGTATAAAAATGGATCTGAATTCTCCATTTCTTGAGCAACTTTTCCCTGATATAATCCACAATCAACTAAAAATTTTTTTCCGAGCTGCCTCTACTAAAAAGTTAGAACCTGTAACTGTTCTTGCTGCTCCTAAAAAAGTAACCTTCATAATTTAAATTCCCCTTATAAAAAATATAATTATAATTTCCTTTAAAACTTTGTACAAAAAACTTTTTATATAATTAAAAAGTTTTTCTCTCTTATTGTAACTTAATAAATTATATACACTGTGAATTGTAAGTTCTGATTGTATAAAATCTTAGAAAGTTAATTAAATAATCTAACCTTCTTTTTAAATTTTATTTCAAAATCCTTTTTATCTCCTAAAAATTTTATTTTACATTCTTTATCAAAAACTTCTTTATCAAATATCTTTACAATAATTTCACTCTTTATAAGCTCTAAATATATCTTTATTTCATCTAAATCTATTATTTGACTATCAATAGCATTTTTTATTATTTCGTAATTTGTATTAATATCTAATGAAATGATCTTTATTACTCCTGACTTACATGCTCTAGTAATTGCCTTTTTTAATATTCTATCTACTTCTTTATTTAAAGAAGGAATATCTTTTATTTGACAATCTTCATTTAAATTAATATTTTTAAAATATCTTAAAATATATATGTTATTTATAATATCTTCATTTGTTGTTGCGCTAATCACTTTACTTTCTATTAATCTTAAAAAGTTTTTTTCCATTTCAATAATATCATTGTCTATTGAATCTTTATTTTCATAAATAGAATTATAATTTTCAAGTTTTACTTTATATTTTATATAATTTACTGGGAGAGATAAATCAGACGCCTTTTTATATTCTTCCCATATTATTTGTCTTTCTCTTTCTAACATGTTCTCAAAAATTTTAATATTCCCAATTTTTTTATCCTGATCTAATTTATTATTTCTTTTTTTAAACTCTTTTTCGATTAATTTTTCATTACTAAGAATCGTATCAATTTTTTGTAATCTTTCAGAACACTTTATTTTTTTATTACTCATGTTTTCTAAAAAAACTTTTTTATTTGAAATACTGATTAATTCATTATGCTTTTCCTTAAGTTTTTCATTAATTGTTTCCTTTTCTTTACTGCTAGCACATGCATATAAAATTTTACACATAAAAACTAAAAATTTGTTATTTTTGTCTAAACTATTAAATCTGTTTTCAATTTCAGAAAAGAAATCAATTTTATTTGAACTGGTATTTCTCCAATCATTTAAAAAAGCTTCTCCACATATTAAAAGAAAATTTTGATATATCAGATTATTTACAAATTTTGTATTCTCTTTAGATTTAGTATCCCAAGACCAACCATTAAAATTAACCAATATTTCTAAATTATTTGTATTAAAACCATCAACTAACATATTTTGAATTAATCTTTTAAATATAAGATTATTATTGATATAAAAAAATTTTGGAACAATATCTGAAATTCCATATAAAAGTGATATTTCAGTTGGATATGCTAAAAGACTTCTTTCTCTTTCATTTGTTAAAGCTAGTACATTATTCTTTTTTAGCAATTTTGCTTCATTTGATTCAGGTTCAACTACTCTAACATTTTCTAAATATTTATTAATTATTTCAACTGTTTCTGCTAAAAAGTCATCTTTTTTTCTTACAACTCTTTTTACTTTTTCATAATCAGAATATGAATTCTCTATTTTATATATCATACTAAGAAGAAGATTTTTAATACTTGAAGAAAAGTATTTTCTATCTAAAATAACTTCTAATTCGCTATTATAATCTTTTAATTTAGAAAATATTCCCATTTAGTTTACTCCTTCTAATTAAATATATAATCTATATTGTAAACGTTACAATTTACAGCCTTTTATACATTCTTCTTAGGTTACTATATAATATTTTTTAAAAAATTAATATATAGTAACCTAATTTATTATATAAATAGTGAATTTTAACTTATAAGCATTATTCTTGAATACTACTCTTTATGTCATCTGCTGGTGGATTAGTCATATTTAGCTCTTGCCAACGTTCTTTAGTCATTAAAACTTGTCTTGGCTTACTTCCCTCAAATCCAGAAATAATACCTCTTTCCTCCATTTGATCTATTATTCTTCCTGCTCTTGCATAACCAACTTTTAATTTTCTTTGTACCATTGAAGTTGAGGCTTGTCCAAAATCTATAACAAGTTCAATTGCATCTTTAAGCAATGGATCTGAATCATCACTATTTTCATCTAAATCCATATCTTTTTCTTTATCTGATTTTAATGAATTCTCAATTTGGTCAATAATTGTTTGACTGTATTCACTATTTCCTACATTATCTTTTTTAATAAAGTCAACTATATTTTCTACTTCTTTATCTGAAACAAATGAACCTTGTACTCTCACAGGCTTTGAGGCTCCTATTGGATAAAAAAGCATATCTCCTTTTCCAAGTAATTTTTCTGCTCCTGCCATATCTAGTATTGTTCTTGAATCTATTTGTGAAGATACAGCAAAAGCAATCCTTGAAGGTACATTTGCTTTAATAATACCAGTTATTACGTCTACAGATGGTCTTTGAGTAGCTATAACTAAATGCATTCCAGCAGCTCTAGCTTTTTGTGCTAATCTGCAAATTGCATCCTCTACATCTTTAGAAGCTACCATCATTAAATCTGCAAGCTCATCAATTATAACAACTATTTTTGGAAGTTTACCTTGATTATATTTTTCTTCCAATTCACTTTGATTAGCTTCCATTTCAGCCTCTATAACTTCATTATACCCTTTTAAATCTCTTACATTTTTTTTGGCAAACAATTGATATCTGTTTTCCATTTCCTGAACTGCCCAAGCTAAAGCTCCTGCAGCCTTTTTAGGATCTGTAACAACAGGAATTAATAAATGTGGAATCCCATTATAAACTGAAAGCTCAACTACTTTTGGATCTATCATTAAGAGTTTTACCTCACTAGGTTTTGCCTTATATAAAATACTCATTATTAAAGTATTGATACATACAGATTTTCCAGAACCTGTTGATCCAGCTATAAGAATATGAGGCATTTTAGCAATATCTGCAATTACTTCATCCCCAGCAATATCTTTTCCTAATCCCATTGATAAAGTTGATTCTGAATCTTCAAATTTATAGGAATCTATTATATCTCTTAAATGAACCACTTGTTTTTCTTTATTTGGTATTTCAATACCAACAGCCTGCTTTCCTGGAATTGGGGCTTCAATTCTTATACTTTCAGCTGCTAAATTTAATGCAATATCATCAGATAATTTTGCTATTTTAGAAACTCTAACTCCTTCAGCTGGTTTTAATTCATATCTAGTGATTGCAGGTCCAACAGAAACATTTTCAACTTTAGCTGATACTCCAAAACTATATAAAGTTTTTTGTAACTTAGTAGCAGTTTCAGTTAGTATTTTTTTACCATTTTTGTTTGTTTTATTATCCCCTAATTTTAGTAATTCAATAGGTGGAAATTCATAGTTTTCATCTTCTATAGATACTTCGTTATGAGCTAAATTTAAAACAGCTTTTGTTTTATCTTCTTTTTCTTCATTTACTTCTTTAAACAAATTATCTAATTCTTCTGGATTTTGTTTTTCTTTAACTTCACTAGGTTCAATCTCTTTTTCATTACTTCTTCCAAATAATTTAAATTTTTTAGTTTCTTCATCTTTCTTTTCTTCATTATTATTACTAATATTAATTGTTATTTGTTCTTCATCAACCGGCTCGCTAATAACTTCAGCATTTTGCTGAAGTTTTCTATTAGTTTTAATATTACTATCATCTAAATTTTTTCCTGCATTTTTAAATTCTAAAAAAGATTTATTCTTATCACGTTCTAAAGAATATTCTTCTTCCCTCATTAAATTTTCATCTTTAATTCTTTCAATAATTGTACGCAAAAAACTTGAAAGTTCGATGTCAAAAGTAAAAACTAGAAGAATTAAGGCAACACCAACTGCTGAAATTGCAGCACCAAACATTCCAAAAAGTTTTATTAGTGGATATGCAATAACTATACCAACAGTTCCACCTCCAATATTCTTTTCACCTAATTCATAAGAAACTTCTAAAACCTTACTAAACTCTAAGTCTAAATTAATATTCCCTTTTGAAATTTGAAAAATAGAAAGCATTGCTGAAATACATGCAAAAAAAATTACCAATTGTATTATTTTTGAAACCACATAATTCTTATTATCTCTTGCTATAGAAATAGCAAGAGCAAGAGTTCCAATTGGAATAAAGTATTTTATAAATCCAATAATTCCACCAAGAGTTGGGCTTAGAATTTCACCAATTGCACCTTTTTCTCCATAAATAAGTACAAATAACAATATACTTATTACCATTAAAACTATTATTGTTAAATCTATACTTGTTTTCTTTTTTAAAGATGTTTTTTTAAAAACTTTTCTTTTTCTTCCCAATTTCTTAACCTCCACTTTTCAATTTGCAACACTTGGTATAAAAAAACCAAAATCCGAATCAATTTAGAATTGATTTTGATTCTGGCTTATTTTTTTATTTTAGTTCTTTTCTATCATTTTCAAGATTTTGAACAGTTTCGTTTAATGAACCTTCTATTTGTATCAATACTTCTTGTAAAGATTTTATTTCCTGTTGAACATTTCCTAAAATTCCATCTGCATACGCTTTTGTTTCTCTGTCCATAATTCTATATTTTTCATTTGCCTCTGAAATAATTTCATCTTTTTTATCATAAGCTTTTTTTGTAATCTCATGCTCATCAATCATAGAAATAATTCTTTTTTCAGCCTCTTTAACAATATCATCAGCATCCTTATGGGCTTCTGCCATAATTCGTTCTCGTTCTTCTTTAATCCACTTTGCTTGTTTTAATTCATCAGGAAGTTTCAATCTAATTTCTTTTATTAAATCTAATATTTCATTTCCATCAACTATAACTTTATAAGAAAAAGGTAATTTTTTACTTCTTTCCAATATGTCTTCTAAAGTCTCCAATAATGTAAAAATCTCCATTATTACATCCTTTCCTTAGTACACAAAAATAGGAGTGTGACTCTTCCGTACCTTCTTTCATCAAATATACTAACATCTATTTCTGCAATTTCTTTCAAAACTTTTTCTTTATCATCTGTTTCAATTATAATAATTCCATTTTCATTTAATAAATTATTATTTAGAATTTTTTTTAATGCTGTTGAAACAAATTCAGACTTATATGGTGGGTCTAAAAAAACAATATCAAACAAAGTATTTTTAAAATCTTCTAAAACTTTTTCATAGCTTTTAAAAATAACTTCAACATCATTTTCAAATTTTGTTTTTTTAATATTTTTATTTATTATATTAATAGCATCCTTTGAATTATCACACAAATATGCTTTTTTCGCCCCTCTGCTAATTGCTTCTAATCCTAAAGCTCCACTTCCAGAAAATAAATCTAATACAACTGAATCTTGCAGTTTAAAATTTATAATACTAAACAAAGGCTCTTTAACTCTGTCTAATGTTGGTCTTGTATTTAATCCATCAAGTGTATATAATTTAGTACCTTTCATTTTTCCAGCTATAATTCTCATATTTATTAAAAATTCCTTTTAAAATGCTAAAACATAAATCAGACTATATCTTTAAACTAATACATAAACTACCATATATATCTTATATCTATTTTATTCCAAATCTTTCATAAGTCAATAATATTTACATAAATGTAATACAGACTTATTTTATTTGTTAAATATTTGAAATACTTTTTTTTAGACATAAATCTTAACTTTAAAAATATTTTTTACAAATTTGTATTATAATATAAAAAGGAGATTTCTTATTAAATTAAAAAATCCCCAAATTATTTATCTTAATTAAACTTCTTCACTATTTTTATTATCATCTTGTAACATTTCTAATTGTGAAATAAGTAAGGCTTCCATTTTTGCTTTATATACTTCAAATTGTTTTTTCATTTCTTCAATTTTTTTAGTAATTTCATATTCCTGTTTATTTAAATCATCTACTGAACGTCTAGCATCACTTTGGGCATCTCTAATTATTTGTTCAGCTTGCTTTTGTGCCATATTTTTTATATCATCTGCCGTTGTTTGAGCCATAACTAACGTATTTTGTAAAGTTTTTTCAACATTTCTATAATGTTCAAGATCTTTTTCATATTGTTCCATTTTATTTCTATATTCATTATTTTCTTTATATAACTTTTCATATTCTAAAGTTACTTGATCTAAAAAATCATCTACTTCTTCTACATTGTATCCATTAATCTTTTTAGAAAATTTTTTGTTTTCAATTTCCAAAGGTGTTAGCATTTAAATACCTCCTAGTTAGCTATTTTGTAAATAATGAAGCTGCAAATTTTCCTTCAATTTTATCTTTAGTAATCTCATTTACAATATCATAATTAAATGGAGCAATAACAAATATAGAATTTGAAACTTTTTCCATATGACCATCAAGTGCTGTAACAGCACCTCCAACAGTATCAACTATTCTTCTTGCAACATCTTTGCTTACATATTCTAGATTAATTACAACTGCATTTTTATTTTTTAATTGAAAAATTATTTCATCAACTTGGTCAAAATTAGTTGGCTTTGAAATTTTCATTTTAATTTGTTGTGGTTGTGGCATTGCAACAACTTTATTTTTATTGCTTTTAAACACATTAAATGAAGGACGATTATATGTTTCTTCATCATATCCATCATCTGCATCTTCGATATCATAACCATCATCTACATAATCATCACTAGTATCATTTTCGCCCCAAAAACTCTCTTTTATTTTCTTGATTGCTGATTCTAACATTTTTTTCCATTGACCTCCTAATTTTATTCTTCTTTCGTAAAATAATCTCATGCATTTAGTATCTATCTATTTAATATATTTGTCAAGTATTTTTTAAAATGTTATATAAATAAAATAATTTTGTAATTTTAGTGTAATATAATTTCATCATGTAATTTTAATTGAACTCTATCGCTTATTTCTTCGCTAGAAAATCCTAATTTTTCCAATTCTTCATCTGAATAATTTTGAACAATTGAATATGTATCATTTTGTCTTAAAATTTTAACAAATATCTTTTCAGTATATCCTGCTTTACTTCTTTCAATATAACTTACGTCATTTTCTAAAGTAGAAATTGCAGAATTACTAATCTTAAAACCTGAATACTTCCACCATATAATATCAAATGAAATTTTTCTATAATCTATTAATTCTTCAATTTTATCTTTTATTTTAAAAACCAATATTTTACAGTTTATATCATTTACAATATCTGAAATCTCTGCTTCCACTTCCTTTGAATTAGCAAGCCTTAATGTAACTATATCTCCAACCTTACTAGTATCTGATTTTTCAGTATTTATTGGAGTTGCAATATAACAGATAAAATTATTAACAACTTTTCCAATTTCAATATTTTGTGAAATAATATTACCAGTTTTTAAATTATAACTATCTAGTGTTTTTTTATTTAAATAGCTAAAATCTCCAATTTTAAAATAATCTTCAAATCCATCTACCCTATAAGAAACAATTCCAGAAATAGGACTATAAATAGTACGTGAGCTAGAATTTAATTCTGCTTCAAAAGATGCCCTTTTTTGAATAAGATTTTTAACTAATGAACCACTGGGACTTCGTTCTCCAGCTATTTGTGCTTTTTTTGAAATATAACTTTCAATTTTTTTTAAATATTCATCTAATTTTCTGATTTCATTTGTATTATACATAGTATTTAAAGTATCTTCTATTTGTCTTTCCAGACTAACCATATCACTAGAAACAATTATACTTTCATTTTCTTCTAAAGCTTTATTAATTTGTTCATCTAAATCAGAAATTTTTTTTATCAAATTTTCTTCATTATTAGAATAATATCTAAAAACCGAGTCTCCGTTTAGAAACTTTTTCACCTTCATATTTTATTGGAATAATTTCACTTTCCTTACTACCTTCTTCTAATACAACTTCATCTCTTATAAGATATCCAGAACTAGTTTCCTCATATGATATATCTCCTTTTTCTACAACAAATGTTGAAGAAGGTTTTTTTAAAAGTCTTGTACTATTTGTTATAAAAACAGTAAATGAAAATAAAATTATAATAGATGTAAAAAATCTAACTTTATTTGTTTGAGCCTTTTTCAAAATTTTTCCTTTCCATATTAATAGAGAATTAATCTAGTAAACGCTAATCCTTAATTAAATTCTCCTAATTTTAATGAAAAACATAAATAAACATAAAAAATATTTTTCTTTTAGAATTATGATGTTTAGTTTTTTCTAACATTATTTATATATGAAGAGATAATCTCTATATTTTTTTCTATTCCATTTTCTGCGTTTAACCATATAATATCTTTATTTTTTCTAAACCAAGTAAGTTGCCTTTTAGCATAATGCCTGCTTTCTTTTTTTATTTTTTCAACCATTTCACCATAAGTAATTTTATTATCTAAATATTCTATAATTTCTTTGTATCCAAGTCCTTGTCCGCTTGTCGAAAGTTCATTATATTTTTTGGTTATATAGGCAACTTCTTCAATTAACCCTTTTTCTAACATTAAATCAACTCTATTATTTATTCTATCGTAAAGTAATTGTCTGTCCATATTTAATGCAAAAACTTTGAAATCATACTTTTTCTCTTTCTGTCTAGATAAAATCTCTAATTCAGTTTTTGTTTTTCCAGTAGAATGATAAATTTCTATAATTCTTAAAATTCTTTTTTTATCATTTTTACTAATTTTTAAAGTTGCCTTTTCATCTATTCTTAAAGCTTCTTCATATAATAAACTTAAACCCTCTTCAGTTTTCGATTTTTCCATTAGAAAATCTCTATAATCCTTATCAAAATCCATATCTTGATATTCTATTTCATAGATTAGAGAATCAATATAAAGTCCTGTACCACCACAAATAATAGGAATATTACCATTTTCTAAAATTTTTTCAATTGCTTTTTCTGCGTCTTTCTTAAAATTTGAAACAGTATATCTTTTTTCAGGTGATAAAAAGTCTATTAAATAATGGTTTATTCCCTGCATTTCTTCTTTTGTTACTTTTGCAGTTCCTATATTCATGTCTTTATAAATTTGCATTGAATCCCCAGAAATAATTTCTCCACCTACTTTTTTTGCAAGTTCAATGGAAAGAGAAGTTTTCCCAGATGCTGTTGGTCCAGCAATAACAATAATTTCAGGTTTCATATTAATTTCTACTTCCTTCTTGAAAACTTCTTTTCAATATCGTTTTTGCTTATTTTTATCGCAGTAGATTTACCATGAGGAATAGCAAATGGTTCTTCTAATGATAATAATTCTTGAACTAATTTATCTACTTCTCTTTCATCTAAATTTATTTTTGGCTTAATTATAGAATTAACTGCAATTGCTTTAATAAATTTTTTTTCTTTTTCTTCTGTATCGTTTACAGCAACGTTTTCAATTTCATTTAAAATTTTTAAGAATAAAGATTTTGTATTTAGTTCTTCATACATTAAAGGTACTTCAGTTAGTTTTATTGTATTTTCTCCAAACTCTTCAAAATTAAATCCTGCTTTTCTAAATAACTCTATATTCTCTTTTGCTACAGACATTTCTTTAAAAGAACATGTAATAATATCAGGAAGTAAAAGAGTACTAGAATTCTTTATTGATGAATAATAATTATACTTAACTTTCTCATAATTAATTCTTTCTCTAGCAGAGATTTCATCTATAATATACATTTCATCTTTATATTCAATAATTATATATTTTTCAAACACAATTCCAACAAATTTATATTTAATTCTTTCTTCTATTTCTTCTTGCTTTTCAAATAAATTCTCATTTTCTGCATTTATAAATTCATTTGAGATATAAATCTTTTTCTTTTCCTGTTCTTCTATTTCTCTCTCTTTTCTAATTTCATTAGCTTCTAATCCAAATGTCTTTTTGTACATATCTGCAAATTCTGGTGTTACTTTTTTATTTTCACTTATTGCCTCTCGAACTTTTGAAGTATCTATCATTTGAGTATTATCAATAGAATTAATTTTCATTTCTAAAATTTTTGATGTGATTTTTTCTACTTCAGCTAAAGATGGAATCGCAGGTTCAGTTGTTTTTTCTTCCTTTTTATCTACTAAATATCCCTCTTTGTTAACAATATTTGATTGTCCAACAAAATTACTTTCCATCAAATTTTCTAATGGATTTTCTTTTTTAAAATCTTCTTTTTCTTCTGTTAAAACAATTGATTCAACAATATTTGGTTTTAAATTATTTTCTGATAAGTCTACGAAAATATCTTGATTTCTATTTTCTTCTTTTGTTTCTTGTTTAATTTCTTCTTTTTTTGATTCCTCTTTTGTTTCTTGTTTAATTTCTTCTTTTTTTGCTTCCTCTTTTGTTTCTTGTTTAATTTCTTCTTTTTTTATAAAATTTGTAGGTATAGATAAATTTTCTTCTAACTTTCTTGAATTAAATATTTCCAATAAAGTATTATTTTTTTCTTCTTCATCATCTTCTTTTTCCTTAATGATACTTTTAAACAATCCTCCAAAACTTTTTTTTACCTCTTGTTCTTTATTATCTGTAAAATTTAATAAATCACTTTCATTATTTTCTTTACCATTATTTTCTGAAGTATTAGTTACATCTCCTAATGCATATTTTACGGCATTATAAACAGCTTTAAAAACTTTTTGCTCATCTTCAAACCTAACTTCCAATTTTGCTGGATGAACATTAACATCTACCTGATTTGGATTCATTTCAAGATTTAAAATAATAAAAGCATATTTTCCAACTGGAATTAAACTCTTATAAGCTTGTTCAACTCCAGCAGTTAAATTTTTATCTCTAACAAATCTTCCGTTTACAAAGAAAAGCTGATTTGATCTGTTAGAACGAGAAATTTCAGGTAAACCTATTACGCCCGTAATTTTTATATCTTCATAGTTATATTCTACTTCTTTAGTTCCATTTGCAACATCTTTTCCATAAATACTATAAATTAAATTTTTAGTATCTAAGCCACCTGTTGTTTGTAATAGTACCTTATCATTATTAATTAGCTTAATACTAACTTCTTTATTTATAAGAGCTATTCTAGTTACAACATCTTCTATATAACCAGCTTCGGTATAATCTTTTTTTAAAAATTTATATCTAACTGGAGTATTAAAAAAAAGATTTTGTACAGTAATTCTTGTGCCAGTGGTTGCAGCCACTTCTTCCTTTTTTAAAACCTTACCACCTTCAATAACAATCTTATGTCCAACTATATCTTCTTTTGTTTTAGAAATCATCTCAACATTAGCAATTGAGGTTATACTTGCTAGAGCTTCTCCTCTAAACCCCATTGTTCTAACAGTTTGCAAATCTACTGCATTTCTTATTTTACTAGTTGCATGACGCTCAAAAGCAATTTCCATATCATCTTCAGAAATTCCACATCCATCATCAGTAATCCTTATAAGCGAAATTCCTCCATTTTTAACCTCAATAGTTATATTTTTAGCCCCCGCATCAATAGAATTTTCTAACATTTCCTTTACAACAGAAGCAGGCCTTTCAATCACTTCTCCTGCAGCTATTTGATTAATTGTAAGCTCATCTAATAGTACAATTTTACCCATTGTAATTTCCTCTTTCTAAAATATATAGTTTTCCATTTGCATTATATCATTAAAAAAAAAATTTGTATATGTTTTTTTTAAAAACATATACAAAATTAATTAATCTATTTTAAATTTATAATCTTATTATTATAATATTTCATTATCTTCGTCCATTGCAATTTCCGTTACCCCTGGGAAAACAGTTTGAATCATCATTGTTATTTTGAATAAAGTGTACAATAAGAGCTGTAACAAAAGCTAATATTGTATAAACTATAGTTGCTACAATTAATTCAATTGTTCCACCTAATGCAAATGCGACAATTAAATATATAGAAAATGCAATTCCAGCAATTTTAAGTGGACAATTAATAAAAGTTTCAAAAATTCCAGATAATATTATTGTTGCAAGTGGAAGTGCAAAAAATACTAATAATATATTCATAGAAAAACGCCTCCTTTACAATTAT
>JAFXMI010000026.1 GCA_017530505.1 Clostridia bacterium | reverse complement strand
TCGTTCAAGCTGAACTGCGTAAGAAATTCACATAAATTTTATGGCACCCTTCCAAGGACAAGCCTTGAACTCTTTCCATAAAATTTATTAGAATTTCTAACTTGCTCACTTTCAATGCGCTTTTTTCAAAAATTATTATATCGTAACCTAAGAAATAAGTTTAAAAGACTGTGAATTGTAATTATAAAATTTTTATTTTAAATTTTTTATTTAAAAAATATTGAATAAAAATAATAAAAATGATATTATATACTGATAAAAATTTCAATAAGATTATAGAGATAGGAGACTTTTATGAAAAAAACAGTTTTATGCATACTAGACGGAGTAGGTTTAATTGATAAAGAGTATGGAAATGCTTTTAAACAAGCTAATACTCCAAATTTTGATTATTTATGGAATAATTATCCACATACTAAGCTTCATGCTAGTGGTTTGGAAGTTGGAATTCCAGACGGTCAAATGGGTAGTAGCGAAGTTGGTCATACTAATTTAGGGGCAGGAAGAATTGTTTATCAATATTTCGTTAGAATTAATAACGCAATTGAAGATGGAAGTTTTTTTAAAAATGAGGCTTTAATTGGAGCAATAAATAATTGTAAAGAAAAAAATTCTAATTTGCATATATGTGGTAATCTTAGCGATGGAGGAGTACATTCACATATGGATCATCTTTTAGCAATACTAGATTTATGTAAAAAAGAAGATTTTGATAGAGTTTATATTCATGTTTTATTAGATGGAAGAGATACTTTACCTAAAGCATGTATGCCATTTATTGAAAAACTAAATAATAAGATGAATTCATTAGGAATAGGAACAATTGCAACTGTTGGTGGTAGATATTATTGTATGAATCGTGATCGTGATTGGAAGTTAACAATAAAAGCATACAATGCAATTGTTGATGGCGAAAGTGAGTATTCAGCAAATACAATAATTGATGCTGTAAAAAACGGATATGATGCTGGATTAAATGATGAATTTATTAATCCTACAATTATTAAAAAAACACCTATTACAAATAATGATTCATTAATATTGTTTAATTTTAGGTCTGATAGAATGATACAGCCAATTAGATTATTAACTGATCCAAACTTTAAAGAAATTGAAAGAAAAACTTTTTTAAAAGACTTATATATAACAACAATGACTGAATATGAAGATTTAGATTATGAGAAAAAAGTACATGTTGCATTTAAGCCAATACCAATTTCTAATAGTATAGGAGAATATTTAAGTAAATTAGGCTTAAAACAACTACGACTTTCTGAAGCTGAGAAAAGAGGACATGTAACATTTTATTTTAGTGGTTGTAATGATTTTATTTATGAAGGCGAAGATAGAGTAATATATGATAAAGATGATGTTTTTACTTATGATGAAAAGCCTAGTATGAGATCTACTGAGATTACAAATACTTTGATAGATGCAATAAATAATAAAGATTATTCACTTATAGTAGTAAATTATCCAAATGGAGATGCCTTAGGACATACAGGTGTTTTTGATAAGGTTATTGAAGGTTTAGAGGATTTAGATAAATGCTTAGGAAGAGTTATTAATGAAACAAATTTAGAAGATTATAATTTAATTATAGTAGCAGACCATGGTAATTGTGAAATAATGCTTGAAGATGATGGTACTCCTAATAAAAGTCATACAACAAGTTTAGTTCCATTTATCTTGGTAAATAAGAGCTATAAAGTAAAAAATATAATTGGAAAGTTAGGTAATGTTGCACCTACTATATTAGATTTAATGGGAATAGAAATTCCAAAAGAAATGACTTGTGAAAGTTTAATAAATCATGATTGATATTAATAAAGAAGCAAATAAAGTTAGAAAGGAACCTTTTTATGTATAGCAAAATGACAATGCTAATGATATTAGGGGGATTCGGAATTAATGAAAAAACTGAAGGAAATGCTGTAAAATTAGCCAATATTCCATACTTAAAAAATTTATTAAGTGAGAATCCTAATACTATAATTCATACAAGTGGAAAAGATGTTGGACTTCCAGAAGGTCAAATGGGAAATTCTGAAGTTGGACATACTAACATTGGAGCAGGAAGAATAATATATCAAGATTTAGCAAAAATTACGAAAGAAATAGAAGAAGGCGATTTTTTTAGCAAATCTGAATTTGTTAATGCAATTGAAAATTGCAAGAAAAATGGTACAAATTTACACATAATGGGACTTATATCAGATGGTGGAGTTCATAGTCATAATAGACAGTTATTTGCATTATTAGAACTTGCAAAGAGAAAAGATTTTGAAAATGTGTATATTCATTGTTTTACAGATGGAAGAGATTGTTCTCCTGTTTCTGGTGAAATGTATTTGCAAGAATTAGAAAGAAAAATACAAGAAAAGGGAGTAGGAAAAATTGCAACAATTTCTGGTAGATTTTATGCAATGGATAGAGATAAAAAATGGGAAAGAATTGAAAAAGTATATAATGCTATAGTAAGAGGAAAAGGAAATAAATTTATCTCAGCTATTGAAGCAATTGAAGAATCTTATAGACAAGAAGTATTTGATGAATTTGTCGTTCCATCAGTAATAGTAAACATAAATGGAGAGCCAGTTGTAACAGTAAAAGAAAATGATTCAATAATATTTTTTAATTTTAGACCAGATAGAGCTAGAGAACTTACTAGAAGTTTAGTAGATCCATTTTTTAAAGAATTTAAAACTGATTACAAATCAACTTATTTTGTATCCATGACTCAATATGATGAAAACTTACCAAATGTACATATTGCTTATCCAAAACAAGAAATTAGGAATCCATTAGGTGAATATATTTCTAATAGAGGATTAACTCAGCTAAGAATAGCTGAAACAGAAAAATATCCTCATGTTACATTTTACTTTGACGGTGGAGAAGAAAAACAAATTCCAAGAGAAAAAAGAATTTTAGTTGATTCTCCAAAAGTTGAATCTTATGAAATGCAACCTGAAATGAGTGCATATGAAGTAACTGAAAAAGTTTTAGAAGCAATTAATTCAGAAAAATTTGATTTAATTGTAGTAACTTATGCAAATCCAGATATGGTAGGACATACTGGAAATATTGAAGCTACTTGTAAAGCATTAGAAACGATTGATAATTGCGTTCAAAAAGTAGTAACTGCGATAAAGGAACATAATGGAATTTTGTTAATTACGTCTGATCACGGAAATTGTGAACAAATGATTGATTATGAAACTGGAGAGCCACATACAGCCCATACAACAAATCCAGTTCCACTTGCGGTTATTAATCTTCCCGTAAATAAAAAACTTAAAGAAGGTAGACTTGCAGATATAGCACCTACGATTCTAGATATTTTGGGGTTAGAAAAACCTGATGATATGACAGGTGATAGTTTACTTATTAATTAATAGTCTGAAAGGAATAGTATGTTAACTTTACCAGAAGAAAAAGTATTATATTCAGAAATTCAAAAAAAAATATTTTATATAATTCCAGAGCGTTGGGAAAGTATTTATCTTTATACTTCAATTATTGATGTTTCAGGAGATAAACCTGTTCGGGGAGCTTTACTTTTATTATCTTCCAAAAGGTATTATTAAGAAAAAAGTAGTAAATTGTTATGAAGTACCTAGTTTATTTGATATTGATGAAGAGGATTATTCAAAATTAATTAATGATTTATATAGGTTAATGCGTGCTTTAAGAGAAGCATATTTTAAGAAAAAAGGAAGAAAATGGTCAAATGCTAGTATTACTATAGAAAATTATCAGTTTCGTGTAGAATATGGTTTTGAGGATTTAAAAAGTTCTGTTTTTAATTCTTACGAAAGACATATTATTTGGAGATATAAATATTTAAAAGAAGATATAAATAGTTATTCAAAAAAAGATAAAAGTATAATTCAAAGATATTTTGAACATATACATTTAAATGGTGAATTAAAAAAAGAACTTTATATAGAAGGAGTTTATAAGCAACCAGTTAAAAACATAGTTGATTATGAAAAAACACTGACTGTTGATGAAGCAATAGCTCAGTCCGAAACAGAGTTTGACAAAGAAAAAAAGAATAAGTCTAAATTAGAGAAAAAGAATAGAATTAGTGGCAAAAAAAATAAAGTAGAAGACGAAGATGAAGAAAATCAATTTATTAATAATCAAATATTAAATTTTGGAAACAAGCCAAAATAAAAAGGGGAAATGATTGAATTTATGGAAGATGAAAAATTTAAAGAATTTTTAAAGAATAAAAATTGTAGAGGATGCTTTAATAAATGTGTTTTAACGAATCCTATTTGTAATAGGAGTAAAATTTTTATTAAAGATGCCTACGAAGAATATTTAGAGAAGAATAATAAATAAATATTAATCAATTTCTACAATTTTTAAATTAAACTTATCTTCAAATATTTTCTTTTTGGCTATATATTCTTTTGTTTTAAAACCTTTAACATCTATTACTTCAGTTGTTCCATCTTTTCCAAAAATAATAAAATCTGCTTTATATTTTAATCCAGGAGCTAGTATAAAAGTTGGTTGTAAACAAAATCCATTAATTTCTCCTGCCCTAAGACGAAGTTTTAAACTACAATAATACTCTGCTTCTTTTTTGCTGTCAAAACTATGTCCATCTATAGATGTTTTATTTGCTCTATATTTAGTTCTTTTAATTTTTCCACTATTTTGATATTTATTATAATCTTCAATACTCCAATGTTCCAAAACTATTTAACTCCTATTTATTATATTTAATAATAGTATATATTATACTTTATTAAAATACAAGAATTAAATTTTTAAAGTTTTATTTTTTATAAAAAGTAATGTTACAATTAATATCTAATATATCTTTTAATTTAGCTGAAACATATATAATTCAAAATCAAATAAAAATATTCTATAGTTTTATTTTATATTTTTATATGATAATTTAATATTAATATTTTTTTTTAGCTTATAGAGGGACAAATGTCCCTCGTTTAAAATTAAAAATAAACTATCTTAATAGATTTATCCATTTATCAGTTAATGAAGAAAAAATTGAAATAATAGATAATTTTTTTACATCTTTTTTTGCCAGTAAATTTACACTATCTAAAAGTTCGTTACCTAAATAAAAATGAACAGTTCCTAAAACTTCTCCTTTTTGTATTGGAGCTGAAATCTTTTCATTTAATACAATTTCTTGTGTAACATCTGTTGAATTTGATTTTTTTACTAATATTCCACTATCTTTTTCATATACTAATTCTAATGAGTTATTAGCGCCTTTTGATACTTCGCATTCAGTTACTGTTTCATTTTTTGTAGCAGTTTTTGCAAATTTATAATTTGTAAAACCATAATCTAACAAAGTTTTTGCATCTGAAAATCTGTCTTTTGTAGTAGGTGCTCTCATAATAACGGCTATTAAAGATAAATCATCTCTTGTAGCAGATGCTGCTAAATTATAAAGAGCAAGACTTGTAGATCCAGTTTTTAAACCAGTACAACCATTGTAATTTCTAACAAGTTTATTTGTATTTACTAACTCAGATTTTCCGTCTCTTAAAGAATCCATCCATATTGTAGTGTAATTTGTTATTAATGGATGATTTAATAAAAGCTCACGTGCCATAATTGAAATATCATTACTACTAGTTATATGACCATCTTCGTCTATTCCATGACAGTTTTTAAAGCAAGTATCATTCATATTAAGTTCTTGAGCTCTATCATTCATTAGCTGTACAAATACATCTTCAGACCCTGCTAAATATTCTGCCATAGCAACTGTACAATCATTTGCAGAAACAACACAAATAGCTTTTAGCATTTCATCAACTGTTAATGTTTCTCTTGAATCTAGCCAAATTTGCGATCCTCCCATAGAGCTAGCATATTCAGAACAAGGAACTCTATCTGTTAATGATATTTTACCGAGAATCTAATGCTTCCATTATAAGTAGAAGTGACATAAGTTTTGTAACGCTAGCAGGTCGTAATTGTTCATGAGAATTTTTATCATATAAAACCTTTCCGAGTTGTAACTTCAATTAAAATTCCTGATTCACTTTTTATATCAAAACTTGGTTCACTAGAGGTTTGATATACGAATTCCGAAGTATCTGACCAAACAGGAATACTTTCAAAGTCTGCTGAAAAAATTGGAATAGAATTAAAAAGTAAATATAAAAAAATAACTAAAGAAATAAACATTTTATTTTTCATAAATTATAATTAATCCTTTCATATATTTTAAATCTTTTTTAAAATATATGTACTTGAAAAAAATGTTAGAATATAAATTATAAAAAATAATTACAAAACATAAAAGAGTTGTACTTGACGAAGTCATAAGTAAATAATATAATAAATAAAAATTTAATGTGAACTATTTTGAAAATGTAAATGTTTGGAGTAATAGAAATCTATGAAAAAAATCTTAAAAAATTGTAAAGAGCTAATAATTTCTAACAAATCTGTTATTATAAATGCAATAATTATTATGCTTGTATTTGCTAGGTTTTGGCTTATGAAAAGTACAAATTGGTATGTAAATTATGATACAGCATATGATAGTAGAATGCAACTAACTAATGCTATTTTACTAGTTGCAGGTAGATGGCTTGGAGAATATAATAAATTTATACTTTGCAAAAATATATCTTACCCATTATTTTTAGCTTTAATTTATCAGTTACATATAACATATCCAGTTGGATTTTGTTTCTTTATTTGTTTATCATCTTTTATATTTACAAAAAGTTTAAAACCATTAATAAAAAATGATATTTTAAGAAAATTAATATTTATTATATTATTATATAATCCTGTTGGATTGAGTTATCAAGCTGCATATCACTATAGGAATGCTTTAGTTCCTTGGGCTGTTTTAATTATTCTCGGAACTGTATTAGCGATTTATTTACGTAGAAACGAAAATTTAAAAAAAATACTACCATGGGCTTTTATAGGAATGTTTTTTTCAGGTTTCTATTGGAATTTAAGAGAAGACTCCATTTGGTTAATTCCATTTATGTTAGTTGGATATATTGTTACAATTATTCATTTAGCTTTTGATAAAAAGAAAATAAAATCCTGTATTCCGTTATTCGTTATTGCTATTTTGCCTTTATTAGGAATTTTAATTTGGAATAATGTGATATCAGGAATTAACTATAAATATTATGGTATTTATACTACAAATGATAGAACAAAAACCTATTCAGCAAAAGTTTTAGGATTATTAATAAGTATTGATGATGGAACAAATTCTGATAAAAATGTGTGGGTATCATCTGAAACAATTGAACTTGCTAAAGATGTAAGCCCAACTTTTGCAAAGTTAAATTTAAGCGTTTTTGATGCATGGCCAAAACATGGTGATTATTCAATATGGGCGCTTAGAGATAGCGCATATGATATTGGGTATTTTATAGATGCAAAAAGTACAAATGAATTATATAAAAAGATATACATAGAACTGAAAGAAGCTTTTGAACAAGGAAAATTAAAAAAGAAAAAAGGAATTCAGCTTTCAGATACTTCTGGAATATATACTACTAAAGAAATTTTTGAAACTATTCCCAAAGGCTTTAATAATTTTATTAGACATATTGTATATAAAGAATATAAAGTTTCGAATCTTGAAGAAATTATTAGTATTAATCATGAAGGAGAATTTACTTTTTACGAAAATATTTTAGGAATAAGGCTACGCAGAACAGAACAACAATTAGATGAAATATACGCAGATTTAACTACTAAAATACAAAATGATAATGTTATTAAAGGTTTATACCACAACATTTTTTTCGTTAATATTATTACAAAAATTTACGATGTTATAAGTCCAATATTTTTTGGAACGGCTATTTTAGGTTTAATAGTTTTAGGCATAGATATTTTTAAAAATAAAAAGTTTAATAATTATAAGGTTGAGATATTTTTATTTTTAATTGGATTATTATTAGTTTGTTATTTAAATTCATATTTAGTTTGCTTGTGGGCAACAAGTTTTTATATACCACAACAGGATAATTTATATTTAGCTTATACAACAGCGCAAACGATAATAATATGTGTTTTTGAAATAATAGGTACAATTTTATTAAAAGATACAATATATAGTTTAAAAATAAATTTAAAATATTTAAAAATTTAAAAAAATAATTTAATTGAGTAAATTATATATTTAATTATTTAAATATATTTTAAATCTTTTTTAAAATATATATACTTCAAAAAATTGTTAGCATATTAATTTAAAAAAAATAAATAATATAATTATAATGAATATGTACATTTTCATTTTTAATATAGATTTGTTTAGGAGGAAAGTATGACAAGAAAGATCTTATTTTTAAGCTTGCTTAGTCTTGTACTTTCAATATGTACTTCAGTAGTTTGTTTCGCTAATACAAATTCAGACACAGTAACTTTAGGAAATGAAGTTAGCTCTTCTTTAGAAAGAGGAATGGATACAGTAACAGATGCTGCTGGTTCAGTAATGAACGGTGGAGCTAGGTTAATGCAAGACGGTGCAAATACAATGGACAATATGTTTAACAATAATAATGGTAATAATATAGATAATATGGGAAGAGATGATAATGATTATTATACTAATGGGTATAATACTAATGGTTATAATACGGTAAGAACAACGGAAGAAACAACTTTGAATAACAGAAACGATATGAGTACAACAACTTGGATGTGGATAATATTTGCATTAGCTGCTATTATTATAGTTGCAGCTATATGGTATTATGCAACACAAGGAAATGACAGAGACTAACAATAAGAATAACTTTTAACGAACTGGTATGATTATTTTATTAAAAAATAATCATACCAGTTTTAAATTTTTGTAATAATTACAGTTTATATAGTTAACCTAAGAAATAAGTATAAGAGGCTGTGAATTGTAACAACTTTTTTAGTTTTAAATTAATATTACACATCATTGAATTGACAAAAAAAGATAATGTTAATATAATATTTTTATAGTTTTAAAGATAATAATTCAGTTTAAAATAACTAAAAACGAGGTGTATGAAAATAGAATTAAGTGTAAAGAATGCTAGAATAGTTTTATATAAATATTTAGGTAGTAATCAAAAAAGATTATTACATTCTGAAAGGGTAGCTAAAATAAGCGTAGAATTAGCAAAAAAATATCATGTATCGCAGATTGAAGCAGCAATAGCAGGACTTTTACATGATATTGGAAAAGCCCTTCAAGATACTAATTTAAACTATGGAAAATCTTATAATGTTGCAATGTTGGAATATTGTTTAAGAAATAATATTACTATGTATGATTTTGAGCTTTTTGATAACATAAGTGCTTTGCATGGAAGAATTTCAGGAAGCTTTTTTGAAAAAGAATTTGGAGAAGAAGAAGATAAAGATGCTTTTAATAGGATAAAAATGGCAATAGAAAGACATGTTGCAGGTTCTGAGGAAATGTGTTTATTAGATAAAATTATTTTTATTGCTGATAATGTTGAACCAGATAAAAAAGATCATTATTTATTAAGTTCATTGACTAATGGTGAGAAAGATATAGATGGTGTTATTAAAGAGATAATTACAAATAAAAAAAATAGAGCAATGAGAAAAAAACTTCCATATAATCCATTGCTTGATTCTAATAACGAATACTTAGAAAGATAATATTATAGTTAATTTAATAGTTGTTTTTTTGGTTTTATATCAATTAAATTTTTTTTGATAAAATTATCATATTGAGTATATGAAATATATAATATTTTAATAAATTCAGTTACAATATCATTAAAATTGTTTATTTTATTTTTTATTTCATCTGTTAATTCTAAGGTATTTAAATTATAACTATTATTAAAGATTTCGATTAATCTGCTTTTTAGATTGTATAAAATAATGTGAATGTTTTGCATTATATTAATAGTAGAATGTATTTCAAATAAAAGATTATTAAATTTCTCTAAATTTTTTAAATTATATTGAAAGGATAGTTTACCGATTAAATCTAATAGTACTTTAAATTTTGTATTATTATAATTTATATGAAAATCAATTTCATTTTTAATAATTTTATATTGATCATATAAAGAATTTTCATTTTCAAAGTATATTATCATTTGTATTTTCCTTCCAACATTTTTCTAAATTATATTATAGTATATTAAAATTTGCAAGACATTTAAAAAGAAAAACTTGACTATTTTTTCAACATTATTACAAAAATATTGCGATGTAATTAAAATAATGTAATATTTATTGAAAAAAATATTTCTTATATATATAATTTAAAAGGAAAAAACTATATATAATATAGAATTAGAGTTTTGCTTGTACATTTATTTTAATTTTAAAAAAATTATAAGGGAGGTTGCTTTGGGAAAATTTGTTGTTATTGATGGAAATAGTATTTTAAATAGAGCATTTTATGGGATTGGTGTAATGAATAATAAAATGCTTCAAACATCAGATGGAGTTTTTACAAATGCAGTTTATGGTTTTTTAGCCATTATGTTTAAATTAATAGAAGACGAAAAACCAGAGTATATTGCTGTCGCTTTCGATATTAAAGCACCTACAAAAAGACATGAGATGTTTAAAGATTATAAAGGAACAAGAACTGGAATGCCTGATGAACTAGCTAGTCAAATGCCTTTAATAAAGGATGTATTAAATTCAATGAATATTGCAATTGTTGAAAAAGCCGGTTATGAAGCTGACGATATTTTAGGAACTTTGTCTAGAGTTGGTGAGTCTAATAATCAAGACGTTATTTTACTTACTGGAGATAGAGACGCATTTCAACTTGCAACAAATAATACTATAATTAGAATTCCTAGAACAAAACAAGGACATACAGAAACAGAAAATTTTGATAGAAATCAAATCTTAAAATCCTATGGAATTGAACCTATACAAATGATTGAAGTTAAAGGTTTAATGGGAGATAGTTCAGATAATATTCCAGGTGTACCGGGTATTGGTGAAAAAACAGCTTTAAGTCTAATAAAAGAATATGGAAGTATTGATAATTTATATTTAAAATTAGAAGAAGGAACAGCAACAGTAAAAGGAAAATTAAAAGAAAATCTTGAAAATAATAAAGAGTTAGCTATTTTATCTAGAGAGCTTGGTAGAATAAATACTGATAGTCCAATTGATAAGGATATAAGAAACTATATAGTTAAGCCATGGGATAATACTAAAGTTTTAGAAATATTTAAAAAGTTAAGATTTAATAAATATATTGAAAGATTTAATCTAGATAAAATTAATAAAGCTAAAGATATAAAAGATTTATTTGAGGTTATTAATAATAGTTTAATTGATTTTTCGATATTAAAGGAAAAAATTATTTCAAATAAAAAAATGTATTATTATTTTGAAAAAGAAGACCTAGAAAATAACAAATTAATAATTAAAAAAAGAATAAAAAATATATATATTTGTATAGAAAATAGAGTTTATAAAATTGATTTTGAGAAAAATAAGGAAGATATTAAAGAACTAATAGAAAACTCTGAAATATTAAAAATAGGTTATGAACAAAAAAATGATTATATTATTTTAAAAGAATTAGGATTTTATCCTACAAATTTTATGTTTGATATTAAAATTGCTGGATATTTACTTAATTCTGTTAGTAATAATTATAGTTTAGAAGAATTAAGTAATTTATATTTGAATTTAGATATTACAGATTATTTTTCTAGAAAAGATAATGAAGTTAAAGAACAAGCTTCTTTATTTGAAGAAATAAAGGAAGAAAGTGATATAAATAGTTTTAAATATGAAGTTTATTGCTTTGTAATTGGACAATTAGAAAAAATTCTTGTAAAAAAATTAAAAGAAATAAATTCTTATAATTTATTTATAGAAATAGAAATGCCAACAAGTGAAGTGCTAGCAGAAATGCAATATACTGGTGTTTTTTTAGATGAAAATGAAATTATTAAATATGGGAATAAACTAAAAGATAATATGGAAGAACTTAAAATTGATATTTTTAAACTAGTTGGAGAAGAATTTAATGTTAATTCTACAAAACAATTAGGAGAAATATTATTTGAAAAGTTAGGCCTTCCAATAACAAAGAAAACAAAAAATGGATATGCAACAGATGTAGAAACTTTAGAAAAAATTAGAGAAAGTCATCCAATTATAGATAAAATTTTGGAATATAGAAAAATTTCAAAATTAAACTCTACTTATGTTGAGGGATTATTGCCTTTTATTAATGAAAAAACAGGAAGAGTTCATACTTTTTTTCATCAAACAGCTACAGCAACAGGCAGGTTAAGTAGTACGGATCCTAATTTACAAAATATACCTACAAGAACAGAACTTGGTAAAAAGATTAGAAAATTTTTTAAAGTTGATTCAAAAGATAAAGTTTTTATTGATGCTGATTATTCTCAAATTGAGCTTAGAGTTTTAGCAGATTTATCTAAAGATAAAATAATGGTAGATGCGTTTAATAAAAATGCTGATATTCATGCAATTACTGCTTCACAAGTTTTTGATGTACCTCTTGAAAACGTTTCTAAACAATTAAGAAGTAGAGCAAAAGCTGTAAATTTTGGAATTGTATATGGAATAAGTGAATTTGGGTTAGCAGAACAAATTGATATTAAGAGATATGACGCCAAAAAATATATTGATCAATATTTAGAAAAGTATTATGGTATAAAAAAATATATGAACGATATAGTTGAAATAGCAAAAGAAAAAGGATTTGTAGAAACAATTTATAATAGAAGAAGATATATTCCAGAGTTAAATTCAAATAATTTTATGATAAAAAAATTTGGAGAAAGAGCTGCAATGAATACGCCAATTCAGGGAACTGCAGCTGATATTATGAAAATTGCAATGATAAAGGTATATAAAGAATTAAAAGACCGAGGTTTAAAATCAAAAATTGTTTTACAAATTCATGATGAACTATTAATCGAAACACTAATTAATGAAAAAGAAGAAGTTAAGGATATTTTAAAAACTTGTATGGAAAGTGCTGTAAAATTAAGCGTACCATTACTTGTTGATATTGAAGAAGGAAACAGTTGGTTTCAAACAAAATAAATATTAAAAAAAATAATACTTGAGAAAAAAAGAAAATAGGAGAATATAATTGAATTTTTTAAAAAAAATAATACTTATATTTTTTATATTTATAATTTTGTTTTTTATACTAATTAAATATTTAGAAATTGATAAAATAGTACTTGAAAAGCTTTATCCAAGAAAATTTTCAAATTATGTTGAAGAAGCTAGTCAAAAATATGATGTTGAAGAATCATTAATTTTTGCTATAATAAAAAATGAAAGTAATTTCATAGATTCAATATCTTCTAGAAAAGGTGCAAAAGGTCTTATGCAATTAATGGAAGCTACTGCTTTTGAAGTTGCAGAAACAATGGGAATTTCTAATATTGATTTATCTAACCCCAAAACGAATATTGAAATTGGAACAAAATATTATTCATATTTATACAATAAATATAAAAATTATAGGCTTGCTTTAGCAGCATATAATGCTGGAGCGGGAAATGTAGATAAGTGGATTTCTTCAGGTACGCTTGAATCAGATGGAAGTAATATTGAAAATATTCCATATAAAGAAACAAACATGTATGTTAGGAAAGTTTTACAATCACAGAAAATTTATAATTATATTTATTATAAATAATTTTATTAAAACAATTCTCGAAAAACATTATTATTGCAATTCAAAGCTTTAAATAAATTTTAATAAAATTGAAGTATAACTCTTTATTTTCAATTTACAGTTTATTTAATTAATTAGGTTACGATATAATTATTTTTTCAAAAATGCTCGTTCAAGCTGTATTTCTAACTTGCTCACTCTCAATTTGCTTTTTTCAAAAATAATTATATCGTAACCTAAGAAATAAGTATAAAAGGCTGTGAATTCTAACACTTTATTTATAGCATAAAAATTTGAATTTATTTACACTTGAATAATAATTTATTAAATGTTATAATTTATTTGTTGGTGCATTATTCTAGTGTATGATCTAATTACGAGGGTAGGGCTAAAAATCTACTAAAAAGTTACTACATTGAAGTTTCTTGAAGAATGCGCATTACGCCCAGTTTTGCGTGACTTTAAGGAGTAAAGAATTTAGGATATAATATAATGGCATATATTAGATTCCTATTTTCGCTGAGACTTACAGAAACCTTTTCTTAAGTAAAAAGCTATGCAAATCTTGTATAGTGTAGTAATTTGTCTTGAGTGAAGCATTTGGGATAAGTCAATTAAAAAAGCTTTGAAATATGTATTGCAAAAGAGACTAGTATTATAGCTATCATACTCAAAGAAAATTTCTAGAGTGTTTGCTTTTTATAAGCAAGAAGAAATATGGATTAAGGTACGGATTTTAAGTGGCAATCTGGCATCAAAAAAGAAGATTATCTTAAACGGAAACGGCTAATTCAGTAATGGAAAGCGATAATTTGAGAAATTCTGCTAGACCTAAACCGTAAAATTTACATATTTCTTTGCCAACAATAGATATTCATAGTAAAATAAGGATTTAAAAATGAAAAAACAAAATAATAATTCTAAATATTGGATAATTTTAGTAGCGATAACAACTTTTATGCTATCACTATTTTTTTCTTTTTTATCTAATACAGCTTTAGATATTCTTACTATTATACCGGGTTTTATTGTATTAATCCTTGTAATTATATTTGGTGTTTTATTTGATTTGATAGGAGTTGCTGTTACAATTGCAAAAGAGGAAGAATTTCACGCTAAAGCAAGTAAAAAAATTAGAGGAGCTAAAACAGCAATAAAATTAATAAGAAATTCTGAAAAGGTATCAAATTTTTGTTCAGATGTTGTTGGAGATATTTGTGGTGTCTTAAGTGGTGCTATTTCAGCTATAATTGCCTTTAAACTTACAGAAAGCTATGGAATGAATCAATCTTTTCAATTTATTGTTAGTGCTTTGGTTGCATCTATTACTGTTAGTGGAAAAGCTATAACAAAAGGAATTGCAAAAAATAATGCAAATAAAATTTTAACTATAGTTACCAAAATCATAAATTTTGACTAGTATTATTAAGAAGTGCTTTTACAATAAAGCGCTTTTTATTAGTATTGTTACAGGTAACTAAAGTAAGCTCTTTTTTCTCAATAAAATTTGTTGCAATTGGTGTTAAATCTTCAGATATTGTTTCATAGGTTCTGTATACATAATATTCAAATGTTTCACCTAAATTTGAATGTAAATATATAGTGTCATTAATTTCTATTTTATATAAATCACTAAAAAAAGTATGGTTTTCTAGATTATGTCCTGCAATCGAAATATTACCATTTTCATTTAGATTTGGACCACTAAATTTACAAGGAGATAAATTAAGCAACTCTTCTGAAATTTCATTAAATACAGGATAGATTATTTTTAATTTTGGAATTTCAATAGAACAAAAAATATTTGAAATTAGATTGTTTGATGTATCTTCTTCTTGATCTAAAATTTGTGCTTTATAAATACTTCCTAATTTTTGATTAACAAATATTTCTTTTGAGTAGTTTTCACTTATTTTAGTATCTTGAGAATATGTTTTTGAAAAGAATATTAATGCAATAATTACAATAATAGAAAATAAAATTTGAATTCTAAGTATACTAACTAATTTATTTTTATTTTTTAAATTGTTTTTATTTAATATTTGATTCATATTTTTATTATTTGTGAATAATAAAAAGTTATGTTAGAAAAAAGTTACATTGATAATAAATGAGAAGGATTCTAAAAAAAATATATTTGATATAATTTTATTCAAGGAGTATAAAAATGAATTATGATTTTTTGGAAAAAGAAATAAATAAAGGATTAAATTCCATCTATTTAATTTATGGTGAAGAACAGTATTTAGTAGAAACTACATTAAAAAAAATAAAGAAAAAGTTTGGCGAATTGGTATCGGGAATTAATTATATAAACATAGATGAATCAAATCTTGAAAGTTTAATTTCTAATATTGAAAGTCCAGCGTTTGGTTATGATAAAAAATTAATAGTTATTAAAAATTCAGGCCTTTTCAAAAAGGATGGAAGAAGAAAAACTGCAACTCCAATTCAAGAAATAATTGGAAAATATATTTTAGAGAATTTAAATATTATTAATGAAGGCACAGTTTTAGTGTTTGTTGAGAAAGAAATAGATAAAAATTCTGTATATGATATTATTGAAAAAGTTGGAATTGTTTGTAATATAGATTATTTAAAATTGCCACAATTAATTCAAAAATTAAAAAAAATTTGCGTATTGTATAAAGTTAATTGCAATGAAACTGTACTTAATTATTTAGTTGACACTTCAGGGACAAGTTTAGAAAATTTAATAAATGAAATTAGAAAATTAATAGAGTACATAGGAGAAGGGGGAACTATTACAGAAAAGGAAGTTGATTTACTTTGTACAAAAAAAATTGAAAGTGTAATATTTGAACTTACTGATAATATAGGTAATAAGCAAACAGATAAAGCTTTAGAAACTCTAAATAATTTAATTTATCAAAAAGAGCCTGTTCAAAAAATTTTGATAACACTTTATAATCATTTTAAAAAACTATATCTTTGTAAATTAGCAATAGAATACAATAAAGATATAGTTAATGTTTTAAATCTAAATTCAAATCAAGTTTTTTTAATTAAAAAATATAAAAGACAAGCCCAATTATTTAAAACAAACATAGGTCAAATATTAGATGAGTTAGTAAATTTAGACTATAAATCAAAGACAGGTCAAATTGATTTAGAAGTTGGACTTTATAGTATTATATGTAGATATTGTTAGAGTTATTAAAAAAATACTCAATATTTTTGAAAGGAATAATAGTAAAAATGATATTTTCAAATTTTACAATACCAATAAATGAATTTTCTATTATATTATTTTTTATAGTTTGTTTTGTTTCATATTTTTTTATTTTTAAAGAACATCACAAAAAAAATGAACTAAAATTTCATGAAATATTTCCTTTAATTATTCATTATTTAATTTTATGTATTATTTCTTTTTTTGTTTTAATGTTTGGTATTGATAGGGTTTTAATGGGATATGTATATAATGAAGAAATTTATGAAGTAATAAATGAATTTATAACAGGTTTTTCAATTATTAGTGTTGTTATTATTAACTTTATTTTTTATATAAAAAAACATAAAATTGATTTAATAAAAGAAGAAAGGGAAGAAACAGTAGAGAATACAGAAAAAATAGCTGAAATTATAGAATTTATCATTTTAATTTTAGTATTTTTTATTCCAATAGCAAATATTTTTAAAAATATTAACTATTGGAATAAGATGGATAAAATCAGGAATTTTTTAAGTGGTATATTATTTATGTCAATATCTATATTTTTAATTATACAATTAAATCCGTTAAATATAAAAAATAAGGTATATAAAGTTTTTAAAAGTTTTAATAAAAAAATATAATAAATGTTAAATTTTAAGTATATTTTATAAAATCTTAAAATTCTGACTTTTTAAAATTAATATTTTCATATTCTATTAAAGAATTATTATATTCTTCTTCTGTAATATAGTTTAACTCTTCCATTTTATAAAGAACAGTTTTAATTCTATTAGTAATTTTTTCAGCATTATCTTCTTTTCCAAATGGATTAAAAGAGTTTGGAGAAATATTAATTCCTGCTAAAAAGGCGCACTCAACTAGATTTAAATCTTTTACGTTTTTATTGAAATAGTATTTAGAAGCTTCTGAAACTCCATAGATATTTGGTCCAGTATAAATAATATTAAAATATGTTTCTAATATTTCTTCTTTAGATAGGAAAGTTTCAAGCTGAATTGCTTTTATCCATTCTTTTACTTTCCTAGAAATAGTATTTGAGTTTTCTCCTGTTAAATTTTTTACTAATTGCTGAGTAATAGTACTTCCACCAAAGCTAGCATGTCCAAAATGAATTATATAAGATCCAATAGCCGCTGACGTTCTTTTAATATCAATTCCAAAATGTTTATAATAACGTTCATCCTCAATAGCAATATACGCGTTTACTAAATTAGGAGGAAGATCATTTAAAGAAATCTTTTCTATATGTTTTTTAGAATTTTTTGAATTATCATTTTTTATATTGTCTTCCAATAAAATATAATTTTCATTATTAATCATTTGGAGAGCTGTAGCTTTCCATTTTTTTAGTGAGTTATAATAACTAAATGTTGCTAAAATTATTGAAAAAATTATAAGAATTATTACAGTTTTTACAATATATTTTTTATTTTTTTGATTATTTTTCAAAATAATTTTCACCTTCTTTGCTTTTTACAAATTATATCATAAAATATTAAAGAAGTAAAAGACAATTTTAGCGTTATAATTTATATTTAATATAAGGTATCAAAAAATACATTGTTTTTTTTTGTTGAAGGTGGTAAAATATTTAAAGTAATGCTGTTTAAATTTAAAATAAAATCTGTGACTCAATTTCTGTAATTTGAATTTTTGATAAAAACTTTTTCAAAAAAGTGAATGATTAACGAATTAGTTTGTCTTTTTAAACGAATTATTAGGCTGATAATTGTCATAATGAAAACTAAAAAAGGAGAAAAAATGTTCAAAATTTATTCAGAATATAATCCAACTGGAGATCAACCAGAGGCAATTGAATATTTATCAAATGGGATAAAAGCAGGTAAGAAATTTCAGACTTTACTTGGGGTTACGGGTTCTGGTAAAACTTTTACTATGGCAAATGTAATTGAAAAAGTACAAAAGCCAACATTGGTTTTAGCACATAATAAAACACTAGCTGGACAGTTGTACTCAGAATTCAAAGAGTTTTTTCCACAGAATAGAGTTGAGTATTTTGTATCTTACTATGATTATTATCAACCAGAAGCTTATATTGCCTCATCAGATACTTATATTGAAAAAGATGCTTCAATAAATGACGAAATAGATAAATTACGTCATTCTGCTACAGCTTCTTTATTTGAGACAAGGGATGTTATAGTTGTAGCTTCTGTTTCTTGTATTTATGGACTTCGGAGATCCAATAGATTATGAAAATATGATTGTTTCGTTAAGACCAAATATGAAAATACAAAGAAATGAAGTTATGCGTAAACTTATTAATATGCAGTATACGAGAAATGAAATGGATTTTAAAAGAGGTACTTTTAGAGCAAAGGGAGATATACTTGAGATTTATCCGTCCGACCAAGATTCAAGTGCTGTTAGAGTAGAATTTTGGGGAGATGAGATTGAAACTATTTCAGAGATTAATTCTTTAACAGGTAAAGTAATTGGAAAAAGAAACCATGTTATGGTTTTTCCTAATTCTCACTATGTAACAACAAAGGACAAACTGGATAATGCCTTAATTACTATTGAACAAGAAATGGAAGAGCGAATTGAATATTTTAAACAAAATAATAAACTAATTGAAGCGCAAAGAATAGAAGAGAGAACAAATTTTGACATTGAGATGCTTAAAGAAACAGGATTTTGCCAAGGAATTGAAAATTATTCAAGACATATAAGTGGTAGACCAGCGGGAAGCCCTCCATACACTTTATTTAATTATTTTCCAAGTGATTTCTTACTTTTAGTTGATGAATCTCATGCAACAATTCCCCAAGTAAGAGCAATGTATAATGGAGATAGAGCCAGAAAAGACTCATTAGTACAATATGGATTTAGACTTCCATCAGCTTATGATAATAGACCTTTAAAATTTGAAGAATTTGAAGGAAGAATTAATCAATGCATATTTGTTAGTGCAACTCCAGCTGATTACGAAAAAGAACATAGTAAAGACAATGTTGTTGAACAAATTATTAGGCCAACTGGACTTTTAGATCCTAAAATTGAAGTAAAACCTACTGAAAATCAAATAGATGATTTAATGGAACAAATTAGAGTTCAAACAGAAAAAGAAGATAGAACTTTAGTTACAACTTTAACAAAAAAAATGGCAGAAGATTTAACAGCATATTTAAGAGAGTCAGGAATTCGTGTAAGATACATGCATTCTGATATTAAAGCACTAGAGCGTATGGAAATAATTAGAGATTTAAGGATTGGAGAGTTTGATGTTTTAGTTGGAATAAACCTATTAAGAGAGGGATTAGATATTCCAGAAGTTTCATTAGTCGCAATCTTAGATTCAGACAAAGAAGGATTCCTTCGTTCAGAACGTTCTTTAATACAAACAATAGGACGTGCTGCAAGAAACACAGAAGGAAGAGTTATAATGTATGCAGATGAGCTTACCGAATCAATGGAAAAAGCTATTTCTGAAACAAACAGAAGACGTAAAATTCAAGAAAATTATAATAAAAAACATGGAATAACTCCTCAAACAATTAGAAAATCTGTTAGAGATACAATTAAAGCAACTATAGTAGAAGATATAGAAAATGAGTATGGTATTGAAAAAGATGAAGATGTAAAAAACATTATAAATAAATTAACTGATGAAATGCTTAAACATGCTGGTAATATGGAATTTGAGAAAGCAGCCGAGCTTAGAGATAAGATAAAAGAATTGGAGAAGATGGTAGATGAATAGAGATGGAGATAAATTGGTAAAAATGGGATATTGTGAGAGAGTAGAATTATTTTAAAAGTGTATTTATGAATATATTAATCATAATGGTCAACAAATAATTAAAAATTTTAGAAGTGATAGTCCAATAAGTCATAGAACATTAAGAACTAAAACTGGATTTGTTTCTTGTTTTTCAGTTGATACAGGCAATCAATTAAGAAAGTATTTTGCATGTGATGCTTTATCAGTAAAATATACAGAAATATCCTATAAAGATTTTCAAGATTTGGAAAAAGATAATAAAGGTATAGTTTTATATTAGAATAAAAGTTTTTTTAGAAAAAAATGCTTTTTTTTTGAAATTTTATGTTATAATTATTTAATAAGGAGGTGCATTTTTAAATGTTTATAAAGGGTTTTATTTTACCAGTATATAGAAAATTGGACAATAGAATAGTTTATAGGTTTTTTAATAATAAAAATACAAGAGGCGATCTTTTACATGAAGAAAATGCTCAAAATTTAATAAGAAGTTTTGGATGGCAAGATGAATTTGGAAGAAGTAGCATAAACAATCCAGTAGATTTCTTACTAGAGAGAAAGCGTGGAATTCAAATTGGATCTATGAATGATAAGGTAATAATTGCTTCTTCAGAAGTATATACAAAAGAACATATAGAAAAAATTTTGACTGAAAATTTTGGAATAATATTCAAGGGTTATCGGTTTTAGTCTTATTGATATCAAATCAGCTTATAATCCGGAAGAAAAAACTTATTATGGTATTCTTAGAAATAATCTTTTTATGGATTTATGGAAAGATACAGCATTTCGTGAAAAAAACGGGGATTCAATAGAAGAACGCTAATTATGATAATCAATTAATCAGAAATACTATTTTTATGTTATAATATTTTTAGAAAGTATGGTGAAGGTATGAATTTAAATGTTAAAAATGGTTTTATTTTACCTGTAATTGAAAATGGGAAAATTGTTTATAAATTTTTTGATAATAATAGTAAAACAGCTGGAACTCTTCTTCACGAAATAAATGCGCTAAATTTAATAGAAACATTTAATTGGATAGAAGAATTTAACAACAGTGATACAGATGATCCAGAAGAGTTTTTGATTAAATATAAAGGTGCAATTAAAATTGGTGTTTCAGGTAAAAAAGTAATAATAGCTTCTTCAACTACCTATGACTTATACGAAGTAAAAAAAATAGTGCAAAGTGTAAAAGAGCTTAATCATATTTTATATGATGTTGAAACTATTTATTTACCAAGTGAATTGGATGGCTGTTATAGTGGAAGAAGAAGAGAGTTTCTGGTTAATGCATGGAAAAATTTAGCAGAAAATGAAAAAACAGGAGATTTTTATTTTTATGAACGATAACATAGTAATAAAAGGTGCAAAGGTACATAATCTTAAGAATATAAATATTACAATTCCAAAAAATAAGTTAGTTGTAATTACAGGGCTTTCAGGTTCAGGAAAATCATCTTTAGCTTTTGATACATTGTATGCAGAAGGTCAAAGAAGATATGTTGAAAGCTTATCTTCTTATGCAAGGCAATTTCTTGGAATAATGGAAAAACCTGATGTAGAAAGTATAGAAGGTCTTTCACCTGCAATTTCAATTGACCAAAAAACTACTTCAAAAAATCCTCGTTCTACAGTAGGAACTGTTACAGAAATATATGATTATATTCGTTTATTATATGCAAGGATTGGAGTTCCATATTGTCCAAATTGTGGTAAAAAAATTGAAAAACAAACTCTAGACCAAATAGTAGATAGTGTTTTAAGTTTAGAAGAAGGAACAAAAATACAAGTTTTAGCTCCAGTTATAAGAGGTAAAAAAGGTGAATATACTAAGCTTTTAGAAGATTTAGCAAAAAATGGTTTTGTTAGAGTAAGAATTGACGGAACAGTATATGAATTAACAGATGATATCGAAATAGCTAGAACTAAAAAACACGATATAGATGTTATAGTAGATAGATTAGTTATAAAACCAGATATTAGAAATAGATTGGCAGAATCTATTGAAGTGGCAATGAAATATGCTGATAACCTAGTAAAAATAGATATACCAAACGGTGATGAAAGATTATATAGTGGAAATTATGCTTGTCCAGATTGTGGAATAAGTTTTGAAGAATTAACACCTCGTATGTTTTCATTTAATAATCCACAAGGTGCTTGTCCAGAATGTACAGGTATTGGATATCTAATGAAAATGGATGAGGATCTTATTATTCCAGATAAAAATAAAACTCTTTATGATGGTGTAAAATGCTTTGGGTCTAGTACTATGAAACGTGGCGATACTATGGCAAAAATGTATTTTGAAAGTATAGGAAAACATTATGGTGTTGATATTAAAAAGCCTATTAAAAAACTTCCTAAAGAGTTTTTAGATAAAATCTTGTATGGTACTGGAGATGAAGAAATAGATTTTGAGTATACTTCAGTTGCAGGAACCAGAAAATTTAAAACACCTTTTGAAGGTGTTTTGCCAACTTTAGATAGAAGATATAGAGAAACAAAATCTTCTGGAATGAGAGCCTTTTATGAGATGTATATGAGCAATAGTCCGTGTAGAACTTGTAATGGAGCAAGATTAAAAAAGGAAGTATTATCTATTAAAATTGGTAATAAAAATATAAATGAGCTTACAGATATGCCAATAAATAAAATAAAAGAGTATTTAATGAATTTAAAATTAAACAAAAAAGAGCAAATGGTGGCTGATTTAATTTTTAGAGAACTTAACAAAAGATTACAATTTTTAATAGATGTAGGTTTAGAGTATTTAACTCTATCTAGGAGTGCTGGAACTTTGTCTGGAGGAGAGGCTCAAAGAATTAGACTTGCTACTCAAATAGGATCTGGTTTAACTGGTGTTTTATATATTTTAGATGAACCAAGTATAGGACTTCATCAAAGAGATAATGATAAATTAATTCAAACTTTAAAAAAATTAAGGGATTTAGGAAATACCTTAATTGTTGTTGAGCATGACGAAGATACAATGTATGCAGCAGATCAGCTTATAGATATTGGACCGGAAGCTGGAGTACATGGGGGAAAAGTTATTGCACAAGGTACAGCAGAAGAAGTAAAACTTATTTCAGAATCAATTACAGGGCAATATTTAAGTGGAAGGAAAAAGATTCTAGTTCCAAATAAGCGTAGAAAATCTAATGGAAAATCAATCGAAATTTTAAATGTAGAAGAAAACAACTTAAAAAATATTAATATTAAAATTCCACTTGGAGTATTTAACTGTGTTACAGGTGTTTCAGGCTCTGGAAAATCTACTCTAGTAAATGAAGTTTTGTATAAATATTTAGCTAGAGAGTTAAATGGATCAAATGAAAAACCTGGAAAATGTGAGAAAATAAAAGGTATTGAGAATATAGATAAAATAATAAATATTGATCAATCTCCAATTGGAAGAACACCGCGTTCAAATCCAGCAACATATACAGGTGTGTTTGATATAATAAGAGATGTATTTAGTGGTACAAATGAAGCAAAAATTAGAGGTTATCAAAAAGGAAGATTTAGTTTTAATGTTCCAGGAGGTAGATGCGAAGCTTGCCAAGGAGATGGAGTTGTAAAAATTGAAATGAATTTTTTACCAGACATTTATGTACCTTGTGAAGTTTGTAATGGAAAAAGATACAATAGAGAAACTTTAGAAGTGAAGTATAAAGGAAAGAGTATCTCTGATGTTCTTGATATGACTGTTGAAGAAGCTTTAGATTTTTTTGTAAATTTGCCAAGAATAAAAAATAAGATACAAACTTTAGCTGATGTAGGTCTTAGCTATATTAAGCTTGGACAACCATCAACAACATTATCTGGTGGCGAAGCACAAAGAGTTAAACTTGCTACAGAACTTTCAAAAAGATCAACTGGAAAAACCTTATATATTTTAGATGAGCCTACAACAGGACTTCATATTGCAGATGTACATAGATTGGTTGATATTTTACAAAGGTTAGTAGATACTGGTAATACTATTTTGGTTATTGAGCATAATTTAGATTTAATAAAAACAGCTGATCATATTATTGATTTAGGACCAGAGGGTGGAGATGCCGGAGGACAAGTAATAGCTATTGGAACTCCAGAACAAATTATTAAAAATGATAAATCATATACAGGTAAGTTTTTAAAAAAATATTTATCTTAGTAAATATTTAATAGTGTAATACCTAGTGTGAATCAATTTTTATACAATAGTGTTTATACAATAGTGTTTATACAATAGTGCAGTATTACTATTATATAAATTTAGGGGGGTTTAGATTCTTTAAAAAAACTAAAATCCCCCTTAAACCACTATAACACTACTAGTCACAGTTATTTTCTGAGTTTTGATTTCCTTTTTTATTGTTATTTTTGTTTGTTTCTTTGTTTTTCTTAGACATATTGTTTATACCTCCTATTAAATTTTATATTTATATTCTTCCAAATAAGAAGGAAAAATATTCAAAAAAATTGTATTGTAAAATAAAAAAAAATAATATATAATAAAAAAAACTTATAAAAGATTAGCTTACCAAACTTTTTAAGGAATAATATAGTATGGAATTTCAAAATGGTAAATTAATTGAATTTAATAATTATTTAAGGGGCAAAAATGTTGCTCTTATTGGACTTGGAATAAGCAATGTTCCATTAATTGACTATCTCCATGATATTGGTGCAATAGTTACAGTTTTTGACAGAAAAGAAGTATCATATATAGATAGTAGAGTAATAGAAAAAATTATTAATTATGGAATGGAGTATTATTTTGGTGAAGACTATCTTGATGAACTAGATGAATTTGATATGATTTTTAGATCTCCAAGTTGTCTGCCAAATAATCCAGATTTAGTTAGAGAAGCAAAGCGAGGAGCAATAATAACTACAGAAGTTGAAATGTTTATGGAGCTTTGTCCATGTAGAATAATTGGAGTTACTGGTAGTGATGGAAAGACTACAACTGCTAGGTTAATATATGAAATTTTAAAAGATAATGGATATAATTGTTATTTAGGTGGTAATAGGGGGGCACCATTATTTAACAAAATATATGAAATAAAGCCTGATGACATTGTAATTTTAGAACTTAGTAGTTTACAGTTAATGGGGATGAAAATAAGCCCAGACATTGCTGTAATAACAAATATTTCAAATTCATATATAAAGGGACATAACTCTTTTGAAGAATATATTGATTCAATTAAAAATATTTTTTTACATCAATTAGATGATGATACTGTAGTTTTAAAATATGATAATGATGTTACAAAAGATTTTGCTATAGAGGCTCCTGGCAAAATAATTTTTTATAGTAGTAAAGAAAAAATCTTAAATGGATATATGGTAGATGAAAATATAATAAAAGTATGTAAAAATGGATTGAGAAGTCATATATTAGATACTAAAAAAATGATACTTAAAGGTACTCATAATTTTGAAAATGTTGTTGCTGCAATTAGTGCAACATCAGAATTTGTACATATTGATAAAATGTTAGATACTATTATTAATTTTGAAGGTGTTCCACATAGATTGGAATTAACAAAAGAATTATCAAATAGAATAATTTGGTATAATGATTCTGCTAGTGAATATCCAAATAGAACTATTGAGGCAATAAAATCCTTCCCAGGCAGAAATATTATTTTAATTGCAGGAGGATATGATAAAAATTATGATTACACAGAATTGGGAAAAGAAATTGTAAAATATGGAAAAGCTGCAATTGTTTTAAGTCAAACCTCATCTAAAATCAAAAAAGCAGTTGAAAATGCACTTGAAGTTGATAGAAAAGATTTTAAAATTAAAAATTGTACTACACTATATGAGGCTGTTTCAATAGCAAATAAAATGGCAGAAAGTGGAGATATTATACTTTATTCTCCAGCAAGTTCTCCTTTAGATGCTTTTAAAAACTATGAAGAGCGAGGAGAAATTTTTAAAAATTTAGTTAAAGAAATTGTATAATAAATAATAAATTTAAATAATCTTTCATATATATTACTAAAATAGTTTGAAAAAGATTTGATTAAGTTTCTTCGAGGTTAAAGTTTAAAATACATGTACTAGTAGGAGTTATACTTAACTACGTTTTAAACAATACCAATAATGAAATTTACCAATTGTTTTTTAAGTAGGAGGTAAAGTTATGTTTTATCAAGACAGTAATGATTATATGAGAGATTCTTATTTTTGTGGAAATGGAATGAATATGAATCCATTATATTCTAGTAATGGTATGATGTATGGAAACTCACAAAATAATAGTTGTATGCAGAATATGCAAAATCCATATATGCAAAATTATTTTCAAATGTCAATGCAACAAAATACAGCAAATTCTTTAGAAAATCTATACCCACAAATATATAGAATTATAAATCCTGTTGCTAACAGAGTTATTTCAAACAGTAACAATCAATTTATGACTGAAGATGTTTTAAATAATATGACTGATACTGTATATAATATTGTGGAAGGAGAAGTTTCAAGTTTGGTTAGTATGCAAGATGCAAATAATCAAAGTGATGATACTATACAAGTTAATGCAAATTTAAGTAGCAATTCTAATTCAACAGTAAATAATACTAGAAACCAAAATTCAATAAACAATTCTAGCTCTTCAAATAATGAAAGAAGAGGGAATAATAACATGGATTATAAAGCAAATAATAACAGATTATTAAGAGACTTAATAAAAATTATACTTATTAAAGAATTATTATCAAGAAGAAATAATCATAATAACTATAATATTCCAAATTACATGCAAACACAAGGAATACAGTCGGGAAATTATAATTATTTACCATATGGAATTTAAGGTTGTAAACTAATAATACTTGTGTTATAATAATACTATTATAATCCGAAGGAGGCGTTGAAATGAACCTCGAGAAGATCTTAGAAGAGAGAAGAAAGAGGGCGTTTGAATACCCTCAAGTAATAACGACTCGAAGACTTTCTCTAAAGATCTCGCGTCGAGATTCCATGAATGTAATCTACGAAATCATTTTCGATAATGTTTTAGTAGGTTACATTCACATTATCGAGGACTTCCTCGATGATACTGAAATCTGGTATCGAATTATGGATGATTACCAAGGGCTGGGTTTCTGTAGTGAGGCTGTTAAAGGCCTCCTTGATAATTGCCCACAGGGCAAATTTTTCTTGACAATCCACAGAAAAAATCGGCCCTCCAAAAAAGTTGCCCGTAAAACCGGATTTAAAAAGAAAGGGAGGAGGTATTATATCGATACAAGAAAAAAATCCAGATGAACAATCTGGATTTTTTGTTTTGAAAATTCACTAAAAAATTATTGACAAAAAAATGAATTTAATAGATAATTGAATTGTTATATAGTACACAAAGATAAACAATAAATTCACAAAGGAGGAATATACAAAATGTATATATTCAATAGGGTTACAGTTGTACCTCAACTGCCAAAGAGAATATCAAAATTAACTGAAATTGCAAACAATTTATGGTGGTCATGGAATACAGAGTTTTTAAAATTGTTCAAAAAAATAGATAATGATTTGTGGGAAAGAGTTGAGAAAAATCCAACAAAATTTTTAAAACTAGTTAGTCAAGAAAAAATAGAAAAAATAGCCATAGATTCGACTTTTCTTACTGAATATGATAAGGTAGTTGAACATTTTGAAAGCTATATGAATAGTTCAGATACTTGGTTTAATAAAAATTTTCCAAATAATAAAGATGACCTAATTGCGTATTTTTCTGCTGAATATGGATTTGATGAGATTTTACCAATTTATTCAGGAGGACTTGGAATCTTATCAGGTGATCATTTAAAATCTGCAAGCGATTTAGGGTTACCTTTTGTTGCATGTGGATTACTATATAAAAATGGATATTTTCATCAAAAAATTAATATATATGGTGAGCAGATGTCTGAATATCATAATATAGATTTATATAATCTTCCAATTTTGCCTGTAAAAGATAAAATGGATGATGATGTAATTATAGATATTGAACTTGAAGATAAAATATTACACTTGAAAGTGTGGCAAATAAATGTAGGAAGAATTAAGTTATACCTTATGGATTCAGACATTGAACAAAACCCAGATGATTTAAGGAATATTACTCTTCGTTTATATGGTGGAGATAAAGAAATGAGAATTCGTCAAGAGATAGTTCTTGGAATGGCTGGTGTTAAAGTTTTAAAAGAATTAGGATATAAACCAAATCTTTATCACATGAATGAAGGACATTCTTCTTTCTTAGTTATTCAATTAATAAAAAATATTATGCAAGAAAAACAAGTTTCTTTTGAAATAGCTAAAGAAATAGTTACATCGCAAACAGTATTTACTACACATACACCTGTTCCTGCTGGGAATGATATTTTTACAATAAATTTAGTTGAAAAATATTTTTATAAATTCTGGGAGAAAATTGGAATTTCGAGAGAAGAATTTTTAAGATTAGGAATGAAAGATTCTGAAGAATTAGGACAAGGCTTTAATATGGGAATTCTTGCACTTAAAATTGCTGGAAAGAAAAATGGTGTGAGTAAATTACATGGTGAGGTTTCTCGTGAATTATTTAGTGAAGTTTGGCCTAATATTGCAGAGGATGAATCTCCTATTACTTATGTAACAAATGGAATTCATACTTGTTCATGGCTTGCACCAAATATTAAAGAACTATTTAATGAATATTTACCTGCATACTGGCAAGATAAGATTCATATTAATTCAACTTGGGACAAAATTGATTCAATTCCTAATGATAAACTTTGGAATGCACATCTTGTTAGAAAAGAAAAACTAATGAATTTAATTAAACAAAATATTACTGAAAGATGTCTAAAAAATGGAATAGGATATGATCATATTTCAGAAGTAGTTAACGGATTAAATCCAAAAGCATTAACAATTGGTTTTGCAAGAAGATTTGCTACTTATAAAAGAGCAACTTTAATTTTTAAAGATATAGTTAGATTAACTCAGATATTAAATGACGAAAAACGCCCTGTTCAACTTGTATTTGCGGGTAAGGCTCATCCTGCAGATAAGGAAGGGCAAGATTTAATAAAATATATAAATGAAATTTCACAAATGCCTCAATTTAAAGGAAAGATATTTATACTAGAAAATTATAATATTGGTATTGCAAGATATTTAATTAGTGGTGTTGATGTATGGCTTAATAATCCTAGACGCCCAATGGAAGCATCTGGAACTAGTGGAGAAAAGGCATCAGCAAATGGTGTTGTTAATTTTTCCGTTTTAGATGGATGGTGGGCAGAAGCATATAATGAAACAAATGGTTGGGCAATAGGAACAAATTCTACGTATTCTTCATATGAAGAACAAGATATAGCTGATAGCAATAGTTTGTATCATATTCTTGAAAATAAAATAATTCCAGCATACTATAATCAAGATAAAAATGGAATTTCTAAAGAATGGATGACTTATATGAAAAATTCAATTAAAACAACTGCAGGAGAATATAGTACTGCCAGAATGGTTACAGATTATGTTAATAAATTATATATGCCTTTAATAAATTTGGGTAATGAAAAATTTTCTAATTTAGAAAGTGTTATTGAATATACAAATTGGAAAAAGAAAGTTAAATCAAGTTGGAAAGAAATAAAAATTTCTCAAGATAGAAATGTTGATAATGCAAGAATGAATGCTGGAAGCTCAATTATAGTAAATTGTGAAGTAAGATTACCATTAGAGATTAGCGAAGAAAATACTGAGGTTCAGGTATATTTTGGACAAATATTGGAATCTGGTACAATAAGAAATGTTTATACGAAGGAAATGCATAAAATTGGTGAAAAAGAAGAAGAGAGAAAGTTTTATTATGAAGCTGAATTAGAATTGAATTCAGGCGGAAATTTTGGATATACATTTAGAGTATTACCAAAACATAATATGTTAATGGATCCTGAAAATATGGATTTAATAAAATGGGCTACAAATGAATAGTTTTTTAAGAGAAGATACATTAAATTGTATCTTCTTTTTTATATTATAGGAAAGTTCTCCGAACTTCCTATAATATAAAGGCTTCGCCAAATTTCCACAGAAAAATTCTAAAGAATTTTTCGCGGGCGAACAAAGACGAGGCACATAACTTTTCAAAAATGATAGAGTATTTTA
>JAFXMI010000025.1 GCA_017530505.1 Clostridia bacterium | reverse complement strand
TCGTTCAAGCTGAACTGCGTAAGAAATTCACATAAATTTTATGGCACCCTTCCAAGGACAAGCCTTGAACTCTTTCCATAAAATTTATTAGAATTTCTAACTTGCTCACTTTCAATGCGCTTTTTTCAAAAATTATTATATTGTAACCTAATAAATAAGTATAAGATGTTGTAAATTGTAACCTCAAAAACGGAAAATTTAATTAAATTCACACTAAAATATTGAAATTTGCATAATATATAGATATAATATAAAAAATAAAAAAAATCGTAAGGGGATATCATAAAGTGAGAAAATATTTTGGAACAGATGGAATTAGAAGAATTGCAAATACTGAACTTACGCCAAATTTAGTTTTTAGAGTAGCTAAGGCAGGAGCTTATGTTTTGTCTAAACATAATAATCATACGCCAACAATTTTAATTGGAAGAGATACTAGAATTTCAGGTACTTTAATTGAAAGCGCAATGACTGCTGGTTTTTTAAGTTATGGTGCAAATGTTAAACTATTAGGAGTTATTCCTACTCCTGGAGCAGCATATTTAACGAGAAAATTAAATGCAGATGCATGTGTTGTTATTTCAGCTTCACATAATACATTTGAATTTAATGGAGTAAAATATTTTAGTAATAAAGGAACTAAAATTCAAGATGAAATAGAAGAAGAAATTGAAGAATTGATGGATTCAGATAAGTTATCTAGCTTAACAGCAGTTGGTGGAAATATTGGGGTTTCTGAAATTTCAGAACAATATATAGATACATATTTAAATTTCTTTAAAGAAATATTTAAAGATGATTTTAAAAATTTACCTGAAAATTTTTGCGTTGGAATAGATACAGCAAATGGTGCAACATATCAAATAGCAGATAGAGTATATACAGAATTAGGAATAAGACACAAAATAATCAATAATAATCCAAATGGTATTAATATAAATGAAAATTGTGGTTCAACTCATTTAGATACAATTTCAAATTATGTAATAGAAAATTCATTAAGTATGGGAATTGCTTATGATGGTGATGGAGATAGGTGTTTGGCTGTTGATGAGTTTGGAAGAACAATCGATGGTGATATTATTATGGCAACTTTATCAAAATACTATAAAGGTAAAGGAAAATTAAATAATAATGTGTTGGTTACTACTGTAATGAGTAATTTAGGTTTGAGTAAATTTGCACAAGAGAATCAAATTAATCTTAAGCAAACAAAAGTAGGAGATAGATATGTTTTAGAGGAAATGCTAAAAGAAAATGATTCTATTGGAGGTGAACAATCTGGACATATTATATTTTTAGAATATAATCCTACAGGTGATGGAATTCTAACTTCTTTAATTCTTATTAAAGCTATGCTTGAAAATGGTAAAAAAGCTTCAGAAATAAGAGATATTATAAAAATATATCCTCAAATATTAATAAACGCAAAGGTTAGTAATGAAAAAAAATATAATTATGATAAAGACGAAGAAATAAAATTGGAAATAGATAAATTAGAAAAAGAGTTTGCAGGTAATGGAAGAGTTCTAATTAGACCTTCTGGTACAGAACCTATTGTTAGAGTTATGATAGAAGGAGAAGAACTAAATTATATTACAAAAAAAGCAAAAAATATTGCAAATTTAATAGAAAAAAAATTAAACTAGGAGGATATTTAAATGGCTGGAAATAGTAGTTTTGATATAATTGGAACAGCTTTTGCAGTTGCAAAAATGTATAATGGTTCAAATACTTTAAAAAAGTTTGATGCTGTTGTTGAATCTGAAACTTTAAAAACATTAAGCGGATATGTAAATAGTTCTAAAGCTTTTGGTTTAGGAATAAATTCTGATTTAAAGGATACTCCTGAATTAGAAAACTTTAATGTTGTAAAAATTACTCCTACAAGAAATTTAGGAGAAGTTGAAAATAATCAAGAAATGTATTTAATTACAGATAGTTCCGGTCATGATATAGGTATTTATTACCCCGCTGATAAAAATGGAGTCCCTAAATTTATATTATCAGATAGAATTAGAAATCAGAATAGAAAAATTATTGAATCCTTTAAGGGAGATGAGGAAAAGAATATTTTAAGACAGCGCTATTTAGTTCCAGGTGATTCTGAAAATTTTACTCTAAAAGATTTGGTTGAAAGATTGGCTAATGGTAGAGGTGTTGCTTTAGCTAGTGTAGAACAGGGTAGAGCAGAAATCAAAGAACAATATGAAGGGATGGAGTTTTTAGGGGATAATGAAAATTTACAAAAACAAGAACAAGATGAAGTTGATGTATTAAGTAATATTCCTTCAGATATGAGAGCAGAAGCTATGCAGTTTGCTAGAGAGAATAATTTAAGAGTAAAAGAAATTCTTATTGTAGATAATCCAGATATAGTAGCAGGAATGATTGATAATAGACAAAATCAAATTTCTAGAAGTAGAGGACCGGTAATTTTAATTAGAACTAGTTCTTCAGGTACAGATTTAACTGATGATGTTTATGCTTTTCAAGATGGAAGAGCTATTCAAAGAGAAGCTAATGATGGTGTATTATTAGAATATATGGAAGAACATAAAAATGAGGGACATGTTTCTGGGTTAGAACCATTAGATAAAAATAGAGAATTTCTTGAAACTCAAAGAATATATGATGAAGCTCAAGTAAAAATTGAAGAAGAACTAAAAAAAATAGCTGAACTTGAAGCACAGATAAATAATTTACAAAATAGTAATGATTTTGAAACTGATAATGACAAAGAAAAAGCAATATCACATATAGAGAATGAAATTGCTCAACATAAAAAGAATATAGATGACATACAAAATACGACGAATAATAGAATAAAAGAAGTATTAGAAGCAAAAAATAGAGAAGGCTCTCCAGATAAAGAGAATAGTGGTCAAAGAAGTAGATGGGAAGAAGCAAATCCAAATAACCCTAGTTAGTTATATTATATACAAAGGAGGAAAAATATGGAAAATTTTATATATACTGCAAATTATATTGTAATTGTTATTATTACTCTTGCAATAGCTGGAGTTATCGCATTTGCAAGAAAAACAGAAAAGCCTGTATACCCTGCAATACTAATTGTAATAAATTTGGTATTACTTTTATATCATACCTATATATTAAACAGATTACCATCTTATTTTGAACTAAAAATTTCACAAACATATTTATGTTTAGCAATGGACTTTTTATGGTTACTTATGAGTTTTTTAGGATATTTATGGATTGATGATATAAAAGCTATTAAACTTAATAAAAAGAGTTATGATAATAGTATGGCATGGTTTTGGAATAAATTATAAAGGATGTGAAAACAATGGAAAACAAAAAGTTTTATATTACAACACCAATTTATTATCCGAGTGGAAGATTTCATATTGGGACAGCTTATGCTACTACTTTAGCTGATTGTATAAATAGATACAAAAAACTTCAAGGTTATGAAACTTATTTTTTAACAGGAACAGATGAGCATGGTCAAAAAATTCAAACAGTTGCTGAAAAAAGAGGTATTACTCCACAGGAACATGTTGATGAAATGGCAGAATCTGCTAAAAAACTTTGGAAAGAAATGAATATTTCTAATAATGATTTTATAAGAACAACAGAAGAACGTCATGAAAAAGCTGTAGATAAAATTATTGAAAAATTTATTGAAAATGGAGATATTTATAAGGGATTTTATGAAGGCTGGTATTGTGTACCATGTGAAAATTATTTTACAGAATTACAATTAGTTAATGGAAAATGTCCAGATTGTGGAAGAGAAGTTAAAAAAATGAAGGAAGAATCATATTTTTTTAATATGAAAAAATATCAATCTTGGATAGAAAATTTTTATGAAGAAAATCCAAATTTTATAGTTCCAGATTCTAGAAGAAAAGAAATTTTAAATAATTTTATAAAACCAGGATTAGATGATTTATGTATTAGTAGAACTACTTTTGATTGGGGAATTAAAATTAAAAGTGATCCAAAACACGTTTTATATGTTTGGGTAGATGCATTATCAAATTATATTACAGCTTTGGGATATTTATCAGAGGATGATACTTTATTTAAAAAATATTGGCCGGCAGATATTCAAATTGTAGGAAAAGAAATTATTAGATTTCATGGAATTTATTGGCCTATTTTTTTAAAATCTTTGGGATTAGAACTTCCAAAAAAGATTTATGGACATAGTTGGCTTGTTATGAAAGATGGAAAAATGTCAAAATCTGTTGGAAATGTTATTTATCCAGAAGATTTAATAAAAAAATATGGATTAGATGCTACAAGATATTATTTACTTCGTACAATGCAATATGCAACTGATAGTGTATTCACCCCTGAAGATTTTATAGATAGATATAATTTTGATTTATGTAATGATTTAGGAAATCTTTTAAATAGAACTATTGGAATGATTAATAAATATTTTAATGGTTATATTTCAAAAAAATATAAGGTTTCAAATGATGTAGATATAGAACTTGAAGAATTTACTACTAATACAATAGATGAATTTATTAGTCAAATGGACGACCTTTACGTTTCAAATTCTTTATCAAGCGTTTGGAAAATTGTTTCTAGGACAAATAAATATATAGATGAAACAACACCTTGGATTCTAGCAAAGGACGAATCCCTAGAAGCAAAAGAAAAATTAAAATCTGTAATGTATCATTTAGCAGAAAATTTAAGAAAAATTGCTATTTTAATATCTCCTTTTATGGTAGATACATCAGAGAAAATATTTATGCAATTAGGATTTGATAATCAATTCTTTAAAACTTGGAATTTTGTAAAGACTTATCTAGAATTTGAAGTAAAGGTAACTGAAAAAGGTGAACCACTATTCTTAAGAAAAGATAGAGAAGAAGAAATTGAATACATAAAAAACTTAATGAAATAAAAAAATATTAGTTAAAATATAAATTTTATAGAAAAATTTTAACAGATTGGATTAAAAAATGGGATATTTATTTGTTATAGATGGTACTGATGGAAGTGGTAAACAAACTCAGTTTGAAAAATTACAAGAAAGTTTAAAAAAAGATAAAATAGAATTTAAAACAGTATCTTTTCCTAATTATGATAGCCTTTCTTCTAGTTTAGTAAAAATGTATTTGTCAGGTGAATTTGGAGAAAATGCAAAAAATATTAGTCCGTATATTGCATCAACTTTTTATGCAGTTGATAGATATGCTACTTTTAAAAAGGACTTGGAAGAATACTATTTTAATGGTGGAATTATACTTGCAGATAGATATACAACAGCAAATATGGTTCATCAAGCTGGAAAAATATCAGATAAAATAGAACGTGAAAAATTTATAAACTGGCTTTTTGATTTGGAGTTTAATATATATGGTTTACCAAAACCAAGTAAAGTTTTCTTTTTAAATATGCCTACAACAAAAGCAATTGAGCTTATGAAAAATAGAGAAAATAAGTTTTCTCATACAATTGTAAAAGACATTCATGAGAGAGACGAAAAACATTTACATGATAGCTATAAAGCGGCTTGCTGGGTAGCAAAAAAATACGGATGGTATGAAGTGTTTTGCATAAAAGATAATAAGCTAAGAACAATTGAAGATATACATGAAGAAATATATAAAGAAGTTATAAAGGTTTTAGGTAAATAAATTGCAAAGATTAGGTTTTTTTGGTGGATGTTTTAATCCCCCTACTATTGCTCATTATGAACTTGCAACTAAAGCTTTAGAAATAGCAAATTTAGATAAAGTATATTTTGTACCAATGGGGGATTATTATAAAAAAGAGGGATTAGTTTTAGCAGAAGACCGTTTTCAAATGCTAAAAAAAATGACAAGGTTAAATCCAAAATTAGATGTGTCTAGGATTCAAATGGAACAATTAAAAGATTTAAAAGCAATAGATACATTTAAACTAATAAATAATAGATTTCAAACAAGTCAAAATTTTTTTATTATGGGTTCAGATAATTATAAAAAAATTAGTACTTGGAAGGATTCTAAAGAGCTTTTATTAGATTATAATTACATAGTTTTAAACAGAGGTGACTTTTCGGGAAATAATGTAGTTGTAGTAGATACGACAGATGACTTGAAAAATATTAGTTCTAGTTTAGTTCGTGATAAAATTTTGAAAAAGCAAAACATTGAAAAATTGGTTACGAAAGAAGTTGAAAAATATATTTTACAAAAGAAATTATATGGGCAATCAGCTTAAAGATAAAAATGGTTGTACTTATAGGAAGGAATGATATTTAATATGAGAGGTAGAATTGTAAATTTATGCATAGGGTTGATGAACATTTTTTTTGGAATTCTTTTGCTAATTTTTACGATATATGTCCCTCAAGATGTAACCTTACTTACAGTACAAGAAAATATTGTAAGACGTGCAGATTTATATGGAATTTATTTTATAATGGTTGCTGTTTTTGGACTTAATTTTATTCAATATATTAATACTTTAAAAGAAAGCTCTTTTAAGGCTGGATATATGTTTGGTTTTTTTATTTTAAGTTTTATTTTTATAAAGCAACCTGCAATAGCATTTTTCCCAATACTATCAGGAATAATTATTGTTTATAAAAGTTTAAAAGAAAATTTAGTTGAAATAGATAGTACTTTAGAAATATCTATGACTTTAGTAATTATTACGGTTATAGTAATTTTAGCTGGAATTAGTTTAAGTTATAAACAGATTGGTAATTACATAAAAGATAAAGAAAATGAAAATGAACAGGAATTTGTAAGTACATATTTTAGATACATTACAGAGTTAGGAATTGATGATATTTATATTAATGTTAAGAAAGATGGAAAATATGGATATATTAACCAAAGAGGTGAAATAGTAATTGATTTCAAATATGATTATGCTAGTCCATTTGTAAAAATTGAGCAATATGGAAAAAGGTTTGATATAGCTCTTGTATGTATAGATGGAAGTTCTTATATTATACTTAAAAACCAAAGAATTGTTATGTCATATAGATCAGAATCTTCTGATCAAAATTATGGGGCAAAAACTAAAGAATTAGAAAATATTTATTATAATATATTAGAGCAAAAAAAGGAAATGAATACAGAAGTTATTAAAATTACTGATAATATTTCAAGAATTCCAATATATCCAGAATATAAAGAGTCAACAGATTATACATATAGATATGATTATAATAATGAATATGATATTACTGTAACTAAATCAAATTTAGGATTAGGAGATAAGTATGAGCTTGCAAAAAAAGAAAATTTAAACATTAGAATTCCTTTAGATACAGAACAATTAGCTTATGATGAAAATTATTTGTATATTTTTAGCAATGGAACAATTCCTTTTTATAATATTTCAAATAGAGAACAAGGTTGGTTTACTAATTATGGAAAAAAAATATCTATGACAGGTAAGGCACAAATATTAGATTTTTTTGGAGATAAAATTTTAATAAAAAATTATAATGATAAAACTATATATTTTATAGATGATAATGGAGAAGTAATGTCTCCAGCATATAAAAGTATCTATGTTTTACAAGATGAAACAAAATATATTGTAAAAAATGCTAATGGAAAATATTCAGTAATAGACCACTATTATAATAAAGTTTTTGATACGGAATATGATATGATTGACCCTTATCTTTCAAATTATGGATTATATATAGCTCAGAATTTAGATAATGTAATTGAGTTTAATGATTATGGTTATGCTAAAATGTCTCTTAAATTAGTAGATTCTGACGGAAATGTTATTTTGGATGGAATAGAACAAATTTATGGAAACTATTACCAAATTTCGCTAGATAAAAGTTTAGCGTATTCATCTAGATATGGATTAGCTTTAGAAGAGATAAAATCGATGGAATATAATTTTGTAGGAGATGAATTTTACAAAATTTACAAATAAAAATAATAAATATTATTTTTATAGTTGTACATAATAATTACTGAAGAAGAATTATAATTTTTTTTCTATTAAAACTTCAGGAGGACGAAATTATGGACAAGCAAAGAATTAATTGCACTGTATACAGTTGCAAGCATAATGAAAAAAATGAGACATGTAGCTTACCTGAAATAAATGTATGTTCATGTTCAAATTGTTCAAGCGGACTACCAGATGATGAATCTATGTGTGCTAGTTATAGAAGCAAATAGTTCAAAAAGGATTTTCTTTTATAGAAAATCCTTTTTGATTATTGGTTACAATTCACAGCTGATATAAATTTATTAAAAGCTGAAACATATATAATGCTAAATCGCTACAGCTTAAGTTACTACGTTTGAACAGAGCCTCTAATTAATTCCGGTAGCGCCCTCATGTAATGAGATTCCCTACCTATATTAATAAGAAGCTCTAAATGTTCTCACTTCGCGCCGTCCTTTCGCTCTTTAGTATTATATATGTTTTAGCTAAATTAAAAGACATCGGCCGTGAATTGTAACGATTATTGATTTTCCTTAATTTAAAAGACAAAATTTACTTGACTTTATATATTAAAAGAAATAAAATAAGTACATAGACTAAAGATTTAGTTTAATTGAATGTATTATTTAGGAGGGGTTTATTATGCCATTAGTAACTACTAAAGAAATGTTTGAAAAATCAATGAAGGAACATTATGCAATAGGTGCTTTTAATATTAATAATATGGAATTTATACAAGCAATTACGGATGCGGCTGAAGAAGCAAAATCTCCTGTTATTTTACAAGTTTCTTCTAGTGCTATAAAATATGCAAGGCTACCATATTTATTAAAAAATGTTGAAGCGGCAGTCGAATCTACAACTATTCCAATTGCTTTACATTTAGATCATGGACCAGATTTTGAAACATGTAAGAAATGTGTTGATGCAGGTTTTACATCTGTTATGATAGATGCTTCAAAATATGATTTTGAAGAAAATGTTAGATTTACAAAAGAAGTAGTAGAATATGCACATAGATTTGGTGTTGTTGTTGAAGCCGAACTAGGAACATTAGCTGGTGTTGAAGATGAAGTAAATGTGGCAGATGATGATGCAAAATATACGAATCCAGAGCAGGCTTATGAATTTGTACAAAAAACAGGATGTGATTCCTTAGCGATTGCTATAGGAACTAGTCATGGAGCTTATAAGTTTAAAGGTGATGCAAAATTAAGATTTGATATATTAGCAAAAGTTAAAGAGAAATTACCTAATACTCCAATTGTATTACATGGAGCTTCATCTGTTATTCCAGAAATAGTTGAAATGTGCAATAAATATGGTGGAAATATACCAGGAGCAAAAGGTTGTCCAGATGATATGTTGAAAAAGGCTGGGCAAAGTGGTGTATCTAAAATAAATGTTGATACAGATTTAAGGCTTGCAATGACAGCTCAAATTAGAAAAGTATTTTTTGAAGATCCTTCTGTTTTTGATCCTCGAAAATATTTAGGCGTTGCTAGAGAAGAAATAACAAAAGTTGTTCTACACAAAATAAAAGATGTATTTTGTTCTGAAAACAAAGCATAAATAAGTTTAAAATATAAATAATTTAAGTACTATTAAAAATGGAGGATGGGGATAATGATAAAAGAAAGTTATGAAGAAATTATTGAATTAGAAAAACAAAGACAAAACCACAATATAGAGTTAATAGCTTCTGAGAATTTTCCAAGCCAAAGAGTTTTAAATGCTTGTGGAAGTATATTAACTAACAAATATGCAGAAGGATATCCTGGTAAAAGATATTATGGTGGTTGTGAATTTATTGATATGATAGAAACAAAAGCAATAGAAGATTTATGTACATTATTTGATTGTAATTTTGCAAATGTTCAACCACATAGTGGTAGTTCAGCTAATCAAGCTGTTTACAAGGCTTTACTTAATACAGGCGATACTGTTATGGGAATGGATTTAGGAGCTGGTGGACATTTAACACATGGTCACAAAATGAGTTTTTCTGGACAAGATTATAATATTGTTTCATATGGTGTAGATGATAATGGAATAATAGATGTTAAAGATTTTAAGGAGAAATTATATCTATATAATCCAAAAATGGTAATAATAGGTGCAAGTTCGTATTCAAGAAGTATAGATTATAAAGTATTTAGAGATATTATAGAGGAATATTCAGAAACTCATAATGGAAACAAACCATATTATATGGTTGATATGGCTCATGTTGCAGGATTAATAGCTGGAGGAGTTCATCCTTCTCCAATTCCATACGCAGATGTTGTTACTAGTACAACACACAAAACTTTAAGAGGTCCAAGAGGTGGAATAATTCTTTCTAATTCTGAAGAAATAATTAAAAAAATAAATAAAGCTGTATTTCCAGGAATACAAGGAGGACCTTTAGAACATATTATTGCTGCAAAAGGAATTTGTTTTGAAGAGGCAAATACTATAGAATTTAAAGAATATGCAAAACAAATTGTTAAAAACGCAAAAGCCTTTTCTGATGAATTTATTTTAGAAGGAGCAAAAGTTATATCTGGAGGAACAGATAACCATATGTTTGTTTTAGATGTATATAATTCATTTGGAATTACTGGAAAAGAAGCTGAAACAGAGCTAGACAAAATCCATATAACAGTTAATAAAAACCAAATACCAAATGATCCTTTACCACCACTTAAATCTTCAGGAGTAAGAATAGGAACCCCAGCAATGACAACAAAAGGATGGAAAGAAGAAGATTTTATTAAACTAGCTAAAATAATAATTGAGTATTTAAAAGATTGTAAAAATAGTAAACAAGAAGAAAAAAGGGAAGAGTATATAAGTAAAGTAATTGATTTAATTGAATCAGTAAAATAAGGATTTATTAATTACTTATATGATTAATTTTAATAATTGTTTTTAAAAGCAAAAAATATAAGTTATCTAAGTATAAAATTAAGTTTATAAAGAAAAATCAAAAATTAAGATTCTATAATCGGTGGTAAAGAAATTATGCCATCGATTATAGAATCTTAATTTTTTAAAATATTCTTATAATTATTTTATAATCTAAAAATTATTCTTTAAAGATCTTCTAATTTTCATTTCAGCATCTTTTTTAGCTATTTCAGCACGTTTGTCATAATTCTTTTTTCCTTTTCCAATACCAATTTCAAGTTTAATTATATTTCCTTTAAAATACATTGAAATAGGGACTAAGGAAAGTCCTTGTTGTTTAACTTTACCATATAGTTTATTAATTTCTCTTTTATTTAATAAAAGTTTTCTTGTTCTAATTGGATCTAAATTATATCTATTTCCAAATTCATAAGGACTTATATGAATTCCAATAGCAAAAATTTCTCCATTTTTAATATTAATATAACTATCTTTTAAATTAACTTTATTTTTTCTAATAGATTTTATTTCAGTACCACTAAGTACAATACCAGCTTCTAATTTATCATTAATATAATAGTTATGGTATGCTGTTGGATTTTTTGCAACAATTCTATCCATATTAAGTATTCCTTTCAGTAATTTAATATATATAATAATATAACATAAATTTATTTTAAATTCAAATTATATTACAGGACAAATTTTGAATTATTAAATTAATTTAAATATATTTATAAAAAATGAATATTAGAATAACAATTATTAAAATACTATCACAAAAAGCAAAAAAAATAATAATATATATTAGAGGAGGGAATAATAAATGTTTTGTTATAGAAGAAAAAAGTTTTTACCAGGGTGTTTAATTGGACTAGGTTTAGGCATAATTTTAGTTTTATTCCTTCCTTTAAAAGCATGGCTTTGTATAATAGGAATAGGATTAACTATAGTAGGAATTAGTATTCTATTTGAAAAATAGGGAGGAGGAAATAATTTGACCGTAGTTGTAAAAAAAGTACCAAAACCATTTGTAGGTTTGGTAAAATTTATTTTTGGAATAAAAGATACATAAGAAAAAATAATAAACTATTTTAAATATTAAGAAAAAATTTTATAGAAATAATAAATTTGTTCTAACATGAAAAATGGCTATTCAATTTCGAATAGCTCATTTTTAGTTAGCTCTTTGAACTTTACCTGAACGTAAACATTTAGCACAAACTGTTATTTTTTTTGGTTCTCCATTTATAATAGCTTTTACTGTTCTTAAATTTGGTTTTACAGTTCTTGTAGTTCTTTTACTAATATGTGAACGCGTAATGCTTAGTTGTTTTCCAAAACTTGTTTCTTTATTACAGAATACACATTTTGCCATAATTCTCCAGCACCTCCATTTATTTCTTAAACTGACCTTTTTTTAGTCTAACATAATTCTATAAAAAAAGCAAGTGTTTTAAATGAGAATTTTTTTGTTTGGGCTTATTTTGTGTTATAATTCAAAGCTTATATAAATTTATTTAAAGCTAAAACATATATAATACTAAATCGCTACAGCTTAAGTTACTAAGTTTGAACAGATCCTATAATAAAATATATTATGATTCAATATGATTCAATAATTTTATAGTATTGAAAAATAATAATTATAATGATAAAATACTTTTATAGTATTGAAAAATAATAATTATAATGATAAAATTCTTTTAAAATATTAATAAGCGAGGTTTATTATGAAGAAAATTTTATTAAAAATATTACCGTTATTTTTTGTAGCACTAATTATTGTTCTATGTATTGGAGTATATGAATATGTTATTGATCAAGATAACGAAAATGGAAATTATGATAATGAAATTCAAGAAGAAATTGAAGAACAAATATCAACTAATCCAATATTTACTGAGGATGAATTTCCTAGAATAGATGCTTCTCTTGCAACACAGCCATTAACAAATGCATTTTATGAAAACTTTACTGGAAGTTCATCTGAAAAAATAGAAGAATCTTATTCAAATACACATCCCGCATATCAAAAATTAATTAATGGAGAGAAAGATTTAATAGTAGTTACTGAGCCTTCAGAAGAAGAATTAAAGATGGCAGAACAAGCTAATGTTGAATTAGTAGTTACTCCAGTTGTAAAAGAAGGATTTGTATTTTACATTAACAGTGAAAACCCAGTTGAAAGCTTAACACTTGACCAAATTCAGGACATTTATACTGGAAAAATTACTAATTGGAAAGAGGTTGGTGGAACAGATACAACAATAAGAGCTTTCCAAAGGCCTGATAATTCAGGAAGTCAAACAGGTATGTATTCTTTAGTAATGAAGGGTAAAAAAATAATGGAGGCTCCAAAAGAAGATCTTATAGAAACTATGTTTGAAATTGTAAATTTAGTTTCAAGTTATGATAATGGACTAAATTCAATTGGATATTCTTATTATTACTATGCCACGACAATTTATGATACTTTAGATTCAAGTGTTAAAAACAGAATTAAATTCCTTGGAATAGATGGTATAAAACCATCTAATCAAACAATAATGGATGGAAGTTATCCACTAAATACGGCATACTATATTGTAACTAGAAAAGATAATACAGATGAAAATGTTCAAAAATTATTTGATGCAATGTTATCAAGAAGAGGTCAAAATGTAGCAGAGGAGACTGGTTATGTTAGAGTCAAATAATGAAAATAATAAAAGTAAAAGCTATGCAAAAAGTACATTTATAGGATTACTGTTTTTTTCAATTATTTGTATTTCTATTACTTATGTTTGTATCTACATAACTATGGAAAACAAAAAGCAATTAGAATCAAATGAAGATAATCAAGTAATAGAAAAGGTTCAAGTAATAGAAGATGTTGCCAAAAAAGTTACAAACAACCATAAAACTTTAAAACTAACAGATAAATCATATTTAAATGGAATTACTGAAATTAAAGAAGAAGAAAACTATGGAGAAATTGTTGATTATACTTCATATATAACAAATGAAAATGAGCCAATATATAAATTAGAAATAGAATATATTCAAATTGCAGGGCTAAAAGATAAAAATGTTCAAGCAACTATAAATAAGGCTATAAAAGATAAAATAGATGAACTTAAAGAAAAATGTATTTTAAGATTAGATGATGAGAATATAGATAGAATTTCAATAAATTGTTTTATTAGAGATAGTTTTGCTGATGTAATATCAATCTATATTAATGATTTTATTATATATAAAAATAATGACATTAATAATTATGATTCTCAGGATTATGGATTAAATTTTTCATTATCTACAGGTGAAAAAATTAAATTTAATGATTTATTTTGGGATGATAGTTCAATAAAAACAATTTTATCTCAAAGTGCTTATAAAGAGTTAGCATGGTATTATGCATTATCAAATGAAAACTTGTATGAATATTGGGATATGGACAAGATTGATTATTCAGAAATTGAATCAAAAGTTTATAATTTTATGTATAAATATAATAAAAATCCAGACATTAATTTTTATTTTACAACGTCTACTATTATAATACCTTACAATAGGGATAGATCTATTATAATAGAAATGGCTGATTATTATGAAGATATAGCTTTATATACAAGATTTAAAGCAGACAACCTTTATGAAGAAGATTCAAATTTGAAAGAATTTTATGTATTTTCAAGGAATGTTTTATTAGATTATTATAAAGAAAATGGAAAAAAAGCTGATAATGTTTACTATACAGTTTATTCTTATGATTATGTTCGGTAATATGTCTGATGAAGAAAATACTACTTTAACAGAAGGATATAGAGCTATTATTAAGAAGATTAACGAATATGTTCAAGAGATAAAAAATAACGATGAATATGGATATATATTAGAAGGTTCATATTCAAATGACGAATATGAAGAAAAAAAAGGATATAGTTTTTATATTGAAATATCTTACTGTGATAGAGATTATTTTAATAATCATCTAGATGATGTTCTTGCAAAAAATGCTAGAACTGAACGTGTTGATTTTGGTCCTATTTCAGATATAGACGGTGATAATTTTGAATTTTATGAGCAATATAGTGAATGGATGGAAGATTATACTGATGATACAACTAAACATATTAGAGTTTATAGTAAAGAAGATAAACAAAAGGATATGGATAGTATTGAAATTGAATTATAATAAGATATAGTTGATACAAGGTTACTATTAACAGATAAATTAACGACATATAAGCTGTAAGTAGTAACTTTTAATTTTTGTTCTTATTTGGTGGAGGTGAGGAGAGTTGAACTCCTGTCCAATATATCTTTAATATAAAATTCTCCGAGTGCAGTTTGTCTTTTTAAATTCCTAAATATAACACCGACAAACAGGTTTTATATTTAGTAGCTTTAAAAATATACCCACTAATAATAAAAGCTTATATTAGTTTTGTTTCCTGCATATTTGACATTTTATCCTAAACCGCAGGTAGTAAAGGTAAAACGACGTTGCTCTTAGGCAGCGTATGCTAATTCATTATCAGCGTTTATTTTAAGTTATGCCTTTTATAGTGGACAGGCATCTCCACTACTCGCTATTTATATTTCTAATATACTGTCGAAACCAAAATACACCCCCAAATTAATTATAACTCTATTAATTATATTATATTTTATTTGAAAAATCAATATTTATTTTTTTGTATAACAGCTCGGATCCCTTGACTTTTTTACTAAAAATGGTTATAATTATAGTTGAATTTGATATTGTGAAAGGAGAAAAAATATGTTGGCCAAAATATGGAAAAAATTATTACTTGCAATTTGTATTATAGCTATATTGTTTAATATAACTGCTAAATTAGTAAACAGAATTTCACTAGAAAAGGCAATATCAAGTGCTCCTGAAGGAGTAAATATACGTGAATTTATTAATATTACTGAAGATAATAGCTCAACATCAAATAAAAAAACAAGTAACATTTCTAGATATAAAACTATTGAAGAAGTAGAAGCTGAAAGAGCAAAAGAAGAATCTATTAAGGAAAAACAAGAAAACAAAGATATAGAATATATTGAACAAAATATAGTAGATGACGAAAATTTAGAACAAAGTATTACAGAGGTTGAATTTATTGAAGAAGAACAAGAAGAGGAATCTAATGAGAGCAATATTTTAGATATGATTACTGAAAAAATATCTGATGTGAAAATGTATGATAATTTATTAAATTAAATACTTGATATTTATTTTTAAATATGGTATTATTAAAAGGATTATTGTTAATAAAGTTAAAGAGAGAGGTGAATTTACATGAGAGAAGGGATACATCCTAACTATGTTGCTAGTAAAATAATATGTCATTGTGGTAATGTGATAGAAACTAATTCTATAAAACCAGAAATAAAAATTGATGTTTGTTCAAAATGTCATCCTTTTTGGACAGGAAGTTTAAAGCAAAATACTACTGGCGGTAGAGCAGATAAATTTAAGAAAAAATATGGCATTGCTTAATTTTGTTTTTATAAAATACAGCAAAGCATTTGAATAAAAAAGTACCAAATTAATGGTACTTTTTTGTATAAAATTTATAATTAAGAAATTTTTATTAAAGAATATTTAAATGTATATCAATTTAATATATAGTTTATAATAAAAAAATAAATAAGGAATGGAATTTAATATGAAAAAAATTGTAGTTTTAGGAGGTGCTTTTAATCCTCCAACTATTGCACATTTTTCATTAGCAGTACAAATTATAAATAATTTTGAAGATTTAGACAAAGTAATTTTTATGCCAGTAAATGTTAACTATAAAAAAGATGAAATGCCAATTTCTAATGAACATAGATTTAACATGCTTCAAATGGTATGTAAAGATTTAGAAAAAATAGAAGTTTCAAGATTAGAACTAGATTTTAATAGAGTATTAACAACTATTGAAACATTAAGGATTTTAAAAAAATCATATCCAGATAGAGATATTGTTTTTGCAACTGGAACTGATAATCTTAAAGAATTTGAGCTTTGGAATAATTGCCAAGATATTTTGGATGAATTTAAAATTTTAGTTTTTGTTAGAGGATTTGATAATTTTGAAAATATTATAAATTCATCTGAATTTTTAAGAAAAAATAAAAGTTCTATAATTAAATTAGAAAATTTTAATATAACTACTTTAAGTTCAACTTTTGTTAGGGAAAATGTAAGAAATGGAAAAAGTATTAAGTTTTTAGTACCAGATTGTGTTATGGATTATATTATAAAAAATAACTTATATCAATAAAATAGATTTATTAAATATATATTATAAAAGAAGGCATCTTAAGATAATTTAAAAATATTGAAACAGGAGAAAAAAATGTTAGAAGATAATGTTTTAAAAATAGAATTAAATAATGCTATTGTATGGATTAGAGATTTTGTAAAAAGAACATCTGCAAATGGATTAGTAATTGGATTAAGTGGTGGGAAAGATTCAGCTGTTGTTTTAGCAATGGCAGTTAAAGCGATTGGAAAAGAAAGAGTATTGGCTGTTTCAATGCCTTGCAATTCCAACATAAAAGATTATGAGGATGCTATTTTAGTTGCAAAAAAATTTGATGTAAATTTGATTAATATAGATTTGAGTAAAACTTATGATGTATTTGAAAAGTCAACTAATTCTATAATTGAAAAAGAAGGTATTGGAAGTTTATCTAGCGAAGCAAAAATAAATACTAAACCAAGAATAAGAATGACTTGTTTGTATGCAATAGCTCAAAGCTTAGATTATCTAGTTATAGGGACTGGAAATTTATGTGAATCAATTGTAGGATATACTACAAAATGGGGAGATAATAGTTCAGACTTAAACCCAATAGCAAATTTTACAGTTAGCGAAGTTTTAAGATTAGGAGAATTTTTAGATGTACCAGAAAAAATTTTAAAAAAAGCACCAAGTGATGGACTAAGTAAACAAACAGATGAGGAAAAAATTGGAGTAAAGTATTCTCAAATAGAAGAAATGATTGAAATTGGAAATACAGAAGAGCATGCAAAAGAAATAATTTTAAAAAAATTTAAACTTTCCAGACATAAAAGAGAATTAGTTCCAAAATATCAATTTAATAGAAAAAATTATTTTAATAATTAAGAACATTAATTAAAATACTTAAAATATAAAATTAAAAGGAGACAACCCATGAATGAAAAAAAATTAGAATTAGTTACAGATCTTTATGAATTTACAATGTCAAATGGATATTTTGTTATGCAAAGAAATGAGATTGCTTATTTTGATATTTTCTTTAGAAAAATACCTGATAATGGTGGATATGTTGTAGTTGCAGGACTTAATGAGATTATAGATTATATTAAAAATTTGAGCTTTGATATTGATGATATTAATTACTTAAGAAGTTTAAATATTTTTTCAGAGGATTATTTAAATTATTTACTTAAATTTAAATTTACAGGTGATATTTGGGCTATTCCAGAAGGGACTGTTGTTTTTCCAAAGGAGCCTTTAGTTACAGTTAGAGCTAATATTATAGAAGCTCAAATTTTAGAAACAGCAATGCTTTTATTTATAAATCATGAAAGCTTAATTGCTACAAAAACGAGTAGGATAGTAAGATCGGCAAAAGGAAAACCAATTATGGAATTTGGTGCCAGAAGAGCTCATGGAGTATCTGCAGCAGTTTACGGCTCTAGAGCTGCAATAATTGGAGGAGCTGTACGGAACAAGTTGTGTTTATACAGCTAAGGAATTTGACGTACCTGCTTCTGGTACAATGGCACATAGTTGGGTACAAAGTTTTGATAACGAATATGAAGCTTTTAAAGCTTACGCTGAAATATACCCAAATAATAGTTTATTTTTGGTAGATACTTATGATACTCTTGAAAGTGGGATACCAAATGCAATTAAAGTTTTTGACAATGTTTTAAAGCCAAAAGGAATTAGACCTCTTGGAATTAGATTAGACAGTGGAGATTTAGCTTATCTTTCAAAAGAGGTTAGAAAAAGGCTAGATAATGCAGGATATAAAGATTGTAAGATTTGCGTAAGCAATTCTTTAGATGAATATCTTATACAATCACTAATTGATCAAAATGCACAAATTGATTCATTTGGTGTTGGAGAAAATCTAATTACTGCAAAAAGTGATGCAGTTTTTGGAGGAGTATACAAATTGGTTGCATTAGAAAAAAATGAAAAGTTAATTCCAAAAATAAAAATAAGTGAAAATAGTGAAAAAATAACTAATCCTGGATTTAAAAAAGTTTATAGATTTTATGATAAAGATACAGGATATGCTTTGGCAGATTTAATTGCACTTGCTGATGAAGAAATAAGTGAGGTGGAGTATGAATTATTTGATGAAAATAATACATGGAAGAGAAAAAAATTAATAAATTATATAGTTAAACCTCTTCAAGAACAAATTTTTAAAGATGGAAAGCTTATTTATAATTGTCCAACTTTAAAAGAAAGTTCAATTTATGCTAAAAAACAGCTAAGTTCAATTTGGGATGAAGTTAAACGTTTACGTAATCCTCAAAAGTATTATGTAGATATTTCACAAAAACTTTTTGATTTAAAACAAGAAATGTTAAATAGCAAATAATTAAAACTGCTTTTGGACAAAAAAAAACATATTTTGACGACAGTTTTAGACAAAACAACTTTTAACTTAATTTTACTGTCGAAATCAGTCGTACGAAAGTATTTAAATTTTGGCAATTTCTATTGATTTGACTAATATTTTTATATAAAATACTTTTTGTAAAACAAAAGGAAAACAAAAAATATTAGGAGGAAAAAAAATGGAAGTTTTAAAAATTTCATCAAAATCAAATCCAAATTCAGTTGCAGGTGCAATAGCAGGATTGGTTAAAGAAAGTACAAAAGCAGAAATGCAAGCAATAGGAGCAGGAGCTATAAATCAAGCAATAAAAGCTGTTGCAATAGCAAGAGGATTTGTAGCACCATCTGGAGTAGATTTAGTTTGTATTCCAGCTTTTGCAGAAGTTCAAGTTGAAGGTGAGGATAGAACGGGAATAAAATTGATTGTAGAGTCTAGAAAATAAATAATTATATTAATAGAGTCTAGAAAATAGATGTTAAATAAAAAAGGATTCAAAAAGAGAATCCTTTTTTATATTATAGGAAAGTTCTCCGAACTTCCTATAATATAAAGGCTTCGCCAAATTTCCACAGAAAAATTCTAAAGAATTTTTCGCGGGCGAACAAAGACGAGGCACATAACTTTTCAAAAATGATAGAGTATTTTA
>JAFXMI010000024.1 GCA_017530505.1 Clostridia bacterium | reverse complement strand
ATTGTTATATTAAATTTTTCTTTTATGGAATATATGAAATTGAAAAAAATAATAAAATTGGAGGCATAACTATCTGTATTCTGTCATTTGTTTCACTTTTTTTTCCATTAATCATTATATTGTACTTTTTTATTATATAAAAATGAAGCTTTTTGTTTTATTAAAAAGCTCCATTTAATAATTTAATTATTCTTCATTTTTAATTTCAAGCATTTTTTCCTTTAGCTCTTGTTCAATTGTAATTAACTGTTTTTCAGCTTCAGCTCTTTTTTGACGTCCATTTTCATGAATTTCTAAAATTCTATCTAATGTTTCTATTATATCTTTGTTAGTTTTTTGCAAAGTTTCAACATCAACAATTGCTCTTTCAGATTCTTCAGCTATTTGGATACTTCCTTGTTTTAGAAGTTCACTATTCTTTTTAAGCATATCGTTTGTCATATCTGTAACAGCTTTTTGAGTTCCTAATGCATTTTTTGCATTTGTTATCCCCAAAGCAATAACAATTTGATTTTTCCAAAGAGGAATTGTATTAATTAACGAACTTTGAATCTTTTCAACTAATTCACTATCATTATTTTGTATTAATCTTATTTGTGGTGCCATCTGAATAGAAATAATACGAGTTGTCTTTAAATCATATATTTTCTTTTCAAATCTATTTATTATATTTACCATATCATTAACTTTTTGAATATCCGTTTGATCACCTGTTTTTTCAGCGACACTTTGTAATCCAGGAAGTATTTTTGTCCTTAATTCTTCTAATTTTTTATCACCAGCGATTATATATAAAGAAATTTCTTTAAAATATTCTAAATTCTTTTCATACATAGTATCAAAAACAGCAATATCTTTTAGCATTTGAAGTTTATGTTCTTCAAGACTTTTTTCAATTTTACTAATATTATTTTCTACTTTATCATATTTTGCAAGTAATCTAGTAAGTTCTTTTTTCGCACTTTTAAATATTCCAAAAAAGCCTTTTTTTCCATCTTCAGGAATATGTGTATCAAAATCTTTAATTTCGGCGACTAATGATGAAAGTAAATTTCCAACTTCTCCTGTACTTCTAGTTTTAACATCTTCTAAAACTGAATCAGAAAACTTAGAAATTTTAGTTTGTGCTGATGAGCCATACTGTAAAATTTGAGTTGTATCATTTATATCAATTTTTTGATTAAAAGAATCAATTGCTTCTTGCTCAACCTTTGTTAGAGCATCATAGTTTAATGTTTTTTCAACCTCAGTTTCTTCAATTTTCTCACCAAATGAAATACTATTTTCAATTGGTTTTGTGTTAATGTCAGATTTTAATTCAATTTCAATATTCTCCATTTTTTTCCCTCCAAATAATATTTATTTTATTTATTTCCTAAATAATCTATTAATAAATTATACATATTCATTTTTAAACTAGATACCGTACTTGTTATAGTTTTTGGTATTCCTGTAATTCCTAAAGTAGATACATCGTAATTTCCAGCAGATATTCCTGTTCTGAATCCATATCTATTCCATGCAATTTGCTGTATATCTTTATTATCAAAAGCTTTTAAAAACTGATTCCCTTCTTCATCAAAAGTAGCAATACAATGAGAATTCCAAATTGTTGGTGATGGATATAAAATTCTAATATCATCTTTTACCTGATTAAAACCGTCTGGATTTTCATAAGCAAATTCAACTATACTTTTTTCATAATCCACAATCATTGGCTCTCCACCTAGGCCTGTCTTTAAATATCTTTCAAACAAATCTGCTGGGGTATTATTCATATATCCAGATTTAATATAAAACTCTTTTAATTTTGGTAAATTTTCATTAATATTATCATCTGTAACATTTCCACCACACATAATAGATAAAAGTAATCCATAATATGTAGCACCTGGAGAAGATGTTACTGGATCTGTTGATGCAATATTAATACTTCCATAAAGCATATCTAAACCAATATCTGACCATTTAACACCTTCTAAAATATAATTAAGCAATTTTTCCATATTTGTAATATAATATACATTGTCTTTTTGAGTAACAATTTCTTGAGATATTAAAACATCTACAACTTCCTTCCAACTATATATAACAATAGGAGTATTTAAAGTTAATCCTCCGTCTAAAACTTTATATCTATCTGCTTCTCCCTTTGATTTGTCTGGAGATAATTTATAGTAATCATAAAATCTTTGGTCTGAACAAAACATTGCATCATACTTAGTTCCATCCTCTCTAACTAAATCATTTACAATAAGCTTTCCATTACTCCAATTATCATAAATAATATTTAAATTATACACATCTTCCATTATTTTTACAACATCTTCATCTGAAATAAAGCCTTCTTTTCCACCACCAGTAGCAACATATATATTATCTAATTGTTTATTATGTAGATTTTTTCCTATTTGATTATTATTATCTACAATTGTTTTTCCAATAAGTACAACAAGTATAATTAATACAAAAATAAATACTCCTACAATTCTTTTTTTATTCAAGCTTTTTTCCTCCTTAAAATTATAATTTGAAATCATTTCCATCAAATCCTTCTGACTTTATCATTGAATCAAATACCTTCATTTCTGCATCAGTATCTATAATATCTTCTTGATATAAATGAGCTAACTGTTCATTAAAAGCAAGCTTAACTTTAGAAATCATTTTTCTAGTTTTAATCATAAAATCTTCTCCTGATTTTCCTAGATTTTGATTTTCTATTTCATCATATTTATTAAGAAGCTTTAAAGTTTCAGGTAAAAAATAACTAAAAAAAGTTTTAACATATTTCATTTTCTTTTGGTTAGTTTCGACTGTATTAATTATTTTAGATGAAGTTTGATATATTTCTCTAATATCTTTCTGTAAGTTTGAATCTTCTATCTTATTTACTATACCAATTATCTCTGTATTCATTTTTTTAGCTTTAGATAAAATTTGATCAATTCCCTCATTTTCTAAATCTATTGTATATTCTTTAGTCTTATTATTAGAAAATACTAACGATCCAGCACCAAATCCAAATAATCCTGTAAGCATAGAAACTGAAAATGCTACTGACATTCCCAATGGTTCTGAAAAAATAATATATGGTACAGCAAAGCAAATTCCACCTACTATTCCAGATAGTATTGAGCCATTTTTCATTTTATAATCTTCCTTTCGATGATTTAAAAGTATTAGTTATAACCTCTAACTTCTTTAAAGGCTTTAAGTAAATCATGTCTTCCATCAAAAACCTTTGCATTAGTTAATTCTGCAATTTGAGTTAAATCGTATTCATAAGCATCTCCAAACATAATTGAATAAATTGGTATATCTTTTCCAACTTCTCTATATTTTTTAGATAATGTATAATAAGAACCAGAATTAGACATTCCATCAGTCATTAAAACAATAGAAAGGTTATATATACTACTATCTTCTTTATCTAAAATCTCTAAAGCTCGAATTGAACTATCATAGATATTTGTTGCACCTGTTGGTGATAGGGTCAAAATATTGTTTATTAATTCACTAGTTTTTATTCCATTATCTGTATTCCATTCTCCTAAAATTTTACCATTAAATGGAATTATAGAAATTTTATCTTTTTCAGAAAATTGCAGTAAATTCTCTGAAGCCTGCGATTCATCTAAAATATAGTTCATTGCTTTTGTTAATTGATTATACCCATTTGGATACATACTTCCAGAATAATCTAAACAGAAAACTGCATGTATAGGTTTTCTAAACTCTGTTTGATACATACCCAAAGCTTGTTTTATAATTTTAGTACTAGGATATTTTATAGGAACTATATATTTTTCTGTATTTATTCCCCAGTTAGGATTAAATACACTTTTATCAGCATTTGAATTAATTCCACCATACCAAGTTCTTCTTCCTAGAGAAGCTAATTTTGCCTGTCCTTCATCACTTAAGATGTATTCTTGAAGTTCTAAAAAGAATTCTTTTTTTTCATCATCTTTATTATTTATGTATGCAAGTGGAGAATCAGAAATTGAAACTCCATCTACTGGATAAATAACATAAAGTGGTTCTTCCCCTTTTGCCTCTAATTCTTTATTTATATTTATTATTGAAAATTCATATGTAACAACAGCATCATAAGCTCCATTTAAAAATATCTCTTCCAAAAAAGCTTCCGAACCGGATGATCTTTCTAAACCAGAAAATAATGTTACTAACTCCGTTTTTAAATTTTCATCTAAAAGATTTTCTTCCCTTAAAACCTCTGGATTTCCAGCTAATGTTGAAAGAAATCCTAAATATGCAGTTGCACCTGTATTAGTTTGAGTAGGATTAGACATACTAAAGGTAAGTTTTCCTTCTTTTATACAATTTACAATATCTTCTGTATAAATACTTTTATTTATAAAACCCAAGCTTTGTGCTTTACTTTTCTTAATTGCAAAAACAACTGGATTAATACTAGTAGATTTAGAATTACTAATAGAAACATTTTCTAACATATAAAGCCAAATTGAATTAGATGCCCAAACCGCATCAAAAGATTCTCCAGAATTCAATTTTTCCATTATATCCAAAGTTCCAGCATATTCAATTTCTAAATTAACACTTTTATTTGTTGCAAATTCTTGTAATAATTGTCCTAAGTCTTCATTTTCAGAACTTACAATCATTTTAAAATTTTTATTATTCCTATTTACATTATATATATTTTTTAATGAATTATTTGAATTTACATTAAATTCAAATAATATTAAAATTAATATCATAGCAAAAACAAAATACGAAAATATTACAGCTCTTTTAGAATTTGGTCTTTTATTTTCCAAAGTAATTTCCTCCTAATTTATTTGCAAAACTTGATAAAAGATTTTTCTATACAACAGAAAAGTATAATTTTTCAAATATGTAAAAAATAGAATAAACTTATATTATTATTCTATTTTATTTTTATTCTTTTGTAAATACCTTTTAAAATTTTTGTATACTTTACTTTTCATCATTTTGTATTAATAAAATGTTCATAATAACAATATTAAAAATTCCAAAAACAACATACCATGTTCCAAAAGTTTGAATAATAGACAAAACATCTTTTAAAATTATAATTACTGAATTTGATAGGCTTTTTGTAAAAATAACTAAAGAATCTATTTCAATTTTTGATATTATAATTTTTCTAAAAAAGAATAATAAAATACCACTTGAAAACAATGAAACCCCAACATAGCTTCCTGCAACAGATAATATTTTTGAATTAAGTATTATTAAAACTATTAATAAAAAGGCTGTTAATCCTATAACAATTATTTCTAGATTTTTAATAAATGATAAAACTTGTGGTAATTTTCTTGCAATTTTGTCTGAACCTTTTTGATATAAACCAATTTCATTCTTATAAACTCCCTCGATTAAGTCTTCAAATATTTTAATATTTTCTTCCTCTTCTTTTGATAATTTTCTGCCTTCATTTTCAACATACTCCATTATTGATTTTTCTAAATTAGCTCTTATTTCTGTTGTATCTATCAAAGTTTCTCCATCACCATACATAGAATTTACAATAGATAAAATATCATTTTTAACCTTTTCCCTTGTACAAATTTTATCTATAATATTTAAATCTAATCCTGATTGATATATATAATTTTCAAATCCATCTCTTACTTCCTCATATACTGAATTATATAGATTTATCTCTTCAAACTTTTTTAACATATTCTTTTTATATGAATAATTATTTATAATTATTAAAAAAGTTGAAGATATAATACCTATCATCAAAATAAAAGAAAGAAAAATGTTTAAAAATATTTTTAATTTTTTCATTTTTGTCCCTTTCTATTTTGCATATACCAAATATCTTTGATACGCATGACCTATATTATTTATTGGATAACATGTATATATTATTAGAATTTCTTCATCTTGCTGAATTGGCGCTGCTCCTAAATCTGTTTCATGAACTATTTTACTTTCAAAAATAGTATATTCAAAAGTACCATAAGATGTAGTAATTTCTATTTTATCACCAATTCTAGTTTCAGGAAGTCTAGCTAAAAATGACTTAAAATTATGTCCCATTAAAAGTATTGTACCACCTTCTCCAGGAAAATACGAATTACTATCCTGACCAATTCCATTTTTTAGCAAATTTAAATTTTCACCATAATAAAGTGGTAAATCAACATCAATTGATGAGATTTTAATATTTGCATATTCTGTCCCATATAAAGGTCTATGCAATAAAACATTTCCATAAAGAATTGGTTCTAATGTTTTAAATTCTTTATTTGCAGCAAAAACCTCTACAAAGCCTGACACCGTTTCAATTTTTTCTTCAAGACAAACTTTATAAAGAATAAATACAATAGCAACAAATAAAAAAACAACCATTAATTTAATAATAGTTGCTTTAAATAATTTCCAAACTTTATTTTGCATAAGCTTTTTTTACATATAATGTAGAAACGGCAACTACTGCTAATAAAGCGATAATCACAAATATTGAATTATTTGCTCCAGTATATACAAAAGTTTTAGAACCACCATTTGCTGCAGTTCTAGTAGCACTTTCTCCATTGTTAGCATATTTTATAGTTACTCCACCATTTCCATCATCTACATAAAATCCACTTATTATTACTGTTCCACTTTTGCTAACTGTAACTGTATTTGCACTTGTATCAACAGTAACTGTAAATCCTGCAACATTACCTGCTTGTTGCAATAGAGAAATAATTTGTATTTTTTCTGCTGGAGTAATTTCTTTTAAAGTTTTTCTTTCATTTACTTTTGATAATGCTTGATCTAATAAACCTTTTATCTGAGCAGCTTGCGCATCAGTAACAGGATTTTTCATTAAGTATTCTTTAGTAGCGACAGCATTAGCATCAGTTAATTTATATTGCGAACCACTAATCATATGTGGCGATGTAAGATAAGTTGCTAAATCCTCATTTGAAAAAGCACTAGTAGAAATAGTTAACGAGCTAACAATTATAATAGCTACCATAATAATAAAAGATATTCTTTTTAAATTCATTTAAACTTCCTCCTAATTTTTAACTACATCTATTCTAACACACTAGATATAACAATTCAAGTAAAAAATATAATATTTTTATTTTTTTTATTGCAAAACTAATAAAACTTATGTATAATAGTAATGTACTTTATTTTTAGGGGTATAGTGTTAATGGTAGCACATCGGTCTCCAAAACCGCCTGTGAGGGTTCGAATCCTTCTACCCCTGCCAAATCGATAAATTCTGTAAGTGATACGCACAAGCGACTTACAGAATTATTTTTTGGGATAATGATGCAATTTTAATGCAATTGAGACATGTAACTCTTTATTATCAAGGTTTGCATGTCTTTTATTTTTAATATTTTTCAATTTTTTAATATAAAATTCATTTTTCAAAATCTCTGTACGTATTTATATTACTGCATTTGCACATTTTTTTGTATTATTTTAAAAAGGTTCGAATCCTTCCTTTCTTGCCGGATTCGAACCCAATAAAAGTCCTATTTAAAGCCTCTTCTATTTCAAAATAAATATAATAATGCAAATCTAATGCATAAACTTGCAATATCTTGTTTTTTATGCAATATATATACTAGGAGGTTTATATGAAAGCAAAAAAAGAATATTGGTATATAACAGATAAAGGAGATCTAGCTATTGATATAGATGAGAATAAAAATAAAGACAGATTTAGAAAGCAGATTTGTAACTACTTTAAATCTGTCTATGATGCAGATAAATATTTAACTAAATTAGAATCAAAACAATAATTTGTATTTTTGATTATATCAAAGGATAAGTGAATATCTCTTGTCCTTTGGGGATTATTTATTTTTTACAACATCTTGCCAGTTTGAATTTGTTAAAATTTCAGCATTATCTCCTAAAAATACTTGTCCTGCTTCCTCGTTACCTTGCAGATTATATAACATCCAAGCTGTCATATAAGAATCTGTTCTTGCTAACATATCTCCATGTTCTGCTCCTACAACTCTTGCACGAACTTTTAATACATTATTACTCATTTTATTATATGTTTCTATTAGTGATTTTAAAGGTGCAACTCCTCCAAATTCTTGGTTTATATCTTCTGCTCCAGAATCATCAGAACTTCCAGTTCCTGCTGTCATAAAATATGGGATATTTATTTTTGAAGCATCATAGTTCCACCCCATTGACATTGCAAGTGTCTGATATGTTGCACTTCCAGTAAATATTGTTTTATAATATTTACCATTTTCAAATTCAGTAACAGCTCTAATTGCTCCAGCTCCTCCTTGTGAGTGTCCTATAATTCCTAAATTATCTTTATCTATTTTATTATAGAGAACACTATTTTTGTCTATATTTAACATATAATCTAACATTTTAGAAGATTTTTCAGCACTTCCTGCTTGTGGATCATCATTACCAACTACTATAAATCCCCAAGAAGCTAAATGCTTAAAGTACGGCTTATAATTTCTTGCTCTTGTATTACTTGCATTAACTAAAATAATCATAGGATATTGTTTATTTTCTTTTTCAAGTTCTGATGGATACCAAATACTAATTTTCCCAATATCATTTACTTTATAGTCAAGTTGTGATACTTCAAAGTTACCCATTTTTGAATATTTTTCTTCTAATGCACTACTTGTCTTAAACTCTTTGTAATAATCATCTTCTAAGTAAGGCTTATAAGAGTCTACTACATTTTTTATTATTTGTAAAACAACTAACACTATAATTACTAAAATAATAATTCCTAATACTTTTAACATTTTCTTCATTTGCTACCTCCTAAAATTTTTAATAAAATTAGTTGATTTTTGTAAAAACATCTTATATAATTTATGCAACTATTGTAGCATAAATTATTTTAATAAACAATATATCTGTTGAATTTGCAACATTAAAGGAGGTTTGGTCGCATTATGAAAATTAAAAGAAAATTAAGTGTAGCAGAGTATATAACAAATAGTTTATTCGAACTTATGAAAATCAAATCTTATAATGAAATATCAATATCAGATATTACGGCTAATGCCAAAGTTCATAGAGCTTCTTTTTACAGGAATTTCTCATCTAAAGAAGATATTATCCATAAATGGGTTAAAACTACGACTAATAATTTTCGTATAAATACTAATATCGATTATAAAAAAGATAATACCATTGATTTTTATACTAAATTATTTACTCATCTTTTAAAATATAAAACTGAAACTACTTTAATATACAAAGCCGATTTATTTTATTTATTAAAAGAAGAATTTGATATTAATCTATCTATTCAAGGATTTAATACTTTCAAATCTTATTTCATTGCTGGAGGAGTTTTTAATGTTTATTATTATTGGCTAATAAATGGTTGTAAGGAATCTCCTCAAACTATTGCCCAAAAATTAGTTGATTTAAATAGCAAAATAGCAGATACTTAATCTGCTATTTATTGTCTATATAACTTGTAAAATCTGAATTTATATCAAAAGCAACTGTACTTTCAACATTATAATTCTGTAAGATATGCGAACATTGCAATTTTTTTCAATAATATTAACATTTGTAGGTTCTCATTTGGTTGAAAATTTCTAATTTGACCATCTCCACCAACGAAAAAATCCATGTGATTTGTCCTACAAGCAAATTACATGGATTTTCTATATTAAATAATGCACAAATTAATGCAGTACAAATGCAGTATTAGTTGCAGACTGTGGTATGAAGTGAAGTTAGAAATGATGTGAAGTGATGCAAAAAGAAAGATAGAAATAAAAATTAAATTAAGAATAAAGTACAACTCTGGTGTAGATAACTTAAGTTATTTTACTTAAGAAGCTTTTTTTATTGTTAATTTTTATAATATATGATTTAATAAAAGAGTAGAATCAAAAATATTAATTAGGGATATTGATAGTATTAAAAGGTTTAGAAAGGGGTTAAAAATGGAACTGACATTAAATAGCTTTATATTAAATCTGACTCAAAGTTTTCCATTATGTATTATTACATTATTATTATTAAGTGTAATATTGGTTAATGGATGGACTGATGCACCTAATGCAATAGCCACATGTGTTTCTACAAGAAGTATAAGACCTAAAAGAGCAATAATTATGGCTGCTATTTTTAATTTTTTAGGTGTACTAATTATTACAATATTTAGTTCAACTGTTGCAGAAAGTTTGCATAGTATAGCAAATTTTGGAGATAATTCAGAAAATGCATTAGTTGCATTATGTGCAGGACTTGTTGCAATTGTTTTGTGGGCTGTTTTGGCATGGTATTTTGGAATACCTACTAGTGAATCTCATGCATTGATTGCTGGGGTTTCTGGTGCAGCAATTGCAATTCAAAAGGGAATGTCTGGAATTAATATACATGAATGGGAAAAAGTACTTGTTGGTTTATTACTATCAGTAATTATTGGTTTTATTGCTGGCTTTGCTATTACTAAGTTGATTGAAAAAATCTGCAGAAAAATTAATAGAAGACAGACGATTCCTTTTTTCAAAAAACTACAAGTATTTAGTGGAGCTTCAATGGCATTTATGCATGGAGCACAAGATGGACAAAAATTTATTGGAATTTTTTTACTTGCTATTGAATTGTCTTTTGGAATTACAAATTCAGGAAATATTCAAATACCATTTTGGCTGATGATTTTGTGTTCATTAATGATGACACTTGGAACTTCAATTGGTGGATATAAAATAATAAAAACAGTTGGTATGAAAATGGTAAAAATGGAACCATATCAAGGTGCAGCGGCAGACATTGCAAGTTCTTCAAGTCTATTACTATGTACATGCTTGGGTGTACCTGTTAGTACTACTCAAGTAAAGACAACAGCAATTATGGGAGTTGGTGTATCAAAAAGATTTTCAAATGTTAATCTTAAAATTGTAAAAAATATGTTTTTAGCTTGGATTATTACTTTTCCGGCTTGTGGACTATTAGGATATATAACTTCGCTAATATTTTTGAAAGTATTTTAATTAAGGAGATATATTATGAAAAAAATAGAAATAATTAAAGAAGAATTGGATTATTATGAAATGTTTATAAATAATTCAAAAATAGCAATGGAAATATCAGCTATATTAAATGAATTTGCTGAAAATTATGAGTTTAATAAGCTACCTCAAATTGTTGCTGATGTTCACAAGTTAGAAAATAATGCAGATAAGAATTTACATGAAATATTAAACTATTTAATAAAAGACTTTATACCGCCAATAGATAGAGAAGACATTGTTTTTTTAACAAATAGAATGGATGATACAATAGATTATTTGGATGAGATATTTATTAATCTAAAAACTTTAAATGTAAAGAAACTAAGAAAAGAATTTATAATTTTTGCTCAGATAATTAATAAACTATCTATTTTATTAAATTCAATGATTACCAAGTTCAAAAATAAAAATTGCTATGCTGAAGTACATAATCTAATTATTGAAATAAATGAAACAGAAGAAAAAGGTGATACAGTCTTTGAAAATGCTATTGAAGATTTATTTACAAACGAAACAAATTCTGTAGAGATAATAAGATGGAATACAATTTATAATGAATTAGAAAATTGTATAGACTCTTTTGAGAATATAGCAAATGCTGTTGATGAAATTATTTTAAAAAACACATAAGTTACATAATGTTATAATGCAAAAATAATGTATTTGGAATGCAAAAGTTAAAATAATGAAGTAATAAGAAGTAAAATCGCAAAAACTAAAAGTTGCAAATAAGGGCAATAAATGGGGATAAAGTGGCAGTTTGAACAATGAGTATAATGCCAAAGTCACAACATCCACACCGGACAAGCACTAAACAAATTATCATAATGCAACGAGTAATGCAACGCCGAAGTAAAACGAAGTGATAATACGGGGTATGAAGTGAAATTGGCAAAAAATTGAAGTGGAGTGAAGTGGCGAAACACTTGGCTAAAGTGGCAAGAAGGTGAACGAATGCAAAGTTCCAGGCCTTGTACCCCTGCAAAAATAACAAATTCTGTAAGTGTTACACACTAGCGACTTACAGAATTATTTTTTTGTTTTTTCTTTTTTCTAATTATTTCCATTTTTATAAAATCTCTGTACATATTTATATTGCTATAAACTAATTTTTATAATATATACTATTTTCTCTTTATCATTTTCACGTGCTTATGCTCTTCAATATCTAATTTTAAAACATTTAATATTTCAATTACACCGAAAAAAATTAAAATAATAAATGAGAAATACATAATTGTCCCTGTTCTGTATGATGACGCATATATTGTTGGAGAGAATGCCATTAACATTTGACTTATAATTCCCAATATATATATCAATACTATCATTACCCTATTCATTTTATAATTATTTATAATCAACAACAAATTTATTACAAACATAATTATCGGAATAAATATCAAAATAGAATAATATGGTCCATTATAAAATATAACTTCCTTTATAGCAAAATTTTTATTAATAATAAAGAAAATAATAAAAAATGTTGAAATTGTAGCAATAATTGTATGTATTTTTTTATTATTCTTTATAAATGTTAAAAAAAATAATATAACACTAAATATAATAATTATAATTGGATTTACAAATAAAACTCTTGTTGTATATAATATACCCATTATTATTTTATCAATAAAATTAAATTTTGAATAATCAGAATACCTGTCTATAATTTCTGTACTATACCTATAATGATTACCTGGACAAAGTATAATAAACATCATTTTTAATAGTAAAACACAAAAATATAAAATTAAATATTTATTAATATCTTTTTTATTGTATAAACAATATGCAAAATAAACTATAAAACCAAAAAAAGCTATTAGTGATATTTGTTCTGAATCAGTTGCTATAAAAAAAGCAATCATAAAACCTAAAAAAAAATCAATTTTCGAACCATTTTTTTCTATCTTAATAAAATGATTTAAACAAATTAATGCAAACAATACAGGAAAAATATAATTAATTGTTGTGGCTACTATTCCAGCACTCTTTTCTATTTCATACGGAAAAATCAACATTAATAAACATACAAGAATATTCTTTAATATATTATTATCGTAGTCTAATAAATTTGAAATAAAATATGCAATAAGAGTATATACTAATGACAAAGTTAAAATAATAAATATATCTGGCATTTTAGATATTATAACCGCAAAAGAATCTATTAATACTCTGCTAGACCAACTTAAATATCCTTCCACTATATATCTATAAAATTCTAAATTAATTGGAACTTTTAAATATTCATAATCATCTAAACTAATATAAAAATTCTTACTTATAATACTTAGTATACCAACAAATAAACATATAAATGGCAAACTTTGTATAATGGCTATTTTATTATATTGTTTTTTATTATTCATTTTAGTCTCCTCAATTATAAAATTATTATATAATATACAAATCTTGATTACAAGGGAAATATTAATACTTTGCAATTTTCTTTTTTATTGATAATTTATGATTTAAACATTTACCCAAAACTATAACTAAACAAAAAGACAGATTTAGAAAGAAAATTGGAAATTACTTTAAATCTGTCTATGATGCTGATAAATATTTAACTACACTTGAATCAAAATAAGGAGTTTTCAATTAAACTCCTCTTATTTCAAAGCTTTATTGATTTCTTCTAAAGTATAAATCTTATCAATAGATGGATGAATTTCTTTTTGTCTAATGGATTAACAGCAGAAGTATATACCTTTACTAAAATTTCATTTTCTTTTGTTTCTAGTATTTCAATATCTTTTAAATGCAATTTTAATTAGTCCTCATTTTGAAAAATATTTCTCCTTTGACCATCAAGACTGGACTATAACTAAACAAATTGTTATAATGCAATAAAAAAATACGTAATTCTTTATTATCAACACTTACGTATCTTTTTGTTTTTAAGTTTTTATTGCATTATAATAGCTTGTATTATATTAACATAAATGAATATAAATCTCTACTTTAGTAGTTTTTCTAAAGCATTTGAATTCAATATTGTATTAGATATAAATTTTCCTTTATAGAAATTAGCCCAGTTATTAAAAATACAAGGTGCATTTTTGGCTTTTTCTAATGAATCAATTTTTATAAAGTTTAATTTTATATTCTTCTCTTTAGAATAATCTGAAAGCTCTTTAACTTCATATTCTACATAAGGACATTCGTAACTATAATAAATTGTAAAATCTTGACTATCAATTTTCATATTTCTTGCTGTTTCATTAAATTTAGGGACTTCAGCTTCTTTAAATTTCAATACTAATAATTCATAATCTCCTATATTATCTACTACCTTAAATCCAAAATGTTCAAAGAATTTCTTTTCACCTAAAAACGGTTTTTTCTTTTTAGAAACTAAAGTGCAAATACCATTTTTTCCTTTTTCTTTAGAATCCTTTATTGCATATTCTAATAATTCTTTTCCAATTCCTTTATCTTTAAAACTACCTGCAACCCATAAACAATATATATAAATGTAATTTTTACCACTTATGGGAACCCATGATGTTTCTAATGGTTCATATTCAATAAAAATTTTCCCTCTAGCATTTAGTTTTCTAAAGACATGACCATCTTTTAATTTACTTTTAATCCATTCTTTTTTACAATCAACTCCTTCTTGATGTTTTGGATCTCCTATTGCACAACAAATGTGTTCCTCTTTAATATTGTCAGCACTTAAATTAATAAATTCATTCATTTTTATTTCCCTACTTTTAAAACTTTATTTTATATTTTTTCTTATAAATTCTTCTATTTTATTAAATGGAATTATGTCTTTGCTTAAAAAATCACTTTTTGCCATTTCTTGAGCATATAAGCCCGGACTTTGTTCTTTTATAGCTCCAAAAGGTCAACATACATACCTCCACTATTGAATAACATTATGATTTAAAAAGATTTTCTCTAAAGTATTTTAAATTATTATTTCTTTTATTTTACTTTCAATATCCTCAGGTTTATAGGTTGGAGAATATCTTGCTACAATATTTCCTTCTTTATCTACTAAAAATTTAGTAAAGTTCCACTTGATATCACCATCTTTTTTATAAGTTGAACTTATCTTTTCTATTCCTTTCATAGCAATCTTATTTTTCATTCCTTCAATTTTATCCTCTTTTATTTCATTTTTTAAGTATGTAAATAAAGAGCTTTCATTTTCTCCGTTAACATCTATTTTGGCAAATTGGTCGAAAGAAGTGTTATATTTAAATTGACAAAATTGATGTATTTCATCATCATTTCCAGGTGCTTGGTTTCCAAACTGATTACATGGAAAATCTAAAATTTCAAGTCCTTTATCGTGATAATCTTTATATAATTTTTCTAATCCTTCATATTGTGGAGTAAAGCCACATCCTGTTGCAGTATTAACTATTAATAATACCTTTCCTTTATAATTTTGAATAGAAACTTCTTCACCACTTCTATTTTTTACTTTACAATCATAAATTGACATAAAAACTTCCCTTATTAACTAATATATTGATCTAACATTATATAAATATTATAATCTAGTACAGTTGAAAAAGCTTTTTAAATTTCAGTATAAATTATAACATTTTTAATAATTTAATATTATTTTTATTAAATCACATATTTTAAAAGATTGCAAGAACAAATATAAACTCAAATAAATAAAATTATAATCTTATGCAGAATCTTTTATTGTATTAAAATTTTAAAAGAATTGAAACACAAACTTTTTACAAATTGTCCAACAAACTATTAACATAGAACCACTAATGATATAGAAATAAAAGAAGATAATCTGAATAGAATCAAATCATCTTCTTTCTCTTTTTAATTTTGTCGAAGTTTTAGATTCCTTTTGTATCAAGGCTTTCAAAGTGGTTCGACGAAATTAGCTAATGGCTCCTCGTGTCTGGCTCGAACAGACGACCTACCGGTTAACAGCCGGGCGCTCTACCGACTGAGCTAACGAGGAATATAAAAATCTGGCAACTTCCTATTTTCCCAGCAAGGTAACTCGCAAGTATCTTCGGCACCAAGGAGCTTGACTTCTGTGTTCGGCATGGGTACAGGTATTTCCTCCTCGTTATTATCACCAGAAACTCTTTCAAATTCTAAGT
>JAFXMI010000023.1 GCA_017530505.1 Clostridia bacterium | reverse complement strand
CTTTCTGGTTTTAGTTGATGTTTGATGTAACAATTATACCATAAAAGAGGGGGGTATCATTTTTTTATAATAAAAAAGGTACAAAACTCAACAAAATCAAGGAGTGTAGAATAATTAAAAATAAAATTAGTTTACACTACCCTTAAGATTCAAGGAGGAAAAAAATGAATGAGGACTTTTCTGATGCAATTAATAAATTTAAAGATATTTTAGCATCTAAAAACATAGATCTTTCAAAATTGTCTGGAGCTTTAGGTGAAAAAAAAACAGGTGAAAAGTCTTCTCAGCCTGATTTTGATTTCGATATAGAGACAATTATTAAACTAAAAAATATTCTTTCTTCAGCTAAAAATCAAAATTCGCCTAAAGTCAAGCTTCTAGAAGATTTAAAACCTTTTTTAAATCCAGAAGCTAAAAGAAATTTAGACGAATTAATAAAACTTACAAAAATACTTTCTCTATTAGAGCTTTTTAGTAAAAATGGTGGTTTAAATTTATTTAATCTATAACTATTTCATTTCCATTTGCCCTACAAATTGGGCTTTTTTCTATTTTCTCTTGTATTTCTTTAACTAAATTCCCTATTCTAATTTGTGTAACATCAATAGAATTAGCAGAAATAATTGCCAACATATTTCCATTTGCACCAGCATGAGCAACACCACGTAAACTGCCGATTACCATTACATTTCCACCGGCAATTACTTCTCCACCTGCATTAACATCTCCACATATTACTATACTTCCAGGGTATTCTTCCTTTTGTCCTGATCTAATTGAATACCTAATAAACTTTGTTTCAGATATTTCTGTATTAGTTTGAAAAGTCTTTTTTATTGCATGAAGACCAAGTAAATCTGATATATCATCAAATTTCACTTCAACATCTATTGAAGAACCGAATAAGCTTTGTAAGAATATCTATTTCACTTTCAGTAAAAAGTTTTCCTGTAACTCTGATTGGAATATCAGATGATTGATAAAATTCTTTAAGCTTAGGTAGTTTTACTTCTAATTCTTCAACAATTTCTTGTATTTCAGCAATTATATTTACATTTATCACTATTTCATCTGGTCTTTGAATTATTTTAATATTGTTCATTTTATCTCCTACTTTCTATATAAAGGATTCTATTTCACTATATACAGACATATTTTCATTAATCATCTGAACATTCATACCAAAATATTCAGCTATTAAATCTCTTACAACTTCTGCCGTATAATACCCGTGTCCACCATTCTCCACAGTAACAACAACAGCTATTTCAGGATTATCAAAAGGTGCAAAACCAACAAACCATGCGTTTACCTTATTTCCAACCTCGGCTGAACCTGTTTTTCCTCCAACTCTTATATTAAAGTCTTGAAAAACATAATATGCTGTACCTCCCTCATCATCTGTAACAGAAAGCATTCCATCTAGTACTGCTTTTTTCGTTTGCTCACTTATCTGAAAGTTTTCAGAAGTATCATCAATTATATTTAGTTTTTTTCTTGTATACTCTTCTATTTCTGAACGTGCAACATAAGTACCATTCGAAAGAATTATATCTTTAATAATGCTCACCTTTATTTTTTGGCCTCCATTTGCTAACATTGAAATATATTTTGCCATTTGAATTGGAGTAAAATCATTATCTCCCTGTCCAATAGCAGCTGATACCGTATACCCTAAAGTCCATCTATTTCCAGTTTTTTCTTCAAACTCAGTCCTATTTGCAACTGTACCTTTTTTCTCTCCACTAAGTTCTATCCCAGTTTTTGATCCAAGGCCAAAAAATCTAGCATATCTTTCTAAAATATCTATTCCCATTCTTTTTGAAACTTCAAAAAAGAAATAGTTACACGATTTTTCTATTGCCCCTGAAACATTTAATCTTCTATGTCCATATCCATAATCATTATATAACCAGCAAGCTGGTTGATAATCATCAGATACATAAAATCTTCCATTATCATCTATAGTATCTTTTACACCAATTGCACCACTTTCAAGAGCAGCAACAGCTGTAACCATTTTAAAAGTTGATCCAGGTGCATAAGTGCTTTGAATTGCTCTATTATGTAATGGAGCTTTTATAGAATCATTAAGCTCAGCCCACCTACTATTAGATATTCCACCAATGTAAAATTCTTCTGGATTGTAGTCTGGATAACTAGCCATTGCTAATACTTCTCCGGAATTTACATTCATTACAACAACACTCGCACCGTTTGCATCATATATACCGTGAAAATCCACCATTTCTTATTTTTTCTACGTTATTTGCTAATGATTCTTCAGCTACTCTTTGAAGATTTGCATCAATTGTTAGTATAATATTAGCTCCACCTATTGCCTCTTGAGAAATATATTCTCCTGTAATTGTACCATCAACAGACATATCTATCTGTTTTGTACCATCTTCACCTCTTAAATACTCTTCAAAAACCTTTTCAATTCCCGTTTGTCCAACTTTATCTGTATTTTTATATATGTGTGTATCACCATTTGCCTCAAACTCTTCAATATTTTCTTTTCTAATTGTTTGTACATATCCAATAATATGTGATGCTAAATTTCCATTATGATATTTTCTAATTGGCTCTTGGTTTACACTAACTCCAGTTAATTCTTGACTTTGTTCTTGAAGTTGTACAGCACTTTCTGGAGAAATTAAGCTTGCAATTTTAATAGATTTTGTTGTTGAATACCCTAGAGTTGTAATAGCATATCTAATTGCTAATATTTGCTCAATTTCATTAATATCATTACTCTTAATTTGATACTTATCTCTAAATATGTAAAATGCTTCTTCAGCAGAAGCTGCTTCTGGAATTTTATGTGTTTTGCGCCAATTAGCTAATTCTTCCTCAGAATTAAATACAAATTCAAAAGGATTTATACGTATTGGAAATGTATTTATATAAGAATCCCCATTTTTCTTTAATATATTTGTCATTAATAAAATTGAATTATTTAAAACATCATTTTCAACATTTGTCTTGTACATTTCCACAGAAAACCCCAAATCTGTGGATACTAAGACATTGCCGGTTCTATCAGATATACTACCGCCTAGCAGCTTCTATTGTTCCTTCTCTAGATAATCTAGTATTTGAATTTTCTCTATATTCTGAACCATTCACAATTTGTAAATTAAAAAGCTGAATTAAAATTATAATTCCAATTAAATAACAAATTGTTGTAATAACATTGTATCTAAAATTAGTTTTTTCTAGCTCACTTTTCTGCCTCAGATTTTTCACCTTCTTTCGCTTTATGATTTTTCTAAAAATTATTCTTAGAATATTATTAATATATTTATTGATAAAAAGCCTTAAAATCTCTATTTAAAAATATCTTGTAAGAATATTATTTTTTTTGTATATTCTATCTATTTTATAACCAGATTTTTGAATAAAAGGATATAAAATTATTGTTATTAAACTATTATAAATTATTTCAAATAAAATTATTCTAATAAATTTAAACCATTCAAAATCATATCCTAATATTAGCCCATTTAATGAATAAAATCCAAATTCATAAATAATAGTTGCTCCTATAGACATTAAAAGAATAGTAACTTTATTTTCTTTCGAAAAATTTTTGTCAAAATATGAAGCAATATATCCAACTATACAAAACATTACAGCAGATAGCCCAACAGTATTTCCATATAACAAATCTAAAAATATTCCTATTATTATCCCAAAACAAATAGCATTTACTGAATTGGTAAAAAGTCCAATATATAATACTAATATTATAAATAAATTTGGCATTACCCCAAATAATCCAAAATTTGAAAATACCCCAACTTGTATAAAGTATAAAATAAAAATAAAAATTAAAAATATAATTGAAACACTAATTTTTTTCATTAAACCCTCTATTTTATTAAAGTTATCTTTTATAAATAGTTATAAAACTTTTTACTCTGCTATTACTAAAACATTATTAAGCTTTGAAAAATCAACTGCTGGTTCTACAATAGCATATCTATCTATTATGTTACTAGTTGTAATAATTTCTTTTATATTTCCAATATAAATTCCTTTTCTATAAATTCCACCTATACCTGATGTTGAAACACTATCTCCCTGTATAAGTTCTGCACCAGTTGGAATCATACTTGCTCTTAAAACTTGATTATTATCTATAGTTCCCTTGCATATTAAACTTTGCTCTGTTGTACTAATAGAGCAACTTACTGTACTTGCAGGATCTATAATAACTTGAACCTTTGCAGTATTTTTTGTTACAGAAATTACATGGCCTACTAAACCTTTATCAGCAATCACTGTCATTTTTACTCCGACACCATCATCTGAACCTACATTTATTACTATATTATTACTCAAATTGCTTATGTCTTTATTTATTACATATGCTGGAATTGTTTTATATTCTGCATATTTTTGCGATAAATTCATGTATGCCTGCATTGTTTCATTATCTGCTTTAATGATTTCTAATTCACGAACTTTTTCTTCCAATTCTCTATTTTTTTCTTTTAACTCATTATTTTCTATTATTAAATCATCTATGTTAGAAAAATACTCGTTATGTCCACCAACCTTATTCTTTAAACTAATAAACATATTTTGAATTGGAGAAACAATTGTATTTGCAATGCTTTCAAAAAATGTAAGTTTACCAATCTCAACATTTGATAAAAATACAAGTAAAATTAATATTATAGTTGTTATAATACCACCTAAAACTTCTGTTTGTTTACTTCTATTCATTTTATATACCTTCTTAATTTTAATTTTCTAATTTAATCCTTTAACTATTTAAATAATAGTTTATTAAACAATTATATTATGGCATTGCACTATCCCAATTTCCATTACCAATAACAATATGATCCAAGAGTTCTATTCCCATTATAGAAGCACATCTTTTAATGATTTCTGTTGTTTGAATATCTTTTAGACTTGGCTTGGAATCTCCGGCTTGGATGATTATGTACTAATATTATTTTAGACGCTTTCATCTTTACTGGATCACTTAAAATGTCTTTTGGCGATATTGTAGCGCTACTTGATGTTCCAATAGACAAAGTTGCAATCTTTAAAACCTGATTTTTATTAGTTAAAATAACTATTTTTACAATTTCATTTTTTTCATATCTAAGCTCGGGCATAAAAAAATTAACAACATCTGTTGAAGAACTAATTTCAATTTTTTTAGAACTAATTGGATAACACAATTTCTTAAATATACCTGATATGGCCTTTGTCTTAAAAGCTTCATCTTGCTCTAATCCTTGCTCAATAAGTTCGTTTACACTAATATGCATTAAAAATTCTAAATTTCCATTTAACTCTTTATTATTTTTTATAATTTTTTTAATAATTTTAATTTTTTTATCACTTATATTTTTGCCCCAAATAACAATGCTTAATAACTCTTCAGATGTCAGGTTTTCTTCTCCGTATACTTCTAATTTTTTCAATATTTCCTTCAAAAAAATCCTTTCTGTTTTCGCATCCTGTTTTTTTTTAAGCCTTTCTATATAACCATATAGATATTCCTATTCCTATTATACTAGCCATATTTATTTTAACCATTAATCCAAAAGATAGTTTTAATATATGTAAATCTAAACTAAGTGGGTCTGTTATTCCAAAATCTAATCCATAGGAAAGCCACCATAGCCAACTAATTCCTCTAGTAAGTTCTCCTATAACACTACCTATTACAATTCCTGCTAAAATAAATATAAGTAATAACCAAATATTTTTATCTTTTGTTGCCATAAATTTTACCTCCATTTTTCCTTACGGTTTTTCGTATTATAGTTCTTTTTTATGTTCTTGTATATTATATATTGATAATACAGTTTTTTCAAGTTTTTTATCTAACTTTTTTTTATTTATAATAAATTGTAACAATCATTTAATTAGTTTAATATACTTGGTAATAAGTTACATTTACTTTAGTAATAAAGCAAAGTATAATTAAATTATATTTACTATGAAAGGATATTGGAGATAATGAGAATAGAAAAACTTAGTAATAACAAATTAAAGGTTATTTTCTCTATTAAAGAATTAGAAAAAGAAAATATAGATTACCAATCTTTTATGGCAGGCTCAACTAATTGCGAAAATATATTATCAAATCTATTATACATAGCAAAAAATGAACTAGATTTTGATACAAAAAATTGTAGCATTGAAATTGAAACTTTTGAAATCACACATGGTAATTTTATGATAACTATTACTAAGTTTGAAGATAATATAAAAAAAATTAAAGCAAAAAGAAAACAAGGGAATATTAAAAATAATTCTTGTATATATGAATTTTCTAATTTAAATAATTATCATAATTTTATAGATTTTTTAGAGAAAAAAAATAATAACTTATTAGTAAAAATTAAAAATAATTCTGAAATAATAAAATTCTGTGAAAAATATCTATTAATAATAAATGGCTCAACTTTTTCAGAAAATGAAGTGATTTTTTTCAATACAACAATAACTGAATTTGCAAATTTTAAAAGCAATTCTCAAACTCTAATTTTAAAATTAAAAGAATCATTAAGTATCTAAAATTAGTTTTAATTATAACAAAAAATATATTCCCTGATATAAAAAATAGATGTCTTCTAAAACATCTATTTTTATTTAATTATATAAGTAATTTTGTGGATTTTTAGCTACTCCATTTACTCTTACTTCAATATGTAAATGTGGACCTGTTGAATTTCCAGTATTTCCTACTGCTGAAATAACTTGCCCCTGCGATACACTATCTCCTGCATTTACATATAATTTACTACAGTGTGCATAATACGTTTGTACTCCATCTCCATGATCAATTACTACTAAATAACCATAAGATCCTTTATATCCAGCATAAGTTACAACGCCACTTGCTGCGGCTTTGACAGGAGTTCCTAAAGATGTTGCTACATCTAAACCAGTATGTATTCCTCTACTTCTACTACCAAATCTTGAAGTAATTGTTCCTTGAATTGGTTCTATAAGAGCAATACTGATAGGTGTTTTAGAATAATCAACTGTTTTCATCGTATTAATTTTTTGATTTGTTTTAACAACAGGTTTTTGCTTATATAGTTCATTTACTATATCTTCTGCAACTGCAAATTCTTTTAACTCAGTTTCATATTTTAATAAATACGAAATGTTGTCTTTATTCATACTATCTTTTTCTTGTAACCCAGAAACCACAGATTCGGCTTCTTCATAAGTTTTTACATATTTTTTTTCAACATTATTTTCTAAAATAGCATAATATTTGTAATATGCTATACCTGTATCTACTACAATATTAAATATTTCTTCTTCATTAGGTTCAATCCCCTTTTTCAGTAAGCATAATTTATATTCTGGAAGCGTTTCAATATCTACAAAAGCTATTTCTTTTCCATCACCACTTTTTATATAATTTGTAATTTTCTTTTGAAATTCTCTTTTATCCTTAGTATATCCTATAAATTTTCCAGAAAGCGTCACACTATACATAGGATTATATACAAAAAATATTACTCCCAAAATAATAATTATTGCAATTGTTAATAGAATAATTAATTTAGTTGATGATCTAATTATAATAACTAATTTTTTTAAACCTTCTATTTTTTTTCCCTCCAATAGTATTTTTACTTTTACTATATTATTTTATATTTATTTTTATTAATTATCAATTTTCAAATTTACAATATTTTATACCTTATTGTCTTTTTTTCTCTTTTTTTCTCTTTATAAATTTAATATTCTTTAAACTTACTTTTTTATATAAACATTTTTTTTAATTCAATTATTTCACTTTCTTCTGCTTTTTTTGAAGATAAATAATATCCCTTAGATTCTGCAATTTTATAAAGTTCACCTTCAAAATTCTCAATCATATTTCTAATAGCTACAATTATTTGTCTAAATTCAGAATTTCCACTTTCTAATATTGTATCATTTAATATTTTAGCAAAATCTTTGGAATTTTGCAAAATATCATTTACCATATATTTTTCTTCCAAATATAATATCTCCTTTCATAATTTTTAATTATTTTAATCATTTAAAAAATTAACCAATTTTTGTTTATTTATTAGTTGTTCCTCTGCTGCTTTATTAAATATCTGTTTAATTTGGGGATCTACAGAATACTCTGCATAATTTGTATATTTATTATATAAGGTTTCTGCAATAATAATTATTTTCCTTAAGTATTCAAGTTCAGATCTGTTTAAATTCTGCATAATTTCCTACCTTTCAATATAAAAGTTAATTATTATTATATACATAATTTTTAAATATATACAAAAAAATAGAAAGTTCAATTTTTAAACTTTCTACTTTTCAATAACAGATTAAAACTTATCTTTTTTTGCTTGGAATTGTATTTTATCACTATAATTTTCATATTTTTTGTTTTTATTTCTATAATAATTTTGAGCAAAATCTTTATTTTTTTCATTATTCTGCTCTTGAACATTTACTAATTTATCTAAGATTTCCTTTGCTTTTTTAATTTCCCACTTTAATTCTTCAATTTCTTTTGATGTATTAATCTTTTCTAAATCATTTTTTAATTCCTTAATATCATTTCTAATTATTTCAATATCTTTACCATCTATTTTATTATTATTTACAGCTATTTGCATTAAAATATTTTTAATTGTAGAAATTTCACAATCTATTTTTTCTATTTTGTATTCAAACAAAGAATTAAAATCATCTATTTCTGGATTATTACAAAATTCCAGTTTACCTTCTATTTCATCTTCTATTTTCTCTGATTTTATTTCAAAGTAATTTCTTTTAAGTTTTGCTTCATCAACAAAAGCTTTAACAGATTTAATTTCACCTGTAGATATTTCTTCTAATTTTGATACATTTTTCTCATCATTATAGTAATATGAAGAACTATATTCATCTTTTGTTAATGGATATTTGTTAAGTACGGCTCCTTTAATTTTTCCACCAACTTGCTCAAAACTTTTAATTACCTTTTTAGCTTCTTCTATTTTAGTTGTTTTGTAAGATGTAACTATTAATGTATAATCTACAAATTTTGCTATTGCAATACTGTCTGCAATAATACTTGAAGGTGTACCATCTAATAAAACAATATCATATATTTCATTTAAAACTGTTAGTAATCCCTGTATTTTAGTTGGTATTAAAAGCTCTGATGGATTAGATGGTCTACTTCCAGAAGTCATTATATGTAAATTTTGTATAGATGTTGTTTTGATATATGAAGTGATTTCGTTAATATCTACTTTTGATTCACTACAATTTGCAAGATAATTAGATAATCCCCTTTTGTTATCAATATTAAATATTTTATTTTGCCTTCCTTTACGCATATCTGCATCTATAATAATAACTTTTTTACCTGCTTTTGCTAGAGCTGTTCCTAAATTTGCTGTTACATAGCTTTTTCCATCTGACATACCAGAAGATGTAATTAAAACAGTTTTTGTATTTGGTGAAAAAGTTAGATTTGTTCTTAAAGTTCTAAAAGCTTCTGAAACCGGAGACTTTGTATTTCCTAATATAACAAGTTCACTATTTTTATTATTTGATTTTTTTACTTTTTTAATATTCTTAAGCTTATTTGATTTTTCATTACTTTCTTCTTTTTCTGTTTCTTCAAGATTTTTTGAATATGTGGGTATTACACCAATGACAGGTATTTTAAGTTCTTCTTCTATATCTTCTTCTTCTTTAATTGTTGTATCTAAAACATATATTAATAATATTAATCCACAAGAAACCATTATTCCTAAAAATAAGAAAATAATCAAGTCTTTAATGTGATTAACATTATATGGATTTTCTTGTACTTTTGCAACATCTATAATATTAACGTTTGTTATACTAAAAATTTCTTTTGATTCTTGTGCAAAAACATTTGCTATCTCATTTGCTATTTTTGCTGAAAACTCTGAATTTTCACTAACTACAGATATTGAAAGCATTGCGGTATTTTCTTCAGATACAGTTAGCATTTTTTTAAGTTGAGTTACGCTAATATTAGCTTTCAAATTATTTATTACTTTTTCAAGTACTTTATCACTCTCGATAATTGAAATATAAGGTTCTAATAAAGCACTAGTCATTGATAAATCTGTGATTTCAGACTGCTTTACAGCAATATTTTCATTAATTTTTTCTTCATTTATTTGAGCTAAAAGTATGGTAGTTCTAGATTTATATTTTGGTGTAACCAAAACAAACGAATAAAATAATCCTATAACAAAGGCAATTATCATAATTACTATAATATAAACCTTTTTTGTTATTGCTAGCTTAGTAAACTTTTTTAAATCAAATTCTTCCATTATTTAACTCCATTATTAAAATATGCTAATTTTGTATTAATAATCTATTTGATGTTCTTATAAATTTTATTCCAAAATTGAAATGTTAATATTATATTTTTATTTAAAAACAATATTTTTTAAAACTTTTTCTTGATTATACTTTGTAATATTATCAAAATACTCATCTTTTGCATATTTTTTTAGTACTTTTATTATCTTGTTCATCTTAGTGTATGTTGAATTTTCTTTATGATTATCTGAACTTAGAAAATCAATTTTCTTCTCTTTAATTAATTTTATTAAAGTCTTTTTTGCTTGATTTCCATATTTTCCCAACAGACTTTCATAATTTCCCTGAAAATAAACTCCTTTTTGAATTAAACTATCTAAAAATCTTATATCTTTTTGTACGTAACTATATCTTTCAGGATGAGCTATAATAACATTATATTTTCTTGATATTAAATCATTTATTTCACTTTCTGCCAAATATGTTTTAAACATCATTGGAAATTCAACTAAAACATAGTTTGTATTAGCCATTGTAGATACCTCTTCTGTTTTAATTAATTCTTTAATGTCATTTGTAATATATATCTCATTACCTAAAAAAAGCTCAATATCAATATTTTCTTCTTTAACTCTTTGCTTAATAATATTTAGTTTTTCAAAATTTTCTTGTTTTGATTTTACATATTGTGGAGCTAAATAATGTGGTGTACAACATATTTTTGTAAATCCAGCTTGAAATGCTTCTTTTATCATACTTATACTATTTTCTATATCTTTTGCTCCATCATCAGTATCGTATATTATATGACAATGTAAATCTATCATCCGTATCTCCTATTTAAACATTTTTAAATATTCTATTGTATTTTCACCATACATAATATTTGGCAAATTTTCAAAATCAATAATTTCACTGTTTTTTAAAATAATATCTTCCATACGTTCTCCATGTATAAATTCTTATATTTTTAACTTTCTATAACATCATATTTTATATTATATCATATTTTACATTTTTTGTAAACATGTTTATGTAAACTTATTATTTTTTAAGCTTTTTTACAAATATTTGTTATTCGGGTGTATATAGTAACTATGAAAAAATAAACAAATGAAAAAGCTGGTGCAAAACAATTTTCAAAATGCTTCACACCAACTATTATATTTGAACCTTTTATCTAACATATATTTTTATTATATAATTTTGGTGAGCCATAGAGGGTTCGAACCTCCGACCGTCAGATTAAGAGTCTGCTGCTCTACCAACTGAGCTAATGGCCCACTATTTTTTAACAATTTTAATTATAATATTAAACGATAATAAAGTCAAGTAATTTTATATCTATTTTATGTTAACTTAAATATTTTTGCTAGTTCAAACAGTATGAAACCGTAAGCTTAAAAATTGTAATATTAATATAACGACACGAAGTTAAGACAGATCAAAAAAAACCATGGCTTGGCTATGAGTTACATAGTAATTTTGACCAAGACGAAGAGGATTACATGTTTCATAAAATGAAAGCTGACTTAATAATTGCAGAAAAAAAGTGGTCAAATGAATATAAAAAAAGTGAATATTTTTCTAGAAAAGATCCACAAGGTTTTCTTATTTTTGAAAAAGGTGCTATTCAAATTGGTTCAGCTGGTCGTAGACGAATTTTTTTCTCAGATACACTTTCTAATGATATGGTAGAAAGAATTTGTTCTCCATTAGGTATAGAAGTTTCAAGATATTCTTTAAAACCACTCCATGCTCCAAATAGACCACCTTTTATTCATGGATTATGGGAGGATTTTGCTAATAACGGAGGTCAAGGCAGAGGTTATGGAATACCACAAGATGAAAGAGAAAGATAATAAAGTTTCAATAACGTAAACAAAAAGAAGTTTCTCAACATAAAAATATATTAAAGAAACTTCTTTTTTATTATTGTCCAACCTTAATTATTGCACTCATTGGACTATAAGTATCATTTGAAACAATTTCTCTTGATATTAATTTCCCTTCTAATTTTGTATCTTTGTATGTTGTAACCTTTAAACCATTTCCACCTTTTTGAACAACAACTTGTTGCCCTGGAGCTAAAGATGGATCAGGTATATATTGTGTTGAAAATGGAATTGAAGCAGTCGTTACAGGATATAAAGAAACCTCATATTCTATTTCCTCTTTTATACCATTAATTCTAAATTCAACTATTCCACTATTAACACTAGCGGATATTTTTATTGGATATGTTCTTGTATTCTTAAATTTGAAATCAATTACCCCATATACAACCGTAGCATCTTTTCCAGCCTTAATGTAAGACGTAGTAAAAGAATGATTTTTTCTTTCTAAAACTTCTAAGTTTGCTTCAATAACTGCATTATATAAAGTTGAAGAAATTTGGCATATTCCACCTGCTAATCCATCAACAACTTTTCCATTTTCATATATCTTCGCATCTTTATAACCTTCTTGAATTGTTCTTTTTCCAACAACCTGATTAAATGAAAATTCCTCATTTGGCATTAAAACAGTTCCATCAATTTTTGAGGCAGCAATCGCTAAATTTTGACTTCTATTTATATTACTTGCATCATACTTTGTAGTAAATTCACTAATTTGATATGGAAAAGCTTCTAATCCTATATCATTTATAGTTTTTGTTGCTGGTGTAATTACTAATGGAATTTTATATTCATTTTTTGGTATTTTTATCATTTCTTTTATTTCATCTAAACCAATTCCAAAATCGATACCATTTACTTCAGCATATATTTTAAATGGATCAGCTTCAAAATACGCATCTTTAGGTTCTGTATAAACCTTAGAATAAATGCTATCAATATCTATTTCTTTTGCCTTAACATTTTCTATTGGAATTTCTATTTCAAAATTTTCATTATTATTCAATAAATTCAAATAATTTGCAGATAAAACTGTATTTATTATCTCATTTTTTAATTTTTCTTTATTAACAATAATTCCATCTGTACCAGGAATAATAATCAATTCATCATCTTCTATATAAAAACTAGCCTCTGTAACTAAGCCAGGCAATTTAGATTCTATATCATCTACAATATAATCTAAAATCTCTTTGTTATATGAATATTTAACTTCTATGTTTTTCCCAAATAAAGTACTTTTTATAATCTCATAATTATTTTGAAATATATTTCCTTTTCTTCCTTGATAATATGCATCTTCGACCATTTTTTCGACATCATATTCAAATTCAATTTGGTTTCCATTAATAGTTGTTTGGTAATCTTTAGAATTTAATTCAATCGTTGCATTTAGTTCAATATTAAAGGCATTTTTTAGCATGCTTTTAGCATCAGAAATACTTAAATTCGAAACATTTATATTTTTAACAAAAACTCCATTTATAATATTAGATTTTGTAACGTTTATTAATGCAAAAATTACTGAAATAATAAAAATAAAAATTATTAGAGTTTCTAAAAAAAATAAAAAAAATATTT
>JAFXMI010000022.1 GCA_017530505.1 Clostridia bacterium | reverse complement strand
ATTTTATGGCACCCTTCCAAGGACAAGCCTTGAACTCTTTCCATAAAATTTATTAGAATTTCTAACTTGCTCACTTTCAATGCGCTTTTTTCAAAAATAATTATATTGTAACCTAATAAAATAATAAGATGTTGCAAATTGTAACTCAAAATGTTACAATCCAAATTTTATATAATAAATTAGATTACCTATATAATAATTTTTTCAAAAATGCTCGTTCAAGCTGAACTGCGTAAGAAATTCACATAAATTTTATGGCACCCTTCCAAGGAGAAGCATTGAACTCTTTCCATAAAATTTATTAGAATTTCTAACTTGCTCACTTTCAATGCGCTTTCTTCAAAAATTATTATATTGTAACCTAAGAAATAAGTATAAGATGCTATGAATTGTAACAACTTAATTTATTATATAAACTGTGAATTATAATCTACGAATTATAATCTACGATTTAAGATATTTATAAATTAATTTTTTAAATTACTTTAAATATCTTTTTATGTATGATATAATATGAAATACAAAGTTAAAACTTAATATAAAGGGGTTAAAAGAAAAGCTTGAGAAAATTTTTTATATCTTCTAGCCAAATAAAACAAAATAATATTATTATTCTAGGTGAAGATGTTAATCATATTAAAAATGTACTAAGACTTAAAACAGGAGAACAAATTAAAATTTGTAATAAAGATTTGTCTGAAAACTATATTTGTGAAATTGTAGAGATTTCTAAAGAATATATAGATTGTAGAATAATTAATAAAGCTGATTTAGATTCTGAAGGAAATATTGAGCTTATAGTTTTTCAAGGATTACCAAAAGCAGATAAAATGGAACTTATTATACAAAAATGTACTGAACTTGGTGCTAGGAAATTTGTTCCAGTACAATTTTCAAGAAGTATTGTAAAGCTAAATTACAAAGAGTCTTTAAATAAAATAGAAAGATGGAAAAAAATAGCTGAAGTAGCTGCAAAACAAAGTCAAAGAGATTTAGTTCCTGGTGTTGAAAAAATAATTACTGTTATGGAGCTTTGCAAACTTATTAAAGAATATGATTTAGTTTTATTGGCTTATGAAAATGAAGAAAATAATAGTTTAAAAAATGAATTATATAAAATAAAAAATTTTAAAGAAAATTTAAAAATTGCTATAATAGTTGGCCCAGAAGGTGGAATAGAAATAAACGAAGTTGAAGAATTAAAGAAAAATGGAGCAAAAGTTGTAACACTTGGAAAAAGAATTTTAAGAACTGAAACTGTTGCTTTTTCAATGACATCAATTATAATGTATGAGTTAGAAATATAGGAGGAAAAGACTTGAGAAAAGTTGAACTAATGCAGGAAAAAATTACTATGCAAAGGAAAATACCTAATGAAATAATAGAAAAATTAAATAATATTACTTTTAAAAATCTAATTGCTTCTATTTTTATTATGATATTTTTTATTATAATTAATTTAATATTAATAAATAAAACAACCGAATTTTTTACAATTACTATAAAAACCTTTGTAATTATTTTTGCAATTTTAGATGTTTTTTCTTTTGAAATGTCATATAGAAAAGATAAAGCAGATTTAACAGTATATTCAATTGAGTTATTATGTTTTAATTTACTTTTATTAGCTATTACATATATTTATAAATATTCTAATTTCAAAATAATATCTTTTTTTATGATTTCTCCAGTTTATTTTTCTATATATTATATTGCAAAAATAATATTTATTCATTTATTCATAATTAATAAATTTAGAAACAGTTTAAGTGATATAAAAGAAATTTTAGAAGAAGAAAAGGAAAAACAAAGTTATATATAAGAATAAAAACAAGGAGTTATAAAATGATTAAAAGTATGACAGGCTTTGGCCGAAGTTCTTATGAAATAGATGGAAGAAAATATATTGTAGAAATAAAATCCGTTAACCATAAGTATAGTGATATTTCAATTAAATTACCTAGAGTTTTAATTAGTTTTGAAGATAGAATTAGAAAACAAATATCAAGTAATATTTCAAGAGGAAAAGTTGATGTCTTTGTGAGTTTTGAAGATTATAGCAATAAAATAACTAATATAAAGATTAATAAATCTCTTGCAAAAGAATATTTAAAACAGCTTAAAGAATTATCTGAAGAAACTAATTTGGATTTTTCACCTAGTATAATAGATATTTCTAAACTCCCTGATGTTCTTAAAATTGAAGAATTAGAGGAATCAACTCAAATTTCAAAAGAATTAGAAATTGCAATTTTAGAAGCTACAAAGAATTTTATTGAAATGAGAGAGGCTGAAGGACAAAAATTAATTATTGATATAAAAAAACGAGTAGATTTAATTCAGGTTAAAACAGAGGAAATATCTACTTTATCATCTACATTAGTACAAGAATATATTGAAAAACTTGAAATGAGAATTAAAGAAATTCTCAAAACAGATGTTGTTGACGAAGTACGTCTAGCTCAAGAAGTAGTTATTTATTCAGATAAGTGTTCTATTGAAGAAGAATTAACTAGACTAAAAAGTCATATTTCACAATTTAATAAATTATTAAATTGTGATTCACCTATTGGTAAAAAATTTGATTTTTTAGTTCAAGAAATGAATAGAGAAGTTAATACAATTGCCTCAAAGGCAAATTCATTAGAAATAACAAATAGAGTTATTGAAATTAAGACAGAAATAGAAAATATTAGAGAACAAATTCAAAATATTGAATGAAAAGGGGGGGAATTTAATGCAACTTATTAATATTGGTTTTGGAAATATTGTTTCGGCGGAAAGGATTATTTCTATAGTAAGTCCTGAATCAGCACCGATTAAAAGAATTATTCAGGAGGCAAAAGATTCCAAAACAGCTATTGATGCAACGTATGGAAGAAGGACAAGAAGTGTACTTATAATGGATTCAGGTCATATAATTTTGTCTGCCATTCAGCCTGAAACAATAGCAGGTAGAGTTGATAATGAAGTACAAGATACAGAAATATAAAATTTAGGAGGATAAAGAAATGATAGTTGAACCATCAATTACTGAATTACTAGAATTAGTTGAGGATAGATATGAATTAATTATTTTAGCTTCAAAGAGAGCTAGACAAATTGCGTCAGGAGCACCAAAGCTTGTAAATACAGATGATAAATCGCCTGTAACAGTAGCTGCTGAGGAAATTTTAGAAGGTAAGGTTAAAAAGGTATAATATAATGTTAGTTATTTTAGCAGGAGTTGCTGGGGCTGGAAAGGATACTATAGCAAAAGCCCTTATTAAAAGAATGGATAATGTTATTAGTATTCCATCTTTTACTAGTCGTAGCCCTAGAGAAGATGATATTTCAGGAGTTACATATAACTTTGTTTCAAAAGAAGAATTTGAAAGAATGATAGAAGCAGGAGAATTATATGAATTTGATGTTCATCATGAAAATTATTATGGAACATCAAAAAAGCTATTAAATGAAAGAATTAAACAAGGAAAAATAATTATTAAAGATATTGATGTAAATGGTACAGAAGCTTTAGTAAAATTATTAAGTAATGATACCAAAGTTGTTACTATTTTTTTAAGAGTACCTAAAAATGAATTAGAGTATCGTCTAAAAAATAGAATTGATCATTTAAGTCCAAAAGAAATTCAAATTAGGCTTAACAGATTTGATTATGAAGAGTCAAAAATTGGTATCTATGATTATGTTCTTAAAAATGATAATTTAGATAAAACTCTTGATATTATTCAAACTATTATTGAAAGAGAATATGAATTATACAAGAAGAAGTGTTAAAAAATAGGATGTTTCTTTTTTAAAAAGAAACATACTTATTTTTTTAATACAATTGGATAGGAATATTTTTGGATAGGAATTTTTTTATAAAATAAAATACAAGAGGAGAAATAAATTTGTTTGTAGAAGTAATATTAAATAATAATGCAAAAGAATTAAATAGAGTATTTGATTATGAAATTCCAAAAGAATTTGAAAAGAAAGTTGTTGTTGGTTGTCGTGTTTTAGTGCCTTTTGGAAAAACAGACAAATTAGAAGATGCTTTTGTTATTACTGTAAAAGATAAATCTGAATTTGCAAATAAATTTGTTGCAAAAATGATTCCAGAATTAAGTATTGAAGAAGAAAGAATTAATTTAGCAAAACTTATGGCATATAAATATTTTTGTAACATATCTGATTGTATTAAATTAATGTTGCCACCTGGAACAAGTTCAAAAGAAAGAAACAGTTGGGAAAAGGAAAAAAAGGGAAAATTTGTTTATTTAAAAATTTCTTCGAAAGAAATTGAAGAATTAATTAGTAAAAATAAAATAAAAAGTGAAAAACATATTAGAGTGCTGAAATTTTTAAAGCAAAATAATGGAATATATATTTTAGATTTAGAAACTATTACCAATGTTAGTAAATCAATACTAAATACATTAGAAAAAAAAGGATATATAGAATATATTGAAGAGCAAATTAGAAGAAATCCATTTATAAATAAAAAAGTTCAAAAAGACAAACCAAAAAAATTAACAAGCGAGCAAGGAAAAGCATATAATGATATTAGTAGTTGTATTGAAAAAAATGAATTTAAAATAAACTTAATTTATGGTATTACTGGTTCTGGAAAGACAGAAATATATTTACAATTAATTGAAAAAGCTTTGGAACTTGGAAAAACAGCAATAATGCTTGTACCAGAAATTTCTCTTACACCACAAATTTTAGAGAGATTTTTAGCTAGATTTGATGACAAAATTGCAATTCTTCATAGTAAGTTATCAAGCGGAGAGAGATTTGATGAGTGGCAAAAGATAAGTCAAGGAAAGGCAAAAATAGTTATTGGAGCAAGATCAGCAATTTTTGCACCTATTAAGAAATTAGGAATTGTTATAATAGACGAAGAACATGATAGTTCATATAAATCTGAAATGACTCCTAGATATAATAGTAAAGATATAGCAAAATATATTTGTGAAAAAGCCAATTGTCCATTAGTTTTAGGAAGTGCTACTCCTGATTTATCTACTTATCAAAAGGCTTTAGAAAATAAGATTAAAATTTTTAAATTAACTAAAAGAGCTAATAATTCTTGTTTACCAAAAGTTGAAATTGTAGACTTAAGGAAAGAACTAGCATACGGAAACATTTCTATGATAAGTTTAAAATTACAAGAGGGGATAATTGAAAATTTAAAAAATAAAAAGCAAACAATTTTGTTTTTAAATAGAAGAGGATATTCAACCTTTGTAATGTGTAAAAACTGTGGGCAGCCAGTTAAATGTCCGAATTGTAGTATAAGTTTAACTTATCATAAATATGAGAATAAGCTAAAATGTCATTATTGTGGTTTTGAAAATAAAGTATTAAAGGTTTGTCCTAATTGTGGTAGTGATAATATACAATATTCAGGAACAGGTACACAAAAGTTAGAAGAAGAAATACATAATTTTTTTCCAACAGCAACTACTATTAGAATGGACTTAGATACTGTAAGTAAAAAAAATTCACATGAAAATATTTTAAACAAATTTAAAAATGAGCACATTGATATTTTAATTGGAACTCAAATGATTGTAAAGGGACATCATTTTCCTGATGTAACTTTAGTTGGTGCTGTTTTGGCAGATAGTTTACTAAATATAGAAGATTATAAAGCTGTTGAAAGAACTTTTCAAACTTTAGTTCAAGTTGCTGGAAGAGCAGGACGTGAAGATAATAGAGGTAAAGTAATAATTCAAACATACAATCCAGAACATTATGGTATTACATATTCTGCAAAACAAGATTATGAATTATTTTATAAAACTGAGATTGATTTTAGAAAAAAGTTGAAATATCCACCATTTTGCGATATAATAGTTGTGCGTTTTATAGGAAGTAATATTGATGAAATTAAAAAAATATCTGATAATGTATTTAAAAAATTAAATAGCCTAGTAAATAAAAATACAACATATATTTATAAACCATGTGCTTCACCAATAGATAAAATTAATAGAAAGTATAGATATAGGATTATTATTAAAGGAAAAGCTGGAACTAAACTTTTAAATTGTATTTATAAGGCAATTGATGAAAATAAGATTAAAAATAAAACAAGTATTAATGTAGATATTAATCCAAATAATATGACATAATATATTTAAATAATAAATATAAAAATACATAAAAATTTATAAAACAAAAGGGGTAATAAAAAATGGCAATAAGAAATTTACGTTTTGAAGATGATGAAATTTTGAGAAAAAAAGCTAGAGAAGTTGAAGTCATAGATGAAAGAATTAGAGAACTTGCTTATGATATGATGGATACCATGCATAAATTTGATGGAGTTGGGTTAGCGGCTCCACAAGTTGGCGTTTTAAAGCGAGTTATTGTAATTGACTTATACGAAAAAGATACTCAATATATTATAATTAATCCAAAAATTATTTCTGAGAAAGGAGAGCAATGTGTTGATGAAGGATGTTTAAGCTTTCCTAATAAATTTGGTAAAGTTAAAAGGCCTAAAGAAGTTGTTGTAACAGGATTAGATTTAGATGGGAAAAAAATAAAAATTAAAGCAAAAGACCTTTTAGCTCAGGCTTTATCACATGAGATAGATCATTTAAATGGAATAGTATTTACAACAAAAGTAGAGGAAGGAACTTTAGAAACTATTACACCTACTGAAAGAGAAGAAAGGAAAAAAAATAGGGGGAATTAGATATATGAAAGTTCTTTTTATGGGGACACCTGATATTGCTAAAGAATCTTTAGAAACTCTTGTAAAAAATCGGACATGATATTGTTGGAGTAGTTACTGTACCAGATAGGCCAAATTCAAGAGGAAATAAAATATTGTTTTCTCCTGTAAAAGAATTTGCCATTAAAAATAATTTAATGGTTTATCAACCTGAAACTTTAAAAAACAATACTGATTTTTTTAATAAAGTAAAAAGTTTAAATGCAGATATAATATGTGTAGTTGCATATGGAAAATATATACCTAAAGAATATATTAATATTTGTAAATATGAACCTATAAATGTTCATCCTTCATTACTTCCTAAATATAGAGGTTCAAGTCCAATTCAATGTGCAGTTTTAAATGGTGATAAAGAAACAGGATGTACAACAATGTATATATCTTCAAAAATGGATGCTGGAGATATTATTCTTCAAGAAAAAGTTAAAATTGGTGAATATGAGACTACAGGGGAACTTTGGACAAGACTTTCAAAACTTCGGTGCAAAACTTTTAATTGAAACTTTAATAAAAGTAGAAAAAGGAACTGCTCCTAGATATAAGCAAGGAGAGGAGTTTTCAGTAACTAAAAGAATTACTAAAGAAATGGCTATTATTAATTGGAATACAACAACTAGTAAAGAGCTAAATAATTTAGTTAGAGGATTAAATCCTTTTTTGGGCGCATATTCTTTCTTAAAAGGAAAAAAGTTTAAATTATGGAGTATAAGAATTGAAAATGAAGAATTATTTGATAAAACTATTTTAGAAAAATCAGAACCTGGGAAAATAATTCTAAGTGATAGTAAAAAAGGATTATTTATAAAAACACTAGATGGTGTAATATCTGTTATAGAAATTCAAGAAGAAAATTCAAAAAAAATGGGAATTTTAGATTTTTTAAGAGGAAATAAAATTGAAGAAAATAATAAATTCCAATAATTACTTGTAAATATAATATAGTATTGATATACTAATTATGTAAAAAGTGAAATAATTTAAATCTAATTTAAACTTTAGTATTATAAAAAAAGGAAGTGAAAAATATGGATGAAAACACAGATAATGAAAAAAAAGAGGATTCAATAGAAGAATTAGAAATATCTAATACTGAAGGATTAAAGATTTCTAATGATGCTGTTGCTACTTATGCTGGAATTGCAATTTCAGAGATTCAGGGCGTTTATAATATGAGTGGAGGTTTAGCTGGATTTACAGAAGCAATTAGTGGAAAAAAGAATTTTTCCAAAGGAATAAAAGTTGATATAGATGATAAGACTGTTAAAATAGATGTAAGTATTATTGTAGAATATGGTTATAGAATTCCAGATGTAGCTTTTGAAATTCAAACAAGAATTAAAAAATCTGTAGAAACTATGACAGGACTTAAGGTAAGCGAAATAAATGTTCATGTAAATGGTGTTCATATGGATTCAAAGGAAGAAAAAGAAGATAAAGAAGAAAATAATCTAGTTGATGTAAAAGAAGAAAATTAAGGTATTAATTTAAATAAAAAATATAAATTTAATATTTACTAGGAGGATTAAAAAATGAAGTTATTAGAAAGATTTTCTTATACTATATTTTCAATAATAGTATTAATTATAGCTTTAGTACTTTTAGGAATAATGTTTAATATTCTAGAAATGTCAATTATAATAAAAAGTATTTCTTTTATTTTAGAAGATATTAATGCTTATAAAATTTCATTAGTTATAAGTATTATTTGTATAATACTTGCTATTAAAGGAATATTTTTTAAAAGTAAAAGACAAGATTTAGCAAAAGATGGGATTGTTTTGGAAAATTCTAGTGGTAAACTTGTAATTTCAAAAGAAAGTTTGGAAAATTTGGTTGCATCTGTTTCTAAAGAAATACCAGGTGCAGATGTTATTTCAAGTAGAACGATTTTAGATAAGGAAAAAAATTTAAAAGTTTATGTTGTAACAACCGTTTCTAAAGATATGATGCTTAAAGATGTTTCGACAGAGTTGCAAAATAAAATAAAAGATGCAATGAAAAAAACAGCAGATTTAGAAGTGAAAGAAGTAAATATTAAAATAAAAAATATTACTTCAAAAAAAGTTAAAAAAATCAAAAATAATGAACAAGAAGAAAATGAAATTATAATTGAAGAAAATGAAGAAACTTTAAATCAAGAAAATGAATTTGAAGAAAACAAGGAGGAGTAGATTATGGATTTGAAAGAAGATAAAATTGAAATTCCAGAAATTGATGATGATTCTAAAAATTTTGCTTATTATATTACTCAATATAGAGGAGCAATAATTGGAATTATAATCTCTTTATTTTTAATTGCTACAGGTTTTACAAGATTTATAATTAATTTAATAATATTAATTGTTAGTGCTTTTATAGGAAATTATATTCAAAGAAATAAAAGTCATGTAAAGCAATCTTTAAAAAAATTTATAGATAGGTTTTAAATTTTAGGAGGAAATAATGAATCGTACTGCAATGCGTGAACTTGTTTTTAAATTAGTCTATGAGATTGAAGTTCAAAAAGAAGAAGAAAAAGAAGAAGAAATTAAGCTTTTTATTGAAAATAATCAAATAACAGATAATGTTTTAATTGAATATCTAACAGATGTTGTAAAGGGTATTAAAGATAATTCAAAGGAAATTAATGATTTAATAACTAAGAATTTAAAAGATAATTGGAGCTTAAATAGAATATCAAAAATAAATTTAAGTTTAATAAAAATTGCAATTTATGAAATGCTTTATGCTAAATTACCATATAAAGTTGCAATAAATGAAGTTGTTGAGCTTGCTAAAAAATATGCAGATGATTCTGCACCTATATTTATTAATGGTATTTTAGCAAGTATTGTAAAGGAAAAAAAATTAAATGAACCTTAATCCAATTAGTGTAACAGAATTAAATAAATATATTAAAGATAAGATTGCAACAGATGATTTTTTAAATAATGTATTTATTAAAGGTGAAATATCCAATTTTAAAAGACATTATACTGGACATTTGTATTTTACTTTAAAAGATGAAAATTCATTAATAAAATGTATTATGTTTAAATCATCTGCAACATCATTAAAGTTTATTCCAAAAGATGGGGCAAAAGTTATTGCATATGGAAGTATTGCTGTTTACGAAAAAGATGGTATATATCAATTATATTGTAAATCTATGAAAGAAGATGGAATTGGAGATTTATATATAAAATATGAAGAACTAAAAAGAAAGCTATCTTTAGAAGGATTATTTGATGAAAAACATAAAAAGAAAATTCCATATATGCCTAAAGTAATCGGAGTTCTTACTTCTAATACTGGTGCAGTAATTAGAGATATAATAAATGTATCTACAAGACGAAATCCAAATGTTTATATTAGATTATACCCTGTTGCTGTTCAAGGAGATGGTGCAGGACAAAAAATAGCAGATGGAATAGATTTTATGAATAAAGAAAGATTAGCAGACGTACTTATTTTAGCTAGGGGTGGTGGCTCAATAGAAGATTTATGGCCCTTTAATGAAGAAGTTGTTGCAAGAGCTATTTATAAATCTAATATTCCTATTATTTCTGCTGTTGGACATGAAACAGATTTTACAATAGCTGATTTTGTTGCAGATTTAAGAGCACCAACTCCATCTGCAGCTGCAGAACTTGCTGTGGTAAATATAGAAGAGTTAGAAAATACAATTTATTTATACAAGAATCGTTTAAAAAATGCTCTGCGCAAAAAGACAGAAATTATGAGACTTCGATTTGATAAATGTATGAATTCTAGATTTTATAAAGATCCATTACAGCTTTTAAATGATTACTACGTATTTATCGATAAAAGTTTAAAATCTATAGAAAATAGTGCAATAAAAAAATTAAAAGATTCAAAAATTAAAGCAACAAAAACTATAACAAAATTAGATGTATTAAGCCCTCTTAAAACTTTAACTAGAGGATATTCTATTGTAACAGATAAAAATGAAAAAGTAATTAGTAGTGTTAATGATATAAATGTTGGAGATATAGTCAAATTAAAATTTAAAGATGGAGAAAAAAAAGCGAAAGCTTTATAGGAGGTATTTATGAAAAAGTATTTAAAAATAATTGTACCACTTATATGTGTTTTAGTAGTTTTTATAACATTTTTTATGCTATTTGACATAAAGAATAAGGTTGAAGAATCATATTATGGAACAAATAGTATTGAATTAAATGAAGGTAAAGATGAAGAAATAACAAAAAATAATAATGATGAAAATACTAGCGTTGAAAACGAAATTGTTGAATCTACAACAAATACAGTTAACCAAAATTTAACTAAAGAAGAAGTTTTGGAAGATGAAGATAATTATTCAAAATCTAAACTTGATGAAGCAAAAAAATTAGTTCAAAAAGAATGGGGAGAAGATAATACAGTTTATTTTACAAATGAAGGGTTTAATTCAGAAGGATTATATATGGTTGCTGTAAGAGATAAAACTTCAACAGCTGTAAAAAATTATTTTAAAGTTAATTTAGAAACGAAAAAAGTTATGATTGACTATTAAAAAAGTAAAATGTCTATTAATATTTTATTAATTTACATAAATTTTAATATGTTTAATTTAATATTATTAAAAATAGTAACAAATAATTAAAAGAAGGGAATTTTAAAATGGCAAAATCAGAAGAAAACTTTGAAGAACTTATTACGAAATTAGAAGATATTACAAATAAATTAGAATCGGATAAATTATCATTAGATGAAGCTGTAGATTTATTTGAAGATGGAATTAAGATTTCAAAAAAATGTAATAAAAAACTAGAAGATGCTGAAAAAAGAATTACTATACTTTTAAAAACAGAAGACGGAATAAAGGAGGAAAACTTCACTGCTGAAGGATAAAAGTTGTTTATGGAAATATTATCAGATATAGTTAATAATAGATGTTTATGGATACCTTTCTTTTTATGGCTTTCAATACAATTATTTAAATTTTTTTATGAGTGGTTTGTAAATAAAAAAATTAATTTTCACAGATTACTTGGGGCTGGAGGTATGCCTAGTTCACATTCAGCTGTTGTATGTTCATTAGCAGCACTTACTGGAAGGGAAGTAGGATATGGTTCTGCTGAATTTGCTATGGCGGTTATACTTGCGTTAATTGTAATGTATGATGCATGTGGGGTACGCAGAGCTGCAGGAAAACAAGCTTCAATTCTAAATAAATTAATATCAACTCCTGGGCTTACTAATCTTGAAATACAGGAAAAGCTTACAGAAGCTCTTGGACATTCTCCAAAACAGGTTTTTGTAGGTGCATTAATTGGTATAATAATTGGAACATTTATATAAATAGTTTTATGTTTTGTAAAAATACACTTAAATAAAGTTGGAATTTAGGAGGTAAATAATAATGAACGATATTGAAATTGCTAGAAGTATTAAAATGGAAAACATAACTAAAGTTGCAGAAAAATTCGGAATTGATGAACAATATATAGAGCAATATGGAAAATATAAAGCAAAAATTTCAAATGAACTAACTAAAAAATTAAAAGATAAAAAAGATGGAAAACTTATTTTAGTTACCTCAATAAATCCTACACCACTTGGAGAGGGAAAAACAACAATATCAATTGGATTGTCTGAAGCTTTAAATCAAATAGGTAAAAAAGCTATTTTAGCTTTAAGAGAGCCATCATTAGGGCCTGTTTTTGGAATAAAAGGTGGTGCTACTGGTGGAGGATATTCACAAGTTGTTCCTATGGAGGACATTAACCTTCATTTTACAGGCGATATTCATGCGATTACAAGTGCAAATAATTTATTATCAGCAATGATAGATAATCATATTTATTATGGAAATAGTCTAGGTTTTAAAGAAGTTGTTTGGAAAAGATGTGTTGATTTAAATGATAGAGCTTTAAGAAAAGTAGAAATTGGACTTTCAAAAGAAAAAAATATGGTTTCTAGAGAAGACGGATTTGATATTACAGTAGCATCTGAAATTATGGCGGTTTTTTGTTTAGCTACTAGTTTAGAAGATTTAAAGGAAAAACTAGGACAAATTGTAGTTGGATATAATAAAGAAAATATGCCAATTTTTGTAAAAGATTTAAAAGCTCAAGGGGCGTTAACAGTTCTTTTAAAAGATGCTTTTAATCCTAATATTGTACAAACTTTAGAACATAATTTAGCTATAATTCATGGAGGACCTTTTGCAAATATTGCTCATGGTTGTAATAGTATTGTTGCAACTAAAATGGCATTAAAAATAGGAGATTATGTTGTTACAGAAGCAGGTTTTGGAGCAGATTTAGGAGCTGAAAAATTTGTAGATATTAAAAGTAGAAAAGCAGGTCTTAAACCCACAGTAGCAGTTTGTGTTGCTACTCTTAAAGCTCTAAAATATCATGGTGGAGCTTTAGTAGAAGATTGTAAAAAAGAAAACCTAGAGGCTTTAGAAATTGGTATTGATAATTTGCTACAACATGTTCATAATTTAAGAGATAATTTAGGATTTAATGTTATTGTTGCAATAAATAAATACATAACAGATTCTGATAAAGAAATTGAAATATTATCAAATAGGCTAAAAGAAGCTGGAGTTGAATTAAGTCTTGCTAATGTTTGGGCAGATGGAGGAAAAGGTGCAATAGATCTTGCTGAAAAAGTTGTTAATTTAACTAATAAAGAAAGTAATATAAAACCAGTATATGAACTGGATATTCCTATTAAAGAAAAAATAGAAACTGTTTGTAAAAAAATATATGGAGCAGAAGGTACATATTTTTCTGAAGAAGCTTTATATGAAATCAATCGTATTGAAAAATTAGGATATATGAATTTTCCTGTTTGTATAGCAAAAACACAATATTCATTTTCTGATGATCCAAAAAATCTATTATGTAAAGAACCATTTAGAATTAGTATTAGAGAAATTAATCTAAAAGCAGGAGCTGGGTTTATTGTTGCAAAAGCTGGAAAGATTATGACAATGCCAGGGTTACCAAAAGTTCCAGCAGCTGAAACAATAGATATAGATGAAAATAAAAATATTGTAGGAATTTTTTAAATAATATAAATATGTGTATTGTCAATTAATTAAATATAGATACGGCAGATACTGCAAAAACGGCAGATACGGCAGAAGCTATGGAATATGCATAAAAAGCGCAGGATTTTATTAATCTAAATGTTGATTTACTAACTTTACCACCAGAAACGCTAAAAAAGATGTGTTTATTATTAGAAGAAGAAATAAAAATGAAAGAAAGTTATATTAAAAAACTAAAAGCACAGTTAAATGCATGTTAAAAAAGAAATATTTAAAAAAGACATTACCGTAGTAATGTCTTTTTTTGGTATGGATAAAAATTGATAATAATTGACATTAATTTAAAATCCTAATTGTTTAACAAATTCTTTTGATGATTTTGCAAGTTTCATAATTGCCAAACGAAGTCTTTTTCTTAGTTTATAAAAGTAACCTAATTTTCTAGAACTTACTGAAAATCCATCTGAATTAATAATAGTAAGAGAAGTTTGTTCTTCAATTTTATTTTCATTATCTTTTATATCTTCAAATAAAGAAGTTTCATCAAGGTTTTTCTCAGAATTAATTTGACTAGAAAGAACAGGCTCTAATAAATCAGAGACAAGACCATCTAGATTAAAGGATGAAACATTAAGATTATTATTTTTTAGAGTATCTTTCTTAATTATCTCTTCTTCTAGAAAAATAGCTTTATTAGTAGAAATATTTTCTATTTTATTATAACATGAATTGTCTACTAGTTCAAATAAACTGTTAAAGGCTTTAACAAGTTCATCATCTTGCTTTATTGCATTACTTGAAGTGGTATTTTCTGATTCAAATAAGCTATCTGAAGTTTGTACAGGTTCACAATCTTGTTTTATTGCATCACTTAAAGCAGTATTTTCTGATTCAAATAAGCTATCTAAAGTTTGTACAGGTTCACAATCTTGCTTTATTGCATTACTTGAAGCGGTATTTTCTGATTCAAATAAGCTATCTAAAGTTTGTACAGGTTTTGTATCATTTTTTATTATATTATTAAAAGAAGCGTTTAATGGTTCAAATAATTTATCAAAAGCTTCAACAAGTTCGTCATCTATTTCATATAAAGAATCATTATTAATAAATTCAATAGGTTGTTCAGGAACTGTATCTAAAGGTTTATTTTCTTTTTGAGGACTGTTATTAAATAATTCATAAAATAAATCTTCTATCTCTTGAAGATTTTTTTTATATGAAGAATAATCAAAAGCATCTTCTTCAGAATTTGGAATTATATTAGAAATATAGTTTAAATTATTATTATTATCCCAGTTGTTATTATTATCTGAAAAACAAAAATTAAATATATCGTAATCTTCAATTTGAATATTTACAGCAAAACCATTTTCTTGTTTTTCCATTTGTTTTGTAGTAGTATGATTCCACTCTTTTCCAAATCCATATACAATATTTACAGAATTTGCACCATTTTGAAATAAGAAACCTGAATATACAATTTGGGTTTCTTTTCCTACTTTAAGCTCATCTTCAAAATAAATATCCTTTGTAAATTCCATTTTTATAAAACCCTTTCTAAAAACAAAATACAATTCTATATCTATTATAATTATAAAATATTTTAAATTCAAGCAAAAAATGAAATAATTTGACATTATTGTATAAAATTTGCGTTACAATGTTACAAAAATATTACAAACAACTGAATCACAAAAAAATTATTAAATCATAAAATATAGAAGAAGTTAATCAGAAAAAGAAAGAAGTGAACTAAATGATAAAATACTTTGATAATAGCGCTACTACAAGGCTTGATGAAAATGTATTAGCAGAAATGGTACCATATTTAGTAGATAATTATGCAAATCCATCAGCACTCTATTCAATTGGTAAAAAAAATAAAGAAGCAATTACGCTTGCAAGAATGAGGGTTGCTAATTGTATAAATGCAAATGTTAATGAGATTTATTTTACAAGTGGTGGAAGCGAAAGTGATAATTTAGCATTAAAGGGGATTGCATTTGCAAATTCAAAATTTGGTAATCATATAATTACTTCTAGTTTTGAACATCCAGCAATCTTGAATACGTGTAAATTTCTTGAAAGATTTGGTTTTAGAGTAACTTATATAAAACCTAGAGCAAATGGAATAGTAGATCCTAAAGATATAGAGAAAGCTATTACTAAAAAAACAATTTTAATATCAATTATGTTTGCAAATAATGAGATTGGAACTATTCAGAGAATAAAGGAAATAGGCGAGATTGCTAAAAAATATAGTATTTATTTTCATACAGATAGCGTTCAGGCAGTTGGAAATGTAAAAATTGATGTAAAAGAGATGAATATATCTAGCCTTTCAATGTCTTCTCATAAGTTTTATGGTCCCAAAGGGATAGGCGTTTTATATATGAAATCAAATGTTAATTTTATGCGTATTCAAGATGGTGGACACCAAGAAAAAGAGATGAGAGCTGGAACAGAAAACGTTGCAGGAATTATAGGAACAGGAAAAGCTTTAGAAATTGCAACAAAAAATTTAAAAGAACATCAAATTTATTTAAAAAATTTAAGAGATTATTGTTTAAAAGAACTAAAAGATAATTTTCCAAATATTAGAATAAATGGAGACATGGAAAATAGATTACCAGGGAATTTAAATGTTTCTTTTCCACGGAGTAGATGGAGCAAAGCTTTTAGAAGAGTTAGATAAAAGAGAAATATGTGTATCAAGTGGATCAGCTTGTAGTGCTGGATTTATAAAAGCATCACCAGTATTATTAGAAATAGGGGTACCTATAAGTCTTGCTAAAAGTTCAATTAGAATTACTTTTGGTAAATATAATACTATTGAAGAAGTAAGAGAATTTATAAAAGCTCTTAAAGAAATTATAATTTATTAATAAAACAAAAAAGGAAATTTCTTGTAATCTAAGAAATTCCTTTTTTATATTATAGGAAAGTTCCCCGAACTTCCTATAATATAAAGGCTTCGCCAAATTTCCACAGAAAAATTCTAAAGAATTTTTCGCGGGCGAACAAAGACGAGGCACATAACTTTTCAAAAATGATAGAGTATTTTAAATGTGCCTCTTTTGTTCTTTATACTAAATATCAGACAAAAATTTTTTAATAAATAATATATTAACATTTTTGCTATATACTTATTAGATTATTTATTTTTTTTGTCTTCTTTTAAAACTTCTTTTATAGCACCTAAAGAGCTTAAAGCTGATGTAGCTTCAAATGGAATAAAGACTTTATTAGCTTCACCTTTAGCAACTTCTTGTAATGCTTCTAAAGATTTTAATTGAACTAGTTTTTCATCTGGATCAGATTTTTTAATTGCATCATATACCATTTGAATTTCTTTTGCTTTAGCTTCAGCAACTTCTTTAATAGCAGCGGCCTCACCAGATGCTCTTCTCATACGAGATTCTTTATCTGCTTCAGCATCCAAAATAGCAGCTTCTTTTCTACCTTCAGCAAGAGTAATTGCAGATTGTCTTTCTCCTTCTGCTTGAAGAATTAAAGCTCTCTTATTTCTTTCAGCATTCATTTGCTTTTCCATTGTATCACGAATATCTGCTGGAGGTGTAATATCTTTTATTTCAACTCTATCAATTTTACATCCCCATACGTCGGTAGCTTCATCAAGTACTGTTCTTAATTTTGTATTAATAATATCTCTAGAACTAAAAGTCTCATCTAATTCCATTTTACCAACAATATCACGAATTGTTGTAATAGCTAAATATTCGATACCTTTTTTTAAACTTTGAATTTCATAAACTGCTTTTGCAGGATCTGTAATCTTATAGAATACAACAGTATCTATAGTAATTGTAACGTTATCTGTTGTAATAACGCTTTGTGGTGGAATATCCATGGTTTGTTGTTTTAAGCTAACAACTGATCTAACTGTATCAATAAAAGGTACTATAATAGTAAGTCCAGCATCAGCTACCTTATGGAATCTTCCTAATCTTTCAATAATGTAAACTTCAGATTGTCTAACTATTTTTATTGTTTTATATGCAACAAAAACAATAATAACAAAAAGTACAAAAAATATTCCTAACATTTTTCCCTCCTAATTTAATGGCTTAACAATTAATTTTACTCCATTTATTTTTTCAATGATTACATCTGTATCCTTAGAAATTGGTAGGTTATTATAAGAGATTGCAGACCATAGTTCTCCATCAACTCTTACTTGTCCTTTGGCATCTAATGGATTAATTTCTTCTATAACTTTTCCTATTTTTCCCTCAACAGAATATGCATTAGTTTTAACTTCTTTATTTGTTCCCATAACTTTTTGTACAAAAGACCTTGTAGTAAAAAGTAGTATTATTGAAGAAATCAAAAATACTGTAGCTTGAACAATAACATTAGAAATAAATAGGCTTATAATCATAGCAATTAATGCTCCAATTGAAAACCAAAAAATTAAAAAGCCTACACTAATAATTTCTATTATGAGAAAGAAACCAGAAAGAATTAACCAAAATTTCCACATGTTTTCCTCCTATTCCTTAAGTATATAACTTAAAATATAATCTACCATTTAATTATACTATAATTGAGAAAAAAATAAAAGGGGTTTAACAAAAATTTTTTATATATCTTTACTTTATTTATATTTTATGATATTAAAATAAATATATAATTTTAATATTTTGGAGAATTTAATGAGAAAAGTAAAAAATAAAGTTAAGCTTTTTGGATTTAAGGATAAATATGCTAGAAGGAGAACTTTTTTTGTTATAGGATTAGTTTTATTTATTTTAATTTTAATACTTATAGTATTATCAAAAGAAAATAATAATAATAAATTATCTTTTTTATTAAATAATGAGTTTGTCGATTTAAAGCAGGAAATATTTTTAGACGATAATGGAACTATTTATATATCTAAAGATGATATTACAAATATTTTTGATAAAACACTTTATTATAATGAAGCGGAAAAAGAATTAATTACTACATATAATAAACATATTGCATTATTAAAAGTCGGAGAAAATTTTATGTTAGTAAATGATAGTAATGTTGAATTAAAAAGTCAGATGATTGAAAAAAACAAAGTTGTTTATTTACCATTATCAGAAATGGGAATTGTTTATGATTTAGAATTTTCTTATTCTCGGAGAAAACAATATATTTATTGCTGATTCAACTTCTAAAGAAAAAAAAATAGCTACTGCATTAAAGAAATTCAAATTAAAAAATAAACCGATATTGTTTTCTAAAAAAGATGAAAAAATAGAAGAAGGAGAAAACTTAATTGTAATTGAAGAAATAGGAAAATATTATAAAGTTAGATCAATTAATGGTAGTATAGGGTATGTTAAAAAAAGTAAATTATCTAGTGTTGAAAAAATTAGAGACAATTGGGAAAATCAAAAAATAGAAGCTAATATTTTAAAAAATTCTTCCGATTTAAACAAAGATTATTCAAAAGTAGAAATTGTCAAAGAAGAATTAAATGTTGTAATACCTACATTTTTTTATGTGGATATAGGAGAAAATGGTGTACAAATTTTAGATAAAACTAAAAGTAAAACAGAAGATTATATAAAATATATGAATTGGGTTAAAGAAAATAATATTGAAGTTTGGGCTACTCTCTCAAATAACAGTGAGGTTTCTAATAGTTTAAGAACATATACAGATAGGAATAAAGTAATAAATGATTTGTATTATATTTTAGTTGAATATGAATTTCAGGGAGTTAATATTAACTTTGAGAAAATTGATGATGTAAATAGTTTTAATAGATTTATTATTGAACTTGCTCCTAAGCTAAAAGAATTAGGATTAAAAGTTGCTATAACAACTAACAAAAATATTGATACAGAAAAATTAAAAGATATTGTTGATATTATAATTAAATAAAAGGATAATAAAAGGATAATAAAAGGATGAGTATAGGAAAAAAAGTTGGATTAGTATTAATGATTTTAATAATATTTTTAATTATAGTTATTGTACGGAATTTTTGTATGGTACAATACTAGTTTAAAGCCATTAAATTCTTCTAAAGACGGAATTAGAGTAGAAATTAAAGAGGGGATAGGTGTATCAGGAATAGCGAAATTATTGGAAGAAAATGAAATAATAAAAAGTGCTTTAGCATTTAAAATATATTGTAAATTAAATAGTATTACAAATCTTCAAGCAGGTAAGTATGAACTTATTCCTGGAGATAGTGCAATAATTATAGCAGAACATATTGCAAATGGTGATGTTGCACCAGATGAAGTAACAATTACTTTTATTGAAGGGAAAAATATTAATTGGTATGCAAAAGAAATTGCAAAAAAAACAAACAATAAAGAGGAAGATGTTTACAATTTATTAAAAGACGAAGAATATATTAATTCATTAATAGAAAAATATTGGTTCTTAGAAGAAATAATAAATGATGATAGAATTTACTATCCTTTGGAAGGATATTTATTACCAGACACATATACATTTGAAAATGAAGATGTTTCAGTAAAAACAATTTTTAATGTAATTTTAAATTATATGGATAAATATTTAACTACTAAAAAAGAGGAGTTTAAATATACATATCATCAAACTTTAACTTTAGCTTCTATGACAGAATTAGAAGGAAAATCATTGGAAGATAGAAAAGAAATTGTTGGAGTTTTTTTAAATAGAATAGCTCAAAATATGAGCTTAGGGAGTGATGTTACAGCATATTATGCGTTTAAGGTAAATATGGCTGATAGTAATTTAACGAAAGAACAAATTAATACATATAATCCATATAATACAAGAGGACCAGATATGATTGGTAAACTACCAGTTGGTCCAATATGCAATCCTAGTAGAAATGCTATAGAGGCAACATTAAATCCTTCAAATACAGAAGCACTTTATTTTGTTGCAGACAAAACTGGCAAAGTTTATTTTACAAAATCCAATGATGAACATAATAAAAAAATTACAGAATTAAAAAAAGAAGGACTTTGGTTTACCTACTAAAAAGTTAAAACTGTTCTAAAAATATAAACTTTCTCATATATATAAAAGAGGTGGTTTTATTGATTTATATAAAATATACAAAAGATTATAAAGAGGTTTTTAAAAATAATTCAAATCTTCCAAATTGGATTAAAAAAATTGTTTTTAAAGTAAAAGCAATTTTTGGAAAGTTTTTTATTAAAAAGATTTCAAATGGTGAATTAATTCTTTTACCATGTACAAGCCAAACTGTTAAAAGAAATTTATTAAATTTTTTTAAAGTATATAATATAAAAACAATTTGTATTTCAAAAGAAATAGAAAGGTGTAATTTTTTTGAAAAATCAAATATAAATATATTAAATGGGAAATGGCTTTATAAGTATTTAATTTTAAACTATATAAAATATATTGCTAATTTACAAGAATTAAATTCGCATGAATTAGAAATCTCGTTTTTAATAAATAAAGTTTCAGAATTAGATATTGATAATATTGAAGAAACTGCTAAAATGGTTAGATGTGTTAATGTCGTAACAAACTCTATTAATAGAATTAATCATTTATCAGAAAAGTTATATAAAGAAAATGGAATAATTTTAAATATTACAAATAATTTTAAAAAGAGTCTAACTAAAAGCAATATAATTATTAATATTGATTTTCAGGAAGAAGAGATAAACAAGTTTGTTATCCCTAGACGTGCAACAATTATAAATATTGGAAAAAACGTAAATATAAATTTTAAGGGGTTTGATGGAATTAATGTATTAGACTATAGTGTTGTTATTCCAAATAAGTATTTAAGTGATGAATTAAATTGTGATAGCTTCAGAAAAGAAATACTATATGAAAGTTATTTATATAAAAATACTAGTCCTAAAAATATTTTAAATCAGATAAAAAAGGATAATATAAGTATAGAAAATTTAATTGGACAAAAAGGCATTATAAGAAAAACAGAGTTTGCAAAATAATACTTGACAAATAAGAAAAAAAAAATTATTATATTATTAAATTTTTCAAATGGAAGGAGTTTATTTTTATGGCAGAAAATATGGCAGAAAAAGAATTTTTATTAACACAAGAGGGATATGATAATTTAGAAGCCCAATTAGAAGACTTAAAAACTAATAAAAGAAATGAAATAGCAGAAAGAATTAAAGTAGCTCTTGGATTTGGAGATTTATCTGAAAACTCTGAATACGATGAGGCTAAAAACGCACAAGCACAAAATGAAGCTAAAATTGCTGAAATAGAAATGAAAATCAAATATGCTAAAATAATTGATGAATCTGAAATTGATACTGAAATTGTACAAGTTGGAAATATTGTAAAAGTACATGATATGGAATTTGATGAAGATATTGAATATACAATAGTTGGCTCTACTGAGGTTGATTTAGCTAACAATAAGATTTCTAATGAATCACCAATTGGATCAGCGCTTCTTGGTAAAAAAGTTAGAAATGTAGTTGAAGTTCAAGCACCTGTTGGAGTTATAAAATTAAAAATTTTATCAATTAAAAAATAAGATGTAGATGAGGCACATTTTACATACTCTATTTTAGAGAAGTTATGTGCCTCGTATTTGTGTATATTAAAAACTAATTAAGAGGGTAATATGGAATTAAAAAGAATACGTTGTGCAGGATTGGTTAAAATTGATGGGAAAATTGCATTAATGCATAGAACTAATGTTAAAAAAAGTATAGATGATCCAAGTAAACCTTATGGTGAATACTATGTTTTTCCTGGAGGTGGATTAGAGGGTGAAGAGTCTATGTTTGATACAACTGAAAGGGAACTAAAAGAAGAATTGGGAATAGTTGTAAAGGCTAAAAAAGAATTGTATTATAAGGAAGTTAATAAAACGCAAGATGAATATGTATTTCTGTGTGAATATATATCAGGTAATTTTGGTACAGGAGAAGGACCAGAATTTTCAGGAGATCCTAAATATGTACATCGAGGAAATTTTATTCCTGAATTAATTGATCCTGAAAAAATTAATAATATTAATCTAATTCCAATAGAATTCAAAGAGCAACTAATTCAAGATATTAATAATGGAAAAATATAATATAAAAGGTATTTGAAAATATAGATTAAAGGGATAATTATAATAAATGAGTATAATGTTAAATAATGAATGGGTAAACTTCCCACATAATTTTAAATGGAAAAATGTTATTAATACAGAAGAAATGTCAACTATGGAAACAAGTCACGCAGTTGGTAAACAGGTAAATCAAGGTTCTGCTAGAGGATCAAATCCATATTATGAACAATTAGAATTAGATTCGATGTAAAGGAAAAAATGTATTGATAAAAAAAACTTTTTATGGTATTATAAATAATATTATTTTTATTATAAATTGCTTAAAAAATATACTAAATATATGAAAGAACAAGGAGTATAAAAATGTTAGCATATAAGAGAGTTTTATTAAAATTAAGCGGAGAAGCTTTGGCTGGAGAGGATATTCATGGAATTAATCCTGATATTATTAATAGTATTTGTGACAAAGTAAAAGAAATTGTAGAAATGGGTGTTGAAGTATCTATAGTTGTAGGTGGAGGAAATTTTTGGAGAGGTCCTAGAAATGGAAAAATGATGGATAGAGCTGCAGCAGATTATATGGGAATGCTTGCTACTACAATGAATGCTTTAGCTCTTCAAGATACCTTAGAAACTAAAGGTATTCAAACTAGAGTACAAACCGCAATAGAAATGAGAGAGATTGCTGAACCATATATAAAAAGAAAAGCAATAAAACATTTACAAAGAGGAAGAGTTGTAATATTTGCTTGTGGTACAGGGCACCCTTATTTTTCAACGGATACAGCAGCTGCTTTAAGAGCAATTGAAACAGAATCAGAAGTTATTCTTCTTGCAAAAACTATTGATGGTGTGTATTCAGCTGATCCTAAATTAGATAGTTCTGCTGAAAAATATAATGAAATTAGTTATATAGATATATTAAATAAAGATTTAAAAGTAATGGATTCTACTGCTACATCTCTTTGTAGAGATAATCATATGCCACTTTTAGTTTTTGCAATTAGTGAACCTGAAAACATTGTAAAAGCTGTTAAAGGAGAGCGTATTGGAACAATAGTTAAATAATTTTATTAAGAGAAAGGATAAAAAAAATGGAAGATTTAGAAGAAAGAATGCTTAAATCAATAAGCGTATATCAAGAAAATCTATCTGAAGTTAGAGCTGGAAGAGCTAATCCAGCAATATTAAACAAAATTACAGTTGATTATTATGGTGTTTCAACTCCAATTAATCAAATTGCTGGAATTTCGGTTCCAGAAGCTAGAATGATTGTTATTCAACCTTGGGATGCTAGTATTTTAAAAGATATAGAAAAAGCTATTTTAGCTTCTGATATTGGATTAAACCCAAATAATGATGGAAAAGTAATTAGACTTAATTTTCCAGAACTTACGGAAGAAAGAAGAAAAGAATTAGTAAAAGATATTAGAAAAATGGCTGAAGATGCCAAAGTTAGTATTCGTTCAATTAGAAGAGACGGAATGGAAGATTTAAAAGCAAAGCAAAAAAATTCTGAAATTACTGAAGACGAGAAAACTAGAGGAGAAGATAATATTCAAAAATTAACAGATAAATATGTTGCTGAAATAGATAAAATGTTAGATAATAAAGAAAAAGAAATTATGAGTATTTAGTTATAGAATATTATTTAATATTAGTAGTAAATTTTTTTAAATAATAGAAATTTATTTTTAATTATTTAATAATAGTATTTTTTTAAAATAATTTATTTAAAATAATTTAAAAATACCAATTTATTTTTTATAATATTATATAAGATTTATAAGTAAGAAGTATATGTGTGTGAAAAGTTTTTATTATAAAGAAAGTGAAGTGAGTTCATATGAATAACGAAAATATGCCAAACCATATTGCTATTATAATGGATGGAAATAGAAGGTGGGCTAGAGAACATAAAATGACAATTCCTTTAGGACATAAAAGCGGAGCTGAAACTCTAAAAAAAATTGTTAGATATGTTAATAAAATTGGATTAAAATACCTTACAGTTTATGCTTTTTCAACCGAGAATTGGAAAAGAAGTGAAGAAGAAATTTCTGCTTTAATGTTTTTATTTAGACAATATCTAGATGAAAGTTTGAATAAAGCCAATTCTGAAAATATTAGAGTAAGGGTTTTAGGTGACATTTCACGATTATCAAAGGATTTACAAGATAGTATAAATAAAATTGAGGCAAAAACTAGAGATAATACTGGAGTTAGCCTAAATCTTGCAATTAATTATGGTGGAAGAGATGAAATTGTTAAAGCTACTAGAAAAATTGCAGAGAAAATTAAGCGAGAAGAAATAACTATTAATGATATAACAGAAGATTTTATTTCAAAAGAGATTTATACATATGATATACCAGATCCAGATTTATTAATAAGAGTAGGTGGAGAATTAAGGCTAAGTGGATTTTTATTATGGCAATCATCATATTCAGAACTTATATTTATGAATAAGTATTGGCCAGATTTTGATGAGAAGGATATAGATTATGCAATTGAAGAATTTAAAAAAAGAAATAGAAGATTTGGCGCAAATTAAAAAAGAATAGGAATATAAAATATGAGTTTAAAGAGACTATTAACTGGAATAATTGGATTTCCTATTGTTTTAACAATTCTTATATTTGCTAATAAATATGCAATAGATATTGGAATGTCAATTGTTGCTATGATAGCTATTTATGAATATAGCAACTGCGCAAAGAAAAAAGATATTAAAATTATTTCATGGTTAGGATATTTTTCATGTCTGCTAATTGCTATAGTACATATATTTAATCAAAACTTTATTTTAAAAACTATTGTAATAGGCTATCCATTACTTATTTTTATACTATTTTTACATACAATATTTACTGATATGAAAATAAATTTTAAAGATATTAGTTTTTCACTATTTGGATATTTATATATAGTTGGTTTTAATCTATTTTTTGTTTTAATATATGGGTCAGAAACTTTTTCATGGAATTTAACTGGAAAAACAGCAATTTGGTATTTATTGTTTGCTTCGTGGGGTTCAGATACGGTTGCATATTTTATTGGTAAGAATTTTGGAAAACATAAATTTAGTAAAGTAAGTCCTAATAAGACAATTGAAGGATGTATAAGTGGAATTTTAGGATCATTAATTGGTGGTCTAATATTTACTTTTTGTATAAATAAAAATCTTGGAACTACAGTGCCTTATTATTTTGCAACTATTTTTTTAATTACTTTAAGTGTAATAGGACAGCTTGGTGATTTTTCAGCAAGTGTTGTTAAAAGATATTTTGATGTGAAGGATTATAGCAATTTATTTCCAGGTCATGGTGGTATGTTAGACAGAATAGATTCAGTTATATTTATTGCACCTTTTGCATATCTAATTCTTTATTTAAGTAACTTTGTTGTATAAAAAGTTTAGGAGGGAAAATTGAGTTTTATTATTGGTGCTTTGAAAGTAATTTTTTTATTAGGTTTTTTAATATTTATCCATGAAGGTGGGCATTTTTTAATAGCAAAAGCTTGCAAAATATTTGTAAAAGAATTTTCTATTGGTTTTGGTCCAAAGCTATATTCATGGAATGGAAAAGAAACTAAATATTCAATTAGATTAATACCTCTTGGTGGATATGTTAGTATGCTTGGTGAGGAAGAAAGAAGTGAAGAGGAAGGTTCTTTTAGCCAAGCTAGTATTGGTAGGAGAATTGCAATAGTACTTGCAGGACCAATAGTTAATATAATTTTTGGGTTAGTAGTTTACTTTATTTTAATGAGTATTTCTAATGTTAATTTAACAACAATAATCAAGGATTTTGTTCCAGAATATAGTAATATTGTTTCTAAAGAACTACAAAAAGGAGATAAAATAATTGAATTAAATGGTAAGAAAATTAAAACTAAAACAGATTTAGATAGAGAGATAGCAAAATCATCTGGAAACGATATTTTAATTAAAGTTAAAAGAGGAGAAAATATATTAGAAAAAACTGTTAAGCCAAATGTTATCGAAACTAAAAGCTTAGGAATATATTTTTCAGGTTCATCTTCAATTCCTAAAATAAGGTATATTGAAGATGGTACTTCTGCTAAACTTACAGGACTTCAAATCGGAGATATAATTACAAAGATTAATAATACTGAAATAAAGGAATATACTGAGATTTTTGATGCAATTAATTCTTCTAATGAGAATAAAATAAAACTTGAAGTAAAAAGAAATATTGAAACCTTAAATTTTGAAATTGAGCCTAATATAAATAAAACATACGTATTAGGTATATATTTAGAAATTGCTGAAAATAATTTTATTAATAATAATTATTATGCATTTTGGAATACATTATATTTTGCTCAGGACCTTGTTAATAACATAAAAGGTATTTTTATGGGTGGAATTAGTATTGATCAAATGACTGGACCAATTGGTATTACTGAGATGGTAGTTGAAACAAATGGAATATATGATTTTGTTTATTTAATGTGTATGATTTCATTGTCACTTGGAATTACGAATTTACTTCCTATTCCTGCATTAGATGGTGGTAGATTATTATTATTAATTATCGAGGGATTTAGAAGAAAACCTTTAAATGAAAAAATTGAATTACAAATACAAATGATTGGCTTTACACTTTTAATCTTACTGTCAATATTTATTTCTTATAAGGATTTAATTAGAATATTATAAGCAACAGAAAATCTATACTATTTTAATTTAAAAAAGTGTTTTCTTATACTGTTTATGGTCTTAAATTAAACAAAAGAAAGGAAATGAACTAATGAAATGTGAAATTTGTGGTGCTGAACTAAAAAAAGAAGGTAATATTTGTAAGAAATGTTATGCTCAATATGTTAAAGATGAAGAAATAAAATCTGATATTAAAAATAATAAAAATGTGCTTTTAAGACTTCATAGAAAGTATATACCTTTTTATCAACTTACTAGATATGGAGATTATTATGTGCTTGCGTTAATTATTGTTTTTAGTTTATTAGCTCAAAAATTATATCTTTATACTTTTTTAGCTATTTTTCTAATTATGATTATTTTCTATTCTGTACTAGCTTATAATAAAAATAAAGCAATAAAAACTACTTGTACTTTTTATGATAAAAGAGTTGTTTGGAAATATAAAGATAATATAAAATCATTAGATTATTCAAACATTGATGATGTAAAGTATTATCAAAATTTTTTTCAAAAGAAATTTCATTTGGCTGATGTACAATTTAGACCTAAAAAAGGTTCATATATAATGAATGGCTTTGAAATAAAAAACGTACCAAATTTTAATGAAACTTGGGATAAAATATGTGATATTATAATATCAAAGAGGGAAAATTAATGCAAAAATATATAAAAGAAGTATTTGGAGATTATAATAAACAAAACAATATAATAGATGCAAAAATTGAAGATATTAATTTATATAAAAAAGTAAATAAATTACAATTAAATATAGCTTCGGAAAAGCAAGTTAAAATAACTGATATTGTAGATTTTGAGAATTATTTAGTAGATAGATTTAATATTTCAAAAGCTATTATTAGTATTAATTATGGTAATATCGAAATAGAAGAAACTATTAAGCAGGATTGGGAAAATATTATTAACTATGTTGCAAAAAAAGAGCAAGGTACAAAATCAATTTTAAAGGAAAGTTCGCTTGAAATTCAAGAGTTAGAAATAATAGTTAAACTTAGCTTGAAAGGAGCTAATTTTTTAATTGCAAAAAAAATTGATAAGGGGCTAGAGCATTTATTTGAAAATTTATATAATAGGAAGTATAATGTAAAATTTATAGAAGTTCTTGATGATAATTATGATGAAATGATGGAAAAAAGGAAAAAAGAAGAAGAACGTCATTTAATAAAAGAAATGCAAAAACAGGCTCAAATAGAATTAGAGAGAATAAAGCAGGAGGCAAAAAATAAAAAGATATTAGAGGAGCAACAAAAAAAAGCTGAATTAGAAGAAAGAATCGCAAAGCTTCCAAATATAGAACAAGTTGCACCTGAAGGGAAGTCACCTTTAATTTATGGAAGAAATTTGGCTATTGAAGGAGATCCGATTAAAATTAAAGACATAAATAATAATACCAATAATGTTTGTATAGACGGAGAACTAATAGGAGAAATTTTAACTAGAGAAATCCATAAAGAGGGAAAAAAGGAAAAAATATTAACTAAATTTTCTGTATTTGATGGAACAAGTACAATAACTTGTGTTGGATTTTTTTTAAGTAATATTGCAAATGAAATTATAAATAGAATTAAATCTGCAAAAGCTCTAAGGGTAGATCGGTATAGCTTCTTTTAATGAATATGATAAAGAAATAACAGTTATGGTTAATAGGATTATAGAAACAGAAGGTTTGCAAAAAGAAAAAAGAATTGATAATGCAGAAGAAAAAAGAACAGAACTTCATATTCACACTCAAATGAGTCAATTGGATGCTGTTACATCTACAACAGAATTATTAAAAAGAGCAATTAAATGGGGCTGGAAATCTATTGCCATTACAGATCATGGTGTTGTACAAAGCTTTCCAGAAGCTTATAAATTTTTACAAAAAACTGGTAGTGATTTAAAAGTTTTATATGGGGTTGAATCATATTTTGTTCCTGATAAAGATTCATGTATTTTTAATGATAAAGGACAAACAATAGACGATACTGAATATTGTGTATTAGATTTAGAAACAACAGGATTTTCATATATAGCAGATAGAATTACAGAAATTGGTGTAATAAAATATAAAGATGGTAATATAATTGACTCATTTGAATGTTTTGTAAATCCAGAAATACCAATTCCAAAGAGAGTTACAGAAATTACAAATATAACAAATGAAATGGTAAAAGATGCAGAAACAATTGATAAGGTATTACCTAAATTGATAGAATTTTTAGGAGATTCTGTTCTTGTAGCTCATAATGCTGATTTTGATACAAGTTTTTTAAAACATAATTTTAAGAAATATGGATATGAGTTTAATTATACTTACATAGATACTTTAAGGTTAGCAAAATCTATATTTCCTGAATTTAAAAAATACAAACTAGGAATTATTGCAGAAAATTTAGGAATTGTTGTAGAGGTTGCTCACCGTGCATTAGATGATGTTAAAACCTTAGTAGAAGTATACAAAGTAATGGTAGATAAGGCCAAAAAAGTTGGTTGTAAATATATTTATGATTTTGACAATAAATTTGAAACAGATTTTAAAAAACTTCCATCTTATCATGCTATAATCTTTGCAAAAAATTATATTGGACTTAGAAATTTATATAAATTAATTTCTATTTCAAATCTTAATTATATGTATAGAGGAAAACCTAGAATTTTAAAAAGTTTATTTTTAAAATATAGAGAAGGATTAATTTTAGGTAGTGCTTGTGAGGCAGGAGAACTATATAAAGCAATTTTAAATGGAAAATCAGAAGAAGAGATTGATGAAATTGCAGAGTTTTATGATTATTTGGAAATTCAACCAATTAAAAATAATGAACACTTAATTAGAGAAGGAATTGTACAAAGTGAAGAAGATTTAAGAGAAATTGTTAGGAAAATTGTTTCTGTTGGAGAAAGAATAAATAAAAAGGTTGTGGCAACGTGTGATGTACATTTTTTAGATCCTCAAGATGAGATATATAGAAGAATACTACAAGCAGGACAAAAAATAGATGAAGCAGATATGCAAGCTCCTCTATTTTTAAGAACAACAGAAGAAATGCTTGAAGAATTTAAATTTTTAGGCGAAGAAAAAGCATTTGAGGTTGTTGTTAAAAATTCCAATATTGTTTCAGAATGGTGTGAAAAAATTTCACCAATTTCAAGTGAAAAATGTCCACCATATATTCCTGGATGTGAGCAAACTATTAAAGATATTGCTTATAGTAAAGCACACGAATTATATGGAGAAGAACTTCCAAAAATTGTTGAAACAAGACTTTCAAAAGAGCTAGATTCTATAATAAAAAATGGTTTTTCAGTTATGTATATTATAGCTCAAAAACTAGTATGGAAATCAAATGAGGACGGATATTTGGTTGGATCAAGAGGTTCAGTTGGTTCTTCATTTGTTGCAAATATGACTGGAATAACTGAAGTTAATTCGTTAAAACCACACTATAGATGTCCTAATTGTAAATATTCAGATTTTTCTGAATATGGTGTAAAAAATGGGTTTGATTTACCAGATAAAAATTGTCCAAAATGTGGAAATAAATTAGATAAAGATGGGATGGATATTCCCTTTGAAACTTTCCTTGGTTTTAATGGAGATAAGGAGCCTGATATAGATCTTAATTTTTCAGGTGAATATCAGGCAAAAGCTCATAAATACGCAGAAGTTATTTTTGGAAAAGGGACATGTTTTAAAGCAGGAACAGTTGGTACTATCGCAGATAAGACAGCCTATGGATATGTAAAAGGGTATTATGATGATAGAAATATCAATGTAAGTAGTGCAGAAATATCTAGGCTAGCAATTGGTTGTACTGGCGTAAAAAGAACAACAGGGCAACATCCGGGTGGAATTATTGTTGTTCCAAAAGGAAGAGAAATATATGAATTCTGTCCTGTTCAACACCCAGCAGATGATCCAAATTCAGATATTATTACAACACATTTCGACTATCACTCTATAGACCAAAATTTATTAAAGCTTGATATGTTAGGTCATGATGATCCAACAATGATAAGAATGTTACAAGATATTACTGGGGTAGATCCAACCAAAATTCCTCTAGATGATAAAGAAACTATGAGTATTTTTAGTTCAACTAAAGCTCTTGGTATTACTAAAGAACAGATTAATTCAGAAGTTGGAAGTATAGGAGTACCTGAATTTGGTACAAAATTTGTACGAGGCATGTTGGAAGAAACTAAGCCTACAACTTTTGATGAATTAATTAGTATTTCTGGATTATCACACGGTACAGACGTTTGGCTTAATAATGCTCAAGAATTAATAAAACAGGGAACAGTAACTTTAAAAGAGGCAATTTGCTGTCGTGATGATATCATGATATATTTAATAAAAAGAGGACTAGAACCAAATCCAGCTTTTAAAATAATGGAAAATGTTCGTAAAGGAAAAGGACTAACTTCAGAACAAGAAACTATTATGAAGGAACATGATGTACCAGATTGGTATATACAATCTTGTAAAAAAATAAAGTATATGTTTCCTAAAGCTCATGCAGCAGCTTATGTTACAATGGCCTTTAGAATTGCATGGTTTAAAGTACATATTCCACTAGCTTACTACGCTACATATTTTTCAATTAGAGCAAAGCAATTTGACAGCGATATAATGTGTTTTGGAAGGGATAGAGTAAAATCGAAAATGAAGGAAATTGATGAAGCTGGAAATGATGCTACAAATAAAGATAAGGAAATGTATCCAGTTTTAGAACTTGTTTTAGAAATGTATGAAAGGGGATATAAATTTTTAGATATAGATTTATATAAATCACATCATACAAATTTTATTGTTGAAGAAGAAGGGATTAGACCACCTTTAAATTCTATTTCAGGTTTAGGACCTATTGATGCTGAAAATATTTATAATGCAAGATTAGATGGTGAATTTGAATGTATAGATGATTTAAAAGAACGTTCTAAAATTGGAAAAGTTGCAATAGAAATTTTACAAAAAGCAGGCTTATTAAAGGGAATGTCAAAGTCTAATCAAATGAGTTTATTTAATTTTTAATAATATTGATTTATATTAAATTGAGGGAAAAAATGATTTTTGGATTTATTGAAATATCTTATGTATTTTTATATTTACTATTAATAAATTGTGTTGGGTTTGGAGCAATGGCATTAGATAAATATAAAGCTGAAAGGGCGTATTGGAGAATACCAGAAAAAACGATTTTTATAATTACACTTTTAGGGGGACGGAATAGGAACAATTTTTGGAATGTATATGTTTAGGCATAAAACCAAAAAGCTTAAATTTACAATTGGACTACCTACTATTTTAATATCTGAAATTGCGATAATAATTTATTTTTACATAAAAGGAAACTAATTATTGTAAAATTTAGAACTAATGTGATATAATAAATACAATTTTGGTATATTTGGAGGAACTTTTTATGATAGATAAATTAAAAAAATTACCAGTCTTAATTGAAGAAGAAAAAATTCAAAAAAGAATTATGGAAATTGCTCAACAAATTGATAGAGATTATAATGGAGAAGATATTGTAGTAATATCAATATTAAAAGGAGCTATATTTTTCACTGTTGATTTAGTTAAGAAGATGAAAACACCAATACAGTTAGAAGTTATGCAGATATCTAGTTATTCAGGTACAGAGTCTACAGGTGAATTAATAATAAAAAAAGATTTAGATCATGATATAGAAGGAAAAAATGTTTTAGTTGTTGAAGATATTATTGATACTGGTAAGACACTTAGTTACTTAAAAGATTATTTATCTAGCAAAAATCCTAAATCTTTAAAAATTGCTGTTCTTGCAGATAAATTTGAAAGAAGAAAAGTTGAAGTTAAGTTGGATTATAAGTGTTTTGAAATACCAGATAAATTTGTAGTTGGCTATGGATTTGATGTTGATGAACAAGGTAGAAATATACCTTATATTGGTTATTTAGAGGAATAATATATGTTTGATATAGAAGAGGAACTTAAGAAACTACCTAATAAACCAGGTGTTTATTTGATGCGTGATAGATATGATAATGTAATATATGTTGGAAAAGCTGTTATACTTAAAAACAGAGTTAGACAGTATTTTAGAAAAAATAATAAAACAGCAAGAATTGAAAAAATGGTCTCATTAGTAGACCATTTTGAATATATAGTTGTTGGAAGTGAAGATGAAGCTTTAATTTTAGAATGTAATTTAATTAAAAAGTATAGACCCAAATTTAATGTTTTATTAAAAGATGATAAGACATATCCATATATAAAAATAGATATTAAATCTGATTATCCAATGGTATCTATGACAAGACAAGTAATAAATGATGGTTCAAAATATTTTGGACCATATCCAAGTAGTTCTAGTTGTAAAGAAATGATTAACTTTATTAAAGAAAAATTTCAAATTAGACAATGTAAAAATTTAAAAAGTAAGGATAGAGCGTGTTTGAATTATCATATAAAAAAGTGTTTAGCTCCATGTATGAGATACGTTTCTATAGAAGAATACAAAAAACAAATTAATCAAATTATTAAGCTTTTAGAAGGAAAAGTTGAACAGATTATTTCTGAACTTAATAAAGAAATGATTGAATTGTCTAATAAAATGGATTTTGAAAAAGCAGCAATAGTTAGGGATAGAATTCAAGCAATAGAGCGTGTTACTGAAAAACAAAAGATATCAAATATATCTGAAAATAGTATTGATGTTATTGGATTATTTAAAAATGAAGTATCTTGCTGTATCGAAATATTTTTTGTGCGTTCAAGTAAAATGATAGGAAGAGAACATTATTATTTTAATGAACTTAAAGATATGGATGAAGAAGAAATCGCTTCTGGTTTTATTAAGCAGTATTATATGGAAAGAATTGATTTACCAAATAAAATAATGCTTAGATATGAACTTGAAGACAAATTATCAATTGAAAAATGGCTTTCTAAAATGGCCAAAAGAAAGGTTGAGCTTAAAAGCCCACAAAAAGGAGAAAAACTTCGTTTTGTAGAAATGGCTGAACTTAATTCAAAAATTACATTGGAAAACAGACTAAAAGATAAAACAGAAATCTTAAAAGAGTTACAGCAAGTATTAAATCTAGAAAAACCACCTATTAAAATAGAAAGCTTTGACATTTCTAATATTTTAGGAAACTATATTGTTGCGGGAATGTGTGTTGCAAAAAATGGAGAAGTTAAAAGAAATTTATCTAGGCGTTTTAAAATAAAAACAGTTTTTAGTCAAGATGATCCTAGGTGTATGAGCGAAGTAATTTCACGTAGAATTAAACATTCTCTAGAAAATCCTAAAGGTGGTTTTGGAGAGTTTCCTGACCTTATATTAGCAGATGGAGGTATAACTCAAATTAAAGCAATTAAACAAGCTCTAAAAGAGAGTGGAGTTGATATTCCAGTTTATGGAATGATAAAAGATGAACATCATTCAACTCGTGCATTAATAAATGAACATCGTAAAGAATATGAAATTTCAGAAAATTTATTTAATTTTATAAAAAATTTACAAGATGAGGTTCATAATGTTGCAATTGAATACCATAGAAAAGTTAGAGATAGTGAAATGACAAAATCAAAATTAGATAATATTGTTGGAATAGGTAAAAAGAAGAGGACTTTGCTTCTTAAAAAATTTGGAAGTGTAAAAAAAATAAAAGAAGCTTCTATTGAAGAAATATCAATGGTTAAAGGAATTAATATAGAATTAGCAAAAAAAATAAAAGAAGAACTATAATTTAAAATAGTCGAAAAATAAAAAATATAGTAGATGAAAAAAAGTAATATATTGGTCTATATAATAATAATATTTAGATAGAGTATTTTTTAAAAGGAGATTTATATGAAAAGTATTTTATTTAAATTATTAGTTTTTTGGACATGCTTTAGTTTTATAATCTTAATAGGATTAAGCTTTTACTTTTTATCTGTAATTAGTTTTGGATAGTTACAATTCACAATCCAAGGACAAGTCTTGAACTTTTTTCATAAAATTTATTATACAGTGATCTAAGAAATATTTATAAGAGATTATGACTTTTAACCATGGAAGAGTTGAATTGTAACAAGTTTTTTAAAAATATATTTAAACATATTTTATGGAATGATATAATAAAAACAGATTAAAAAAATAATGAAAGGAAATTAAAAATATAAAGTATGGAAGTAATAGTTGGTCGTTATGCTGGGTTTTGTGGAGGAGTAAAACAAGCAGTTGAAAAAACAGAAAAATCTACATATAATTATAAAGATATTTATTGTTTAGGTGAAGTTGTACATAATAAACAAGTAATTGAAAATTTAGAAAAAAATGGTTTGAAAATTGTAAACTCAATTGATGAAATTCCAAGTGGTTCAAAAATGATTATTAGAGCTCATGGAGAAAGAGAAGAAACATACCTAATTGCTTTGGAGAGAAAAATAGAAATAATAGATACTACCTGTATTTTTGTTGAGACTATTCATAAAAAAGTTAAAAAAGCCAGGGAAGATAGTTTTATTATTATTATTGGCGAAAGAAAGCATCCCGAAATAATTGGAACTTCCGGATTTGCTGGAGAAAACTATTATATTATAGAGGAAGAAAATGATATTTTACAAGCATATTTAGAATATGAGAAAACTAATTTAGATAAAGTTTATGTTTGTAGTCAAACAACTTATAATTCTCAAAAATTTGATTATTTTATACAAAAAATTAAAGAAAAGTTTTTAAATACTGAATTAACTATTGACAAAACAATATGTAATAGTACTGAATTAAGACAAAAAGAATGTGAAGAACTTTTAAATAAAGTTGATGCAATGATTATTATTGGTGGAAAGAATAGTTCAAATACAAAAAAACTAGTAGAGATTACAAAAAAAGGATTGGAAAAAGTTTTTTGGATTCAAACAGTAGAAGATTTAAGAAAAATAAGTTTAAATGAAATTAACAAAATAGGAATTTTAGCTGGAGCTTCAACACCTGATTATATAATTGAAGAAGTTAGATTATATATAGAAAAAAATAATATATAAGAGAGGAAAATATTAAAATTGAATATAGCAGAAGATTGGAAAGATTATGAAATTTTAGATATGGCAAATGGGGAAAAATTAGAAAGATGGGGTGATATTTTACTAATTAGACCTGATCCACAAATTATATGGAAAAATAAAACTCATCCTGAACTATGGAATAAAGCAAATGCTAAATATATAAGAAGCAATTCAGGTGGAGGAGGTTGGGAGTATCAAAAAAAAGTTCCTCCAAATTGGCAGATTAAATATAAAAAATTAACTTTTAATATTAAACCAATGGGGTTTAAACATACAGGTCTTTTTCCAGAACAAGCAGTTAATTGGGATTGGATGATTGAAAAAATAAAAAATGCAAAAAGACAAATAAAAGTATTAAATCTTTTTGCATATACTGGCGGAGCTAGTGTTGCATGTTTATCTGCTGGAGGGATTGTAACACATGTTGATAGTTCAAAAGGTATGAATAATTGGGCAAAAGAAAATGTTATTTCTTCAGGACTAGGAGATAAACCAATTCGTTTTTTAATTGATGATGTAACTAAATTTGTACAAAGAGAGATAAGAAGAGGTAATAAATATGATGCAATTATAATGGATCCACCTTCATACGGGAGAGGAAAAAATGGAGAAGTTTGGCAATTTGAAAATAATATTGCAGATTTAGTTGAATTATCTAGAAAAATTTTATCAGAAAAGCCACTATTTTTTTTGATTAATTCTTATACAACAGGAATTTCATCTAAAGTTTTGGAAAATATATTAATACTAAATTTAAAAATGAAAAATGGTTTAGTTTCATCTGGAGAAATAGGACTTAAGATGAAAGATTCAAAATTGATTTTACCTTGTGGAATTTATGGAAGATGGGAAAATTAAAAATAAATAGTGTTTGGAGAAAAGAAATGAAAATAATATATGAAGATAATCAAGTAATAGTTGTTGAAAAGCCAGTCAATGTTCCATCACAAGAAGATAAAACAGGTGATAAAGATATGTTAAGTATGATAAAAGCTTATTTAAAGGAAAAGTATAATAAACCGCGGAGAAGTTTATTTAGGACTTGTACATAGATTAGATAGACCAACACGGAGGAATAATGGTATTTGCTAGAACATCTAAATCTGCAAGTAGATTAAGTGAGCAAGTTAGAAATAAACAAATACATAAAAAGTATTTAGCAATTGTTGATGGTAAAATGGAGGAAAGTAAAGGGACTTTTAAAGATTATATACTAAAAAATGAAAAAACAAATACTAGTAGAATATCATCAAGTAAAGAGAAAAATTCTAAAGAAGCTATTTTAGATTATGAAGTTGTAAAATATAATGAAGAAATAAACCTTTCTTTAGTAAAAGTAAACTTACATACCGGAAGGCATCATCAAATTAGAGTTCAGTTTAGTTCAAGAGGACATAGTTTATATGGTGATCAAAAATATGGAAGTAGAGGTCGAGGAAAACAACTTGCTCTTTGGGCATATTATTTAAGTTTTATTCATCCTACCAAAAATGAAATAATGACTTTTGAAGAGTATCCTGAAAAAGTTAGTAGTTGGAAAATATTAGAAAACTAGTTGTAAATGGAGAAACAAATGAAAGAATTAAACAAAAAAACAAGTATAATTATTTGGTCATTTTTATCGCTTATTTTTGCATTAGCTTATGTAATTGTTTGTAAAAAAATAGGTATATACAAAAATACCTTATATTTTGAAAGAATAGTGTTTGTATTTTTAATTGTAGAATTTATTGGTTTAAATATTATTATAGGAATTAAAAAATTATGGGATTATATAATAAAGAAAAGATATATTATAGCGCTAATCATATTAGCGTTATTTACTGTGTTTGGAATAAGTGGTTCATCTAATGGAGCAGTTACTTCTTGGATTTTAGAGAATGAAAAGAACAATGTTATTTTAGGAAACGTTAGGTTTATTAATTCAGATGAATATGGTATAGAAACACCATTTGCAATTTTACAAAAAGAAACAGGAATCAATCATTTTTCAAATATAAATGGAAAAACTAAAACAGATATGAATATTAGTATTCATTCTCCAACATTAACATTGATTACTCTTTTCAGAATTTACAATATTGGTTATTTATTTTTAAGTTCTAGAATGGCATTAAGTTTTGCATGGAATTTAAAAATAATTTTAACTATTTTAGTAACTTATGAATTTTTAAGGATTTTAACAAATGAAAATAAGTATTTATCATTATGTGGTACAATATTAATATCATGTTCATCTTTTGTAAATTGGTGGATGTCAGTTCAGTTTATAATATTTGGACAACTTGCAATTATTTGTATTGATAAATTTATGCAATCTAAAAATAAGAAAAGTAAAATAATTTGGTCTGTTTTATTTTCATATTCTGTTATTTCATATATTTTAACTTTGTACCCAGCTTGGATAATAAGCTTTGGATATATTTTTTTAAGCTTAGCAATATGGGTTATATTAAAAAATAGAAAAGTTTATAAATTTGAAAAAATTGATATTATATGTTTTATTAGTATATTTATAATTTGTAGTTTATTTGGTTTGTATTTTTATTTAACATGTAACACAGCGATAAAAAGTATTATAAAATCTGCATATCCGGGAGCAAGAATTGAAACTGGTGGAAAAGAAGGAATAAAATATTTATTTAGTTATTTATATTCATATTTACTTCCTTTTAAGCAAAATTTTGATGTAAAAGAAGTTGCAAATTTTTTATCATTTTATCCCTTTCCAATTATAATAGCGATAATATATCTTTATAAAAAAGAAAACCATATAGAGTTTCTATTGCCAATACTTCTAATATTAGTTTTTGAATCTATTTTTTGTTTATCTGGTTTACCAAATATTATTTCAAAGATAACTTTTTTACAAATGGTTCCAGTACAAAGATGCGCTGTATCAATTGGACTTGGTTCAATATATATTACATTGTATCTTTTTGAACATGTAAAAGAAAGAATTATAAAGCAATCTATTTGTGCATATATTGTATTATTTTTTTTGGCTTTATTAATTTTTATTCCATTTCCTAATGAATTAAATACAAAGAAATATTTATATATTTTTGCTATATTTGAATGCATAGGAGGATTTTTATTATTTAATCTTGGAAATAAAAAATATGAAAAAATATTTATGATTTTTGCAGTAGTTTTTACTATTATTTCTGGTCTTACAGTTAATCCAATTTCAATTGGAATAAAGCCAATGTTGGAAACAGATTTTGCAAAATTTGTTCAAAAAGAAGTTACAAAAAGTCCAAATAAAATATGGATAACAGAAGATACTGGATTTGTTGTATCAAATTATTTAGCAGGGCAGGGAGCAAAAACTTTAAATGCTACTCAAACTTATCCTCAAGACGAGCTTTGGAAATTAATATTAGGAGATAAAGCAAAAGAATATAAAAAAATATGGAATAGATATGCTAACATTAATGTAAAAATTATTGATGATAGTAAAGAGCCCTATGTTGAATTAATTTCAAATGATTATATATTACTATATTTAACACCAAGTAGAATAAAACAATTAGATTTAGATTATTTGGTTTCATATAGCAATTTAGAAGAAATATGGATTAATGGATTGTCTATGGAAAAGATATATGAAAATAAAATAGATAATAAAACAATAATCGAAGGTAAAGAAGTTTCAGGAATTTATATTTATAAGTTTGTGAAATAAATGTGAATTTTTGTATTATATTTGTGGTTTATGTGTGAAATTACTTGCTAAGTTTTATTTCTGTGATATAATTACGATAGTTTAAAAATAGAGCATAGCTTTGTATGAAAAACAAGTTTATGTTATGTAGAAAGGAATTATATTAAATGAAGAAAGTATTACTAATTGGAGCAGATGGTATGCTTGGTAGTGAACTATTAAAAAGATTAGAAAAAAACTACGATGTAACTCGGGACAACTTCACAAATATTAGATATATGTGATAGAGAATCAGTTTTTGCAACAGTAAATAAAAAAAAGCCAGAGTATATTATTAATTGTGCAGCATATACAAATGTTGATGGTTGTGAGGTAAATTTTGATTTGGCTAATAGAGTTAATGGAATAGCTCTAGAAAATATTGCAGATAGTGCAAAAGAGGTTGATGCTACTTTAATACATATTAGTACAGATTATGTATTTGATGGAAAATTAGATGTAGAAAAAGCATATACAGAAGATATGGAAAAGGATCCAGTTACTGCATATGGTAAAACAAAATTACTAGGAGAGAAAAATGCTGCAAAGGCAGAAAAATATTATATTTTAAGAACAGCTTGGCTATATGGATTAGGGGGAAAAAACTTTGTAAAAACTATGCTTGCTCTTTCTGAAAATCATGATACATTAAGTGTTGTTTGCGATCAACATGGAAGCCCTACTAGTACAACAACACTTTGTGAAATAATTGAAAAAATAATGGAAAAAGAACCAGAATATGGTGTATACCACTCAACAAATGAAGGTTTTACTACATGGTATGATTTTACTGTAAAAATTATGGAATTAGCTGGAAAAACAACTAAAGTTAACCCTGTAACCTCGGAAGAATATAAAAAAATGAATCCAGCTTCATCAGACAGACCAAAGAATAGTCAATTATCTAAAGAAAAATTACATTCAATAGGTATTTATCCTATGAAATGGGAAGATGCTTTAAAAGATTATTTAAAGGAGGAAATAAAATAATGAAAGGAATTATTTTAGCAGGTGGAAGTGCTACTAGACTTTACCCAATTACATTAGCTGTTTCAAAGCAAATGTTACCGGTTTATGATAAGCCAATGATTTACTATCCATTATCAGCATTAATGATGGCAGGAATTAGAGAAGTTTTAATAATTTCTACACCGGTACATTTGCCAGCTTTTCAAAGTTTACTAGGAGATGGTTCAGAATTTGGTATGAAATTTGAATATAAAATTCAAGAAAAACCGGTTGGACTTGCAGATGCCTTTATTTTAGGCGAAGAATTTATTGGAGATAGTAATGTTTGTTTAATTTTAGGTGATAATATGTTTTATGGCTCTAGAATGGAAAGAGTTTTAAGAGCTGCAAGTAAACTAAAAGAAGGTGGAATTATATTTGGTTATCAAGTTGCTGATCCTACGTCTTATGGTGTTGTTGAAATTGATAAAACAGGAAAAGCAATTTCAATAGAAGAAAAACCTACTGTTCCAAAATCTAATTTAGCTGTTCCTGGAGTTTATTTTTACGATAATCAAGTTGTAGAAATTGCTAAACAGATTAAGCCTTCTAATAGAGGAGAATTAGAAATTACAGATGTAAATAAGGCATATATGGAAATGGGAAAATTACAAGTTATTCCTCTTGGAAATGGATATGCTTGGTTTGATACAGGATCTCCTGATAGATTATCTGATGCTTCTGATTTTGTTAAAGCAATTGAGTTAAGACAAGGTATTCAAATCGCTTGTCTAGAAGAAATAGCTTATAGAAATGAATGGATTTCAAAAGACATATTGGAAGAATATGCTGAAAAATACAAAAAGACAGAATATGGACAGTATTTAAAGAAAATTGCTGATCAAGATTGGAATACATATAAAGAAATATATAATAGCGATTTGTTTAAATAGGAGATTAATTGTTTTTAAAAGAAGGATAAACAAGTGCAGAGATTACTAAAATTGCACTTAGTGATTTTAAGGAGAATATTAGATACTTACAAAGCTGTAATAATAATTTACCAATTACAATAATACTTAATTTAATTTTTAGAATAACAGTTTATAGTATAATGTCTTTTAAAATTTTTAATATTGTTTGTTTTATAGTAACATTATACTATATGTACAAAATTTGTAGTATAGAAAATAAGAATACAAGTATAATTATTTTTGGTACTTTACATTTATCAACTTTTTTATATACAAATCAAATATATAATGATACAATTTGTATTATGATTATTACATGTTTATTATATTTGTTAGTGTTTGGTCTTATATACAAATGGGAATAAATGAACCTGAATTTGGGTTCCAAGATGGTTCACATTCATCAAATTGGACTTTTAAAGATGTTAAAAATAGAGTTTTAGAATTAGGATCAACTAGATTAATAAAATTGATAGCTAAAAAGGAATATTGGTTATGGACAGAAGGAACATATCAAGTTGAAAGATATGCTTTTGGTATAGGCTGGAAAGAACATTTTGATTATGATACTATAATTACAAAGTAATTATATGATTATGAAAATTCAAAATTTAGAAATAGCTTAGACTATTTAATGAAAGGTGAATATTTTATAATAATATTATTTTCATTAATAGATTTAATTATAAAAGATGATAATAATGAAAAAAATAATGTTAGAGATTTATTCTTATATATAATAGTTGGATTTTTTTCCTTTTATTTAATTTGGGAGATTAAATCAAGGTATATTTATTGCTTATATCCAATTTTTTTGATATTATCTAGTAGTGGTTTAGAAAAAGTAATTAATTATTTTAAAGAAAGGAATTAAGATAAAAATGGGAAAATTTAAAAGAATAAATACAAGTATTGATGGAGTATGTATAATTGAACCTACTGTTTTTGGCGATAATAGAGGATACTTTATGGAAACATATAGTAAAAATGATTTTGCAGAAATTGGAATTACTTGTGATTTTGTACAAGATAATCAATCAAAATCCAAAAAAGGAGTATTAAGAGGATTACATTTTCAAAAAGAAAACACTCAAGCAAAACTTGTAAGATGTATTAAAGGAGAAGTTTTTGATGTAGCAGTTGATTTAAGACCAGGAAGCAGTACGTATGGAAAATGGGAAAGTGTAATAATTTCTGAAGAAAATAAAAAAATGTTTTTTATTCCAAAGGGATTTGCACATGGATTTTTAGTTTTATCTGATGAAGCAGAATTTGCATATAAATGTGATGATATTTATAATCATTCAGCAGAAGGTGGATTAAAATGGAATGATTCTCAAATTGGAATTGTTTGGCCAGAAGTACCTGGAATGAAACCTGAAGAATATTTAACTTCTGAAAAAGATGGATTATGGCCTACACTTGAAGAACTAAAAAATACAGATTTATTTAAAAATATATAAAAATGAGTTTGATTTATATTTGTGCATTGCATAGAACTTTCAGTTTGAAAGGAAAAGGTTATAAATCAAACTAGAGGAGAGGATAAAATGAAAAATATACTAGTAACAGGTGCAGCTGGATTTATAGGATCAAATTTTGCAGAATTAATGGTAAAAAAATATGATGAAAAATATAACATTATTGTTTTTGATAAATTAACTTATGCTGGGAATATTCATAATTTAGATCAAATAAAGGATAAAATTGTTTTTGTTAATGGAGATATTTGTGATTTTAATTTTGTATTAGAAACTTTTAAGAAATATAATATAGATGCTGTTGTTCATTTTGCTGCAGAATCACATGTTGATAATAGTATAAAAAATCCGTTTATATTTACACATACAAATGTTATTGGAACACATACTTTATTAGAAGTTGCCAAACAATATTGGGGTGAGGGAAGTGAAAATAGATTTGTTCATGTTTCAACTGATGAAGTATTTGGAAGTTTAGGAGAAGAAGGATATTTTACAGAAAAATCTCCAATTAAGCCAAATAGTCCATATTCTGCTTCTAAAGCTAGTTCAGATTTAATTGCTTTTGCATATTATGAAACATATAAAATGAATGTTTGTGTAACAAATTGTTCAAATAATTATGGACCATATCAGCATCATGAAAAACTAATTCCACACATGATTTCTATTGCATTAAAAGATGAAAAATTACCAGTTTATGGTAAAGGACTAAATATTAGAGATTGGCTATATGTTGAGGATCATTGTGAGGCTATTGATTTAGTATTACATAATGGAAGAAAAGGAGAAAGATATAATATTGGTGGACACAATGAAATGAGAAATATTGAAATTGTTAAATTGATATTGAAGAGATTAAATAAACCTGAAACTTTAATTTCCTTTGTTGAAGATAGAAAAGGACATGATTATAGGTATGCAATTGACCCTACTAAGATTCATAATGAACTTGGCTGGCTTCCAAAGACAAAATTTGAAGATGGAATTGTAAAAACTATAGATTGGTATTTAGAACATCCAAATTATCTAATGAAATAAAAAATATAAACTATTTATTATAGATTGAAAATTATAATATATAGTAAATTATATAATTTTTAATAATCGTTTTAAAATTATATTTATCAAAAGAAAAAGCCTCAATTCGAAGCTTTTTTCTATTATAATATATAGTTTTTAAGAAAATTAGTATTTATGTTTAAAATAATTATAATAATAGTAAAAATTAATAAAACATAAAATATATTAAATAGTAAATAATTATAAGGAGTATTTAATGATTTTAGAAAAGATAAACTATCCTACAGATTTAAAAAAACTAAATATTGATGAAAAAATAATTTTTGCAAAAGAAATTAGAGAATTTATTATAAAAACTGTTTCAAATACTGGTGGCCACTTAGCATCTAATTTAGGAGTAGTTGAACTAACAATCGCAATCCATAGTATATTTGATACCCCTAAAGATAGGGTAGTTTGGGATGTAGGACATCAAACTTATGTACATAAAATTTTAACTGGTAGAAAAGAAAAGTTTTCTACTTTAAGGCAATTAGATGGATTAGCGGGATTTCCAAAAACATCTGAAAGTGAATATGATTGTTTTAATACAGGACATAGTAGTACTTCAATATCTGTAGCATTAGGTATGGCAAGAACTAGAGATATTAGAGGTGAAAATAATAAAGTAATAGCTATAATTGGAGATGGTGCTTTAACTGGGGGGATGGCATTAGAAGCATTAAATGATACAGGAAGTTCATTAACAAATATGATTGTTATTTTAAATGATAATGAAATGAGCATTTCAAAAAATGTTGGTGGAATTTCTATAATGTTATCAAAGCTTAGAACAAGAGAATTTTATATTAAAAGTAATAAAAGAGTTAAAGCAAAAATCTTAAGAGTTCCAATTGTTGGAAAAAAAATAGTTAAATTAGTTCAAAAAACAAAAAGAGGAATTAAACAATTAGTTATTCCTAAAATGTATTTTGAAGATATTGGATTTAGGTATTTAGGACCAGTAGATGGTCATGATATTGAAAAATTAGAAGAAATATTAAGAATTTCTAAAGAACAAGAAGGACCAATTTTAATTCATGTATTAACTAAAAAAGGTAAAGGGTATAAACCAGCTGAAGATAATCCAGATAAATTTCATAGTACATCAAAATTTAATATTGAAGATGGAGAAAAAATTGGTGTTAGTAAAGCAGATTACTCAAAAACAATGGGAAATAAGCTAGTTGAACTTGCGAAATATAATAAAGACATTGTAGCAATAACTGCTGCAATGACTGATGGTACAGGTCTTACAGAATTTGCAAAAAAATACCCTAAAAGATTTTTTGATGTAGGAATCGCTGAACAACATGCAATAGCTATGGCTGCTGGATTTGCTAAGGAAGGATTAATTCCAGTAGTTCCAATATATTCTTCATTTTTACAAAGAGCCTATGATCAAATAATTCATGATGTGGCTATACAAAAATTACCAGTTATAATGATAGCTGATAGGAGTGGGATAGTTGGAAATGACGGAGAAACACATCAAGGACTTTTAGATATGGCTTTTTCAAATACAATTCCTAATTTAAATATTATGGCTCCAAAAGATTATAACGAACTTGAAAAAATGATGGAATTTGCTATAAATCTTAAAAAACCAGTTTTAATTAGATATCCAAGAGGAACAGAAGAGTATTGTTTTAAGGATTGTGCAGATATTAGTATTGGAAAAGCAGAAACTATAAAAATTGGAAAGGAAATAAGTATTTTTGCAATTGGTAAGATGGTTTATAAAGCTTATGAGATTGCTAAAAGACTCGAAGAAAATAGGATTTTTGCTGAAGTAATAAATATTAGATTTTTAAAACCAATTGATAAACAAACAATTTTAGATTCAATAAATAAAACAAAATTTGTTATTACTATGGAAGATGGTACAGAAAAAGGTGGACTTGGAACAGAGGTAGAAAATATAATTGTAGAAAATTGTTTGAAAAATGTTAAATTTATAAAATTTGCATACCCTGATGAGTTTATAAAGCATGGAAGTCAAAAAGAAATAGAAGAAAAATACGGAATGAGTATTAATTCTATGTTAAATACGATTTTAGATTTTAGAGGAAAAAATAAAAAAGATTTTTTAATTAAAATAAAGAGTAGAGGCAAGAAGTTTATTAAATCAACTTAACTTTTTGAAAAATAATATTCTAAATAAAAATTTTAATTTATAAAATACTATGAAATGCAGGTATTAAATTTTTTAGTTACAAGGAATAAGGGTGAAATTATATGAAGGAAAGAAAACGAGATTGGAAAAAAATAATTTCTAGATTTGTTTTTTACAGTTTCATTATCCCAATTGGATATTTATTTTATAAAATAGTTACTACGTCAAATTTAGTTATTCCAAATAATATAGATGGAAGAGTAAGAAGTGACTATATATTAATGCTTATTCAATGTTTATTAGGAATCTTTGCAATGGGACTTCCAAGTATTATAAGTAAAAAGTTTAAATTAGAAATACCTAATTTAGTCTTTTACTTATATTTAATATTCTTATGGGCTGCTATATTTTTAGGTGAAGTTCAAAACTTTTATTATAGATTTAAATATTGGGATTTATTTTTGCATACGATTAGTGGTGGTATGATAGGTTTTATTGGATTTTCTTTTGTAGATATTTTAAATAATGAAGATGAACATGTTCAATTAAATCCATTTTTTGTTGCTTTTTTTGCATTTTGTTTTTCACTCGCTTTAGGTACAATTTGGGAAATATATGAATTTATTTGTGATGGAGTATTAAAAACAAATATGCAGAAGTATGCTTTTGAATCTGGAATAAAGCTAATTGGAAGAGATGCTTTAAAAGATACCGTAATTGATTTAATAGTAGATAGTATTGGAGCATTAGTTGCTACAATTATAGGTTATATTTCTATAAAGTATGATAAAGGATATTTGAATAATTTTTTAATAAAGTTTAAAAAAGATAAAAAAGGATTAAAAAAATAAATGTAAAAAATGTAGAACTAATTAAATAAAGAAAGGAGAGTATAGTATATTTAAGAAATTAAATATATCATACAAAGCTATTATGATAGATATAAAAGAAGATTTAATTATAGCAAAATTAGCTAGAAGTAATTCAAGATGTGAATGTTCTAGATATAGTATTGGTGTTGTCTTAAATTGTAAAAATGGCAAAAAATATTCTGGTTGTAATATTGAAAATGATGGGATACAATCAATTTGTGGAGAAAGAGTTGCTTTCTCAAAAGCAATTTCAGAAGGAGAGAAGGAATTTGATAGTATACTTGTTATAGGAGGTAAAAAAGATTCAAGTAATTTAGAAAAGTGTTTACCTTGTGGTTATTGTAGACAATTTATGAGTCAGTTTGTAGAAAAAGACTTCAAGATTTATACTGCTTTTGATAATAAAGTTGAAGAATACACAATGGAAGAGCTCCTTCCATATCAATTTCATTTATAAGATTAAAAGCTTTTTTACAATATTAGAGTTTATATTATAGAAAAAGATTTTTGAACTATGTATTTCATTAATTTTATAAGAAAGATGTTAACATAATTTATTATTATTGCATATTATTTTTATTAAGGAGGAATTAATTATGCAAGATAATAAATTTTTTTCTTCTAATCCTATGTTTGGGCATGCTTATGTTCCAATTCAAGTAATGAAGAAAATATATTTTCCGGAAGAAAGTTTAGAAAAAGGAACAGCGTTTCCAGAACTATATAATCAATATAGACCACTAGAGTCTATGGAAGCGATAAGGTTTTTAAAGGATTATAAAGAAAGGAGTTGTGCTTATGAACCAAGATAATATGAATTGTAATGAAATGTTAGAACAGATAAGAGCTTTAATGTTTATGGTAAATGATCTTGCTTTATATTTAGATACTCATCCATGTGATATGAGAGCATTAAATGCACATAGTCAGTATAGTGTGCAACTTGAAAACTTGAAAAACATGTATCAAGCACAATATGGTCCTTTATCAATTTATACGCCAGTAAATAGTTGGGATAATTGGGTTAATAATCCTTGGCCATGGGAAAGAGGAGGTATGTAGTTATGTGGATTTATAATAGAACAATGCAATATCCTGTTAAAATAAAGAATCGTAATCCAGAGATGGCAAAAGTTATTATTTCACAATATGGTGGACCGGATGGAGAACTTGGAGCTTCACTAAGATATTTATCACAAAGATTTGGAATGCCAGATAACAAATCAAAAGCAATACTAAATGATGTTGGAACTGAAGAATTAGCTCATTTGGAAATGGTTGGAAGTATTGTTAATCAATTAACTGAAGGAATTTCAATTGAAGAAATAAAAAAAGCAGGTATGGAACCATATTATACAGATCATGGTCTTGGAGTATATCCGCAAGCAGCAGCGGGTTTCCCTTGGACAGCAGCAACTGATGTTGTAATACAAAGGAGATATTAAAAAAGTACCCTTAGCATTACAACATCATATGATGCTGTAATATTAAGGCGAATAATGAAAGCTTAGAATAGACAACCATTCACCATATTAAATAATCAAAGATTTTATTCATAAAACCTATTTTAAATTTAAAACAAAGGAGAAATACAATGAAAAACAAATTTAAAATAGATGGATTATGGATACCCTATCAAATTTTAACAGATAAAAAATTAAGAGATAAAGAAAAAATAATATATTCATTAATTATATTTTTTAGTAATAATAAAGGCTATTGTTGTATAAGAAATAAGTATTTGGAAAATTTACTAAATAGATCAACAAAAAGAATTTCTAGTATAATTAATACTCTACAAGATAAAAGATATATACATATTAAACCTAAAAATAATATACAAGAAAGACAATTGTTTCCATTGGTTGTTATAAATGAATGTAAAGGAATATTTAAAGGGTTATTTATACCTATAAATGTATTATCAGATAATAATTTAAATGACAAAGAAAAATTTATACTTTCTATTGCATTATACTATAGTAATCTACGTAAAACTTGTACTTTGAATAACGAAAATTTAAAAGATATATTGGGCGTAGCTAAAAATCAAATATCAAGAATAGTAAATAATCTAAGAAGAAAAGGTTATACAACAAATGAATATATTTATAAAAATAATCATAAAGAAATTCTATATAGAAAAATTAAACCTATACACAAAAATGATGATACCTTTTGTAAAAACGTTCTATATAGATATAATCAAAAAGTTCAATATGATATAGTAGAAAATGTTAATGTATTAAAATATAAAAATAAAAATTATAAAAATAATAATGCGTTTCATAATTATCAAGGAAGACAATATTCTAAAGAAGTTTTAGAAAGCTTATATGCAAATTTATGATTTTTAGAGGAATATTAGCTATTTAAATAGTTAATATTCCTTTTGTTAAATTTAAAATATTTAAAAAACAATTGACAAATAAACAAATGTTTGATAATATATATAACAGAAATGAGGTAGATATAATATGGATAATAAATTAATTGGAAATGAAAACGATATTATATTTTATACAGATGAAGATGGAAATACCAAAATACAAGTAATATTGCAGAATGAAGATGTTTGGCTTAATACACAAGCCATTGCCAATTTATTTGATGTACAAAGACCAGCAATTACAAAACATATTAATAATATATATTTGGAGGAAGAACTTCAAGAGAAAAGCACATGTTCCAAAATGGAACATATGGGGAATATGGGAAATCAAAAATATGAAACCAAATATTATAACTTAGATATGATTATTTCTATTGGATATAGAGTAAATTCAAAAAAAGCAGTAAAATTTAGACAATGGGCTAGTAAAGTAATTAAAGAATATATTATAAAAGGTTTTGTGCTAGATGATGATAGATTTTTAAAAGGCGGAAAAGTAAATCAGCAATATTTTGATGAATTATTAGAAAGAATTAAAGTAATTCGTACAAGTGAAAGAATGGCTTATCAAAAAATAACCGATTTATTTATTGTAACTTCTATTGACTATGATAAAAAATCAGAGGAAGCAAATACTTTTTTTAAAATCATCCAAAATAAATTACATTATGCTATAACAAGTCATACTGCAGCTGAATTAATTTATGAAAGAGCAAACTCAGAAAAAGAAAATATGGGATTAACTACTTGGAAAGAAGCACCAGAAGGAATGATATATAAATATGACGTAGCAATCGCAAAAAATTATTTAACAGAAACAGAACTGAAAAAATTAAATAATTTAACAACTTTATTTTTAGACTATGCAGAATCAATGGCTGAGGAAAATCAAGTAATGACAATGAAAGATTGGATAAATGAAACAGATAATTTATTAAATTTTAGAAAAAAAGAAATATTACAAAATTCTGGAAAGATTTCTCATAAGCAAGCAATTGAAAAAGCAGAAAATGAATACGAAAAATATAAAATAGTTCAAGATAAAAAATTTATTTCAGATTTTGACAAATTGCTTTTAGGAACAGAAAATATTAATAAAAATAAAACAGAATAATAGCTGTAATCCCTATAAGAACAGCATTCTCATAAATAAAATACACCGCAGTGTATGCAATCTGTAAAACATCTGCATAATTAACGACTAACAAGAGGTTTAGAAAGCTTGACTTTCTAGATGTTTATAGGAAAGCCTCTGCTTTTCTTATCCTGCCCCACTTGAATTATGATTATATTATTAAATAATACTAATAGTATATAAATTTTTTATTTTGCAAAATTAAAAAAATAATTTAAATAGTTTTATATTTAGTAATAAAATGTTATAATATGGTATGTGAAGGAAGTGATAGATGTATGTCAAAGAAAAGATGTAAACTTTGCAATAGAACATATTCATACTCATACAAACTTTTTGGAAGAGGCTGTTTTAATGCAGAATGCAATTTATTAAATATTAAAATTCCTAAAAAGGAAAAAGACAAAGAAAAGTATTTTTGTAATGAAATTGCAAAAAAATATAATAAATATGGATTAAGTCAAAATAAAAAATATGATTTGGCTGAAAAATATTTAACCTTGGAATATTTAAATAAAATTAAATATGGAGATTTATCAAAAGAAAAGAAACAAATAGAAAAAGAAATTAATAATATTTCATTTTCTAAATCTATAAAAGAAACAGTGGATAAACTGTTAGATAATGATATAGTAAATAGTTTAGATACAGTTACTCCATTTATAACATTAAATAAAGCTTACAGACTTTATAAGACAACATTAAAATTTGCAAAAAAAATAAATTTATTTAAGAAAGAATTGAAAGAAGCTGATAATAATGAAGAGATAGAAGCAATAATGGAAAAGTATCTACTTGAAGAATTAAAATTTATTTTTAATAGTTCTAAAATAGGAGTTCCTGCCTACTATCAGGTTTATTATGCTATGCAAGTTGTAGTTTGGGAAGTAGTAATATCAGGTGGATTAATAAAGAAATATTATCTTTCATCAGAATTGTTGCAAAAATCATTAATTGCTGATAATAAAAATGAAGAAGATTATTATGTATTAAATTTAGATAGAATTAAAGAAATAAAAGAAGATGTTTTATTACAAAGCAAAGTAAAAGAATTACTGAATAAATATTCTAAAAATCAATTACAAATAGAAATAAATGAAAATACGGTTTTGCCTGATGAACTATTAGTGAATTTTGAAAATGGAGATTTATTTTATTCATTACATAATGCAACTATAAATATTTCAGGTGAAAAGCTAGAAGATAAATGGCATTTAAATATTATTTTAAAGGACAAATATGACTTTACTGAAACTAGATTAAAAGATAAAGAATATAAGAACTCTTTTTTAGGAAGCGTTTTAAATAATTGTGGCGTAGTATCACAGCAATATGGAGTAATAAGACCATACAATGTATATATTGAATTTGAATACAATGAATTTTGATAGGAGAATATTAATGATAAAAAAAATAGTTTTTTTAGGAATTATATGTATCACATTATTAAGTATGTTTCTATTATGGTGGATGCAAGATGATAGAGAATTAGAATTAGAAAAAATTGGATTAGGGAGTTCTTTCAAATATGATTCAAAAGAAATAATTAAGGACATGTACGCATTCACAGGTAAAAAAACAATATTATATAGATATTATTATTCTGATGAACAAGAGGAATTATTGATTAAAGAAATAAATAATTATGGACACTGGAAAAAAATTGAAGATATGGATAATACCAAATTTTATTTTAGTAGAGGCATAGAGCCAGTATCTACAGGGTATATATTTTTTAAAAATTATGATTATCACAATAAAGTTTATGATCAATATGATTATTATAATAATCTAAAATTAGGTGGAACAATTACACAGTATTATTTTATTGGTGTAATTGATACTGACAACAATATTATATGGTATTATGAAACAGAACGGTTGATAGACTATTTTAGGAAATGTGTTACATTCATTAATAGATATTGAAGTATATGATGGATAGGATTAGGAGAGAGAATGAAGAAAAGTATTATAATAATACTTGTATTTATATTATTGATAGGTGCTTTTTTTATAATGAAAAATATGATAAATATTGAGACTGAACAAGAAAAATAACAAATTTTTGATGAAGAAAAATTTATAAATGGTTATAAAAATATAAAAGATTTACAAACAGGAGATACATATACAGTTATATTATATGAAGATGGGAGTGTTTGGGTAGCAGGTGCAAATTATCACTATTCAAGTAAAAGTGGATATCAATATGGAATGCAAGTAGAAAAATTTTCAAAGTTAAAATTAAATAATATAGAGCAAATTGGAGTAGGTAGTAATTTTGTTATCGCCTTAGATAAATATGGACATATATATTCTTGGGGTGGTAATGAATATGGACAATTAGGAAGAAATACTATAGATGGTTTATCTGATATTCCAACTCAATTAGAAGTAGAAAACATTAAAAAAATATATGTCAATAATTTTCAAGTTGTTGCTTTAAGCAATAATAATATAGCATATTACTTTGGATACGCATCTAATTCAAGATATTATAATGGAGAAAATAAAATATTAAAAATTGATAATTATAGGATTATAGATATATTTTTAACAGGAGATAGATATTATTTTAAAACTAACGAAAACGATAAATATCTAGTAGTTGGACATTCATGTGGTGGAATAACAGAACAAATTAATGGATGGGCTAGAGAGCCTGTTGAAATAGAAATTAGTAATGTTTCTAAAATTGTAGGTTATCCTAACATAGATGAAGATTTTATAATAAAAAATGATGGAATTGTATATTCAATAGAAACAAAAAAGAGTAATGAAATAAATAAAACGGATTTTAATAAATATATAAATAATATAAAAGATATAATATTTACAGAATATATTAAATCAAATGAAGGCTACACATATTTTATTATTGATGATAAGAATAATTTATACTTTAAAAATACATTTATTTTAAATGATATAAAAAGTATTGAAAATGGAATAGAAAATAGAAATAATTTATTACTTAAACAAGATGGAACATTATATAATATGGGATTTACAATAGATAACTTAGCAGAAACAGAGCCATATACAGATTATTTTACTATACAAGCAAAAAAATAAATATAGAAAATGTAAAATTAGTATCTATTGCAAAGAAGTATGCGATAATAGTTGATAATAATAATACAATGTATAGATTAGGAAAAAGCGAAAAAGGGGCATTAGGAATAAAGGAAGATGAAACAATAAAAGAGTTTCATGCCATAAATCGGTATAGATAATAATATTGATAATTCGTATGAAAAGAATATTGTAATTGATCCTAGTATGTCAACTATGGCTGATTAAAATATGTATATAAATTAGGATTTTTTGAAATTAATATACATAATATTTTGCAAAAACATTGCAAAATCCTGCAGTTTAAATAGCAATTTTTATGTGGTATAGTATTACTATCAAATATTATATTTTTAGCAGAAGTCAAGAAAATTGGCTTCTGCTTTTTAGCGCGCATAAAAATAATATTTGCACTTTGGGTTTTATGAATAAACATTAAATTAAACAATATTTAATTAATTATATGAAAATGCTTTCATATAATTAATTAAAACAGTTGCACAGAAAATTTACAAAAGTAAATTTTCGCGTCAACAAATTTTTACGCTTTTCGAGATATAAAGCTGAATAATTAATAATATTATAAAGTTCTCTCAAAGCGAAATTTGTTAGAAGAGGTGTATATATTTGAAAACTGAAAATTACAATATAACTATTCAATATAACGATAAAGATTTAAAAAATATTATGCTTGAAATATTTGAAGAATATTGTGCTAAAAAAATTCTTGAAAAAATTTAGGTCGCCATTTACAACTTTACATTCTTATATAATAGTAAAATTCATTTACTATTATATAAGAATAAGACAAATGCACAGAAAAATTGCTTTGCAATTTTTCGCACAACAAATCTTTACGTTTCTAAAAAACTGAACAATTTAAAGTAAAAGAAAAGTCTTCACGAAACGAGATTTGTTTGTTATAATGTGAATTATAAATGGTTGTCTAAACTTTAAGAGAGGGAGGTTAAATTGCAAAAGTTAGACAACATATATGAAAAGCAATTCTATGTTGGATTATATAAAAGATTATCAAGAGATGATAATGATGGAAAAAAAGAAAGTGAAAGTATATCTAATCAAGATAAAATATTAAGACAATATGTAGCTGAACTTTCTAAAAAAGAGCCACAAAATAGATTTATAATTATCAAAGATTATACAGATGATGGATATACAGGAACAAATTTTAATAGACCAGGTTTTATAGAAATGATTAGTGATATTGAAAACGAAATGATAAATATGGTAGTTGTAAAAGATTTAACAAGACTAGGTCGTAAAACAAATGAAGTTCTTAGATATTATCAAGAATATTTTCCATTAAAAAAAGTTAGATTTATTACTGCAACAGAAGATACAATTGATACATATTACAAAGAAGATGATGATTTTATTCCTTTTAAAGCTGTAATGAGTGAACAATATCCAAAAGAAACATCAAGAAAGATTAAGGCAGTAAAAATTGCAAAAGCAAAGCAAGGATTATTTCAAGGCAATACTGCTCCATATGGTTATAAAAAAAGTCCCAATAATAAAAATAAGTTAATAATTGATAATGATGTATCATCTATTATTAAGGAAATTTTTGAAAAGTATTCAAAAGGATATACTCGTACAGAAATTGTAAAAAATTTAAATAAGAGAAATATTATACCACCTAGAGAATATTTAAAAATAAAAGGAGTTTCATCCAACCTTGATGGGTGGAGAGAAATTACAATAACAAGAATTGTAAGTAATCCTGTATATGTTGGAACAATGGTAGGAGCGAAAACAGTAAAACCAAGCTTTAGGAGAAAAGAAAGAATTATAAATAAAAAAGAAAATCAAATAATTGTTGAAAATACACACGAACCAATAATTGACATAGAAACATTTAATAAATGCCAAAGTTTAAAAGAAAGATTTAAGAACAATAGAAATAGAAAATATGATGATATTTTTAAAGGTTTAATTTATTGCAAAGACTGTGGTAGTATTTCAACATTAAAACATAAAGAAAAGCTTTCTAAAAGTGGCAAAAAATGTGAAATCAATTCTTACATATGTTCAGAAGCAAACAAAGGTATAAATAAGAAATGTAACAATACCAAATCTATAAGCAGTAAAAAATTATATAAAATTATAATTCCAATAATAGAAAAAGAATGTAAAAAAATAATTTTTAATGATAATGATATAAAAGCAGTTATGGATAATCTTGAAAAGAGTATTAATTATGAATGTCATAGATTAGAAGAAGATAAACAAAGATTAAGCTTAAAAATGGATAAACTAATTGAACAAATTAAAACTATATATAATGATAAGCTTGAAAACATAATTAATAATGAAACATTTTTATCAATAAAAGAACAAAAAGAAAATGAGATTGAAAATTGTAAAAAGCAAATTATTGACTTAGATAAAAGAATCAATACTGAAAGATCAAGATATAAAATAAGCTATGATCAAATAAAAAAGCTATCTGATGAGTTTTTAAAATCAAATAATATAAATAAACAGCTATTGTGTAAATTGATAGATAAAATTGAATTTGATAGTAATCATAATATAAATTTAAAGCTTGTTTTTTCAAATATTACTAGTTAATAAAAATATATCCTTAAAATAACAGCAGCTACAATTGCAGTTAAAGGAGATCCTGTTGCAGATTTAACAGAAGACTTAGCAGCAGAACAAAAAGCAAGAGCAACTTATGAAAAACTAATAGATCTTTGTAAAGATGATCCAGATGTTGTAAATGTTTTGAGATTTTTAAGAGCAAGAGAAATTGTTCATTTCCAAAGATTTGGAGAAGCTTTAAATAGTGTTCAAGATAAACTTTCTCAAAAGAAATTTTATACAAATTAATAAAATACTAATAGCTATATAATTGTTTAATATAAAAAGTTCTATTAAGTGTAAAACTTATCACTTATTGAGAACTTTTTATATTATTATTACATAAAAAATTATAACTTTCGTATTGTATAATAAACAATTATAATAGTTACAATTCATGGCTTATATAAATTTATTAAAAACTGAAACATATATAAAACTAAATTGTATATGTTTCAGCTAAATAAAAAGACATCGGCCGTGAATTGTAACAAATATTTAAAAAATGAAAAATAAAAAACAAAAAAACACTTGCCAAAAGTGTTTTTTATTTATAAAATAATAATACAAAAGAAAAAAGGAGAAAGTAATAATATGAGCAAAAGATAGCAAACCATTTGGGCTGTATGCACGCACGTGCACACACACGGGTATTTTAGAGATGTTGACATATAAATAATAAAATATTATACATTATATAAACATTAATTATATGTCTTTTAACCAAAGACAAGAAAGAGGAAGAAAATGGGAAAAAATCAATTGAAAAAGAGAAAAAATAAAAACGTGCAAAGTGCTGGTATTACTTTGATTGCATTAGTTATTACAGTTATCGTTTTACTTATTTTAGCTCGGAATTTCTATATCAATGTTATCTGGTGATAATGGTATTTTGCAAAAAGCGACAGAAGCAAAAGAAATAACAGACAAGAACCAAATAGTAGAGCAAACAAGATTAGACATATTAGGGGAGTTAGCAGACAAAAAAGGAGAAGATCCAACAGAAACAAAAATAAAAGAAATTTTAGGAACATATTTTAAAGAAGATACTATACCAGAAGACTTATCAGATTTAAATCAGGTAATGAAAACAAAAAGTGGTGAATATACCGTAAAATTATCTGAGGTACTAGATGGCGTAACAATAAAGAAAGAAGTAAAAGAAACGACTATAGCAAAATCAACAGAAAAAACAGACAGTTATGTAGGATATTATGCAGATATAGATAATGATGGAGATGTAGATGGAATAATATATGCAGATATGGTAGTTGGAAATACAAAAAGTGGACGTTGGAATAATGATACTGGAGGATGGTCAGATTATAATGTTACGAAAATAGATGATGTAACAAGCGTAAAAGATTATGTTGTATCTACTAAAACCTATGCAGGACAAACAACAGCAGGAATATATAAAGCAAATGAAGGATTTGGAGAAAAAGAGGTGCTAGTTCCTGCAACAAATTCAAGTGGTACAAAAGATAGATTTTATGTAATGACGCTTGAAGATTTTACAAATAATTCTAATGATATTTTTTATTGGTATTATAATGCAAATGGAAAATTAGATAGACAAATAGAAGGTTCTGCAAATGACTTTGGCGAAGGAAAGCAAAAAACAATAGATATGATAAATGACTGGAATAACAATACAGCAAAATATGGAGAACAAACAACAGCTTCTTCTGGAAAAGATTATATTGATTTATGGGGAGCAATTCAAGATGGTCAATATAACATAGTAAGTACAGCATTAGATAGTAAAAAATGGTTTATTCCATCAAAATCAGAGTGGAGTGCTTTCTGCGAAGAACTTGGAATAACCTCAAGCAATTATGAAAATAAAGGGTTAAGTGACTGGTACTGGTCTTCTTCGCAGGGCAGTCCATGGTACTTGCTTTATTCGCAGGGCAGTCCAGTCTATGTGTATAGCGTCAGCTTCGACTGTGGCTCTATGAACTGCATCAATGTTGATGGTAACGACTATGTCCGTTTGAGCACGACTTTCTAATTTCGTAAAAAATTAGAAACATAAAAATTGTTATGTTAATAACGCATGTATCTTCAATCTGAAATAAGCTTGAGTTCGAAGCATCAGATTGAAGATAAGATAATTATAATATAAAGCGGGTGGCGACAGGAGGTGTTCCGTACGGTGCTTTGCCCGTAGCATTTCGATACACAAAGAAACATAGAGATTTCTATATCAGATTGGTATTTCTTTACGGATAATAACGAGAGTAAAAACAACAAGAATCCATACTAATCCTTACGTTTTGGTGAAAATTCCTTGACTTATAGGGAATAATGTAATAAAATAAAATAACTTAGGAATAAAATGAAAATAATAGAATAAAAATATATTATGAGGGATAATAGTTATGGAATTTTATGATTATGAAGAATATGTTATGACGATAATAATGGCTGCTGGAAAGGGAACAAGGATGAAATCTAAAAAATCAAAACTTGTTCATGAAATATACGGTAAACCATTAGTTAGAAGAACAGTTGAACTAGCAGAAAAAGTTGGTTCACAAGAAATTATAGCTGTTGTAGGTCATTTAAGAGAACAAGTCCAAGCAGTTTTAGGTGATAGTGTTAAATATGCTTATCAAGATGAACTTTTAGGAACTGGCCATGCTGTTATGCAAGCAAGAAAGTATTTAGAAGGAAAAAAAGGAAAGGTTATTATATTATATGGTGATGTTCCAATTATAAGGCCAGAAACTTTACATAATTTGATAAGTAAAAGTATTAAAAACAAAGAGTATGCAACTTTATTAACTGCAAAATATGAAAACCCAACAGGATATGGAAGAATTATCCGTGATGAGGGAGGTAATATTAAAGCAATTGTTGAAGAAAAAGATGCAGATGAAAATCAAAGAAAGATTAAAGAAATAAATTCTGGAATATATTGTTTTGATATTGAAGAATTATTAAAGGCTTTAGAAAAAGTTAATAATAATAATGTTCAAGGAGAATACTATTTAACAGATGTTATTAAAATAATGAATGAAGAAGGACTAAAAACTGGTGCTGTAATTGTTGAAGATAATACCGAAATCCTTGGAGTTAATGATCGTTCTCAATTAGAACTTTTAACAAGAGTTCTCAGAATGAGAATTAATGCTGAACATATGAGAAATGGTGTTACAATAGAAGATTCCAATTCAACATATATTTATGATGATGTCGAAATTGGAGTTGATACCATTATTCATCCAAATACTATAATAAAAAATAATGTTAAAATTGGGGATAACTGTGAAATTGGTCCAAATGCATATATTAGAGAAAATTGTGAAATTGCTAATGATGTAAAAGTTGGTAGTTTTGTTGAAATAAAAAATGTTAAGGTTGGAGAAGGAACTAAAATACCTCATTTATCTTATTTAGGAGATAGTGAAATTGGTTCAAATGGAAATATTGGATGTGGTACAATTACGTGTAATTATGATGGAGTTAATAAACATAAAACAAGTATTGGTAATAATGCTTTTATAGGTTCAAATGTGAATCTTGTAGCTCCAATTAATATTGGAGATGATGTTTTAATAGCTGCTGGCTCAACAATTACTGAAGATGTACCTAGTGGAAAAATGGGAATTGCTAGAGAACGTCAAATAAATAAAGATAAAAAAAATAAATAAATGTAAACTAATTTTTTGATTATATATCAAAGTGTTTTTAATACAATACTAAAGTAGTTGAATAATAAAAAATGGAGACTATTCTCTTAAGAAAATAGTCTCCATTTTTTTACATGTTTTGCTCGCCTGGCATAATATAATCAATAACACCATATATTAGTGCACCAACAATTGCTGCAAACCAAGAAATTGAATAGCCGGCTACAAAATATTGAGTAGCATAAAGTGCAACTACAGCCAAAATAAAGCCTACAAAACCTTTACCAAAGGCCATTGCGTGTAAACCTGTAAATTTTATAATTAAATAATCCATAACTGTTAAAACAACTGCTGCTACACCTAATGCCCAAATATTATTAATTGAAAAACCAGGTGTGAAAAATGCAGTAATTCCAAGAATAATAGTTGCAACTATAAATCTACCAATAATTTGTCCTATAGTTCCAATTCCAGTATTTGAATTAGAACTTGTACGTGAATTATTATTATCCATTATTAATCACATTCCTTCCTGAAGTTGTAAACTAGTTTGGAAAATAAGGTTTTTTAAAACTTATAAACCTACTAGTATATTTATTTTAAAAATAAATATAAGTATATTTTAATATTTTTTGCAAAAAATATACATGAAAAGAAAGTAAAAATAAAAAAGGAGTGTAAAAAATGCTTTTAATTTTTGTAAGAAGCATAATTTTATATATAAATGTTTTAATAGTTATGAGACTTATGGGAAAACGTGAAATCAGCCAATTACAACCATTTGAATTTGTAATTTCTATGATTATTGCAAATTTATCAACTATTCCAATGCAAGATTCAGGAATTCCTCTTTTAAATGGAATTGTTCCAATTTTAGGTTTATTATTTATGCATATGATTTTATCTATTATAAATGTAAAAAGTATTATTTTAAGAGGTATTATTTGCGGAAAACCTAGAATTATAATTCATAGTGGAAAAATTGTTGAAGAAGCATTAAGAAAGGAATCTATGTCTTTAAATGAATTAGAAGAAAGATTAAGAGCGTATGGCGTTACAAATATTGGTGATATAGAATTTGCAATTTTAGAAACTAATGGACAATTAAATATTATTTTAAAACCTGAAAAAAGAGCTTTAAAAACAGAAGATTTGGATATAAATGCAGAATACGAAGGAATTGCTTATGATTTAGTTTTAGATGGACAAGTTATGTATGAAAATTTAAAGATTTTAGGTAAAGATTATAATTGGCTTAAAAAGGAAGTAAAAAAATTTGGATTTGAACCTGAAGAAGCTTTAATAGTTGCTCAAGGACGGTGATAAAAGTATTTTTGCGCAGAAAAAAGAAAATAAATAAGGAGATTAATTTTGGAAAATTCTAAAAAAATGTTTTTAATTTTTTTTATTTTAATAATAGTTATATTATTAGACTTATTTTTGTTTTTTAAAACAAATAAATTAATGGAAGATATAATAAATGATTTAGGTAAATTAGAAAATAGAATTTTAGAAAAAAATGAAAAAGAAATTAATAAGATGGCTAAAGAACTTAAGAATAATTGGGAAAAAACTGAAAATAAATTATCCTTTTTTGTAGAGCATGAAGTAGCCGAAAAAGTTAGTTTAAAGATAACAACAATTGTAGAAAATGTAAAAAATGAGGAAAATCAAAATGCCTTAGAAGATATTGCAGAAACAAAACTTCTTCTAAAGCATATCGAAAGAAAATATAATTTAACATTTAAAAATGTTTTTTAGTACAACAATTTAAATATCTTTTTCTTTAATAATATAAATAGGCCTTTTTTTTACTTCAAGGTATGTTGTTGATAGATATTTTCCAATTATTCCAAGTGAAAATAATTGAATTCCACTGACCATAAAAATTATACATACTAAACTAGGCCAACCGCTGGTTGGATCTCCCATAATTAATGTTTTAATAATTATAACTAATATTAGTAAAAATGAAATTAAACAGAAAAACAATCCAATAAAAGAAGAAAAAACAAGCGGTGCTGTGGAAAATGCCGTTATTCCTTCTATTGCATATCTAAAAAGTTTCCAAAATGACCATTTTGTTTCTCCAGCTATTCTTTCAACATTTTCAAATTCAATCCATTTTACTTTAAAACCAACAAAATTAAATAATCCTTTTGAAAAGCGATTATATTCTTTTAATGAAAGAAGAGCATCTGCAACAGGTTTACTCATTAAAATAAAATCTCTAGCTCCATCAACAATTTGAACTTTTGAGATTTTGTTTATTAGCTTATAAAACATTCGAGCAAAAAAACTTCTAATTATTGGTTCACCTTTACGTGTTACTCTTCTTGTACCAACTGCATCATATTCTTCTTTAGTAACTATTTCGTACATCTCTTTTAATAGTGAAGGAGGATCTTGTAAATCAGCATCCATAAAAGTAACATAATTTCCTGTAGTATGTTCTAAACCTGCATACATTGCAGATTCTTTTCCAAAATTTCTAGAAAAAGATAAATATTTAATTTTTTTGTCCTTTTTTCTTAATTTTTTTATTACCTCTAAAGTTTTATCTTGAGAACCATCATTAACAAAAATATATTCAAATTCTGTATTTTTAAATTCTTTTATGTTTTTTTCAACTTCTTCATAAAATAAAGGAAGAGCTTTTTCTTCATTATAACATGAAACTATTATAGAAATTTTTGACATCTTTAAAATAATTCCTTTCTGTGCAATTGGGGCGATAGATAAATTACAGAAAAAATCTAATAATAAGATAGCTTTGGCTGGGGTGGTAAGATTCGAACTTACGCATCGACGGGTCAGAGCCGTCTGCCTTACCGCTTGGCTACACCCCAAAATGTTCTAATATTAGAATTTTACCATTTTTTTATAAATACTTCAAGAGAAAATACAAAAAAAGATTTATTATCTATACTTTTATAAAAGATTATGATATAATTATAAAGTATATTGATTTATATGAGGGAAAATAAATCTAAATATAAATGATAGGCTAAAGGAATTTTTGAAAAATACTAAAGCTTTTTAAAGATATAGTTTAGGAGATAAGAAATGCAAGAAGAAATGATAGATGTTATAGATGAAAATGGAATTAAAACCGGTGAAATATTACCAAGAAGAGAAGTACATAAAAAAGGTTTATGGCATAGAATAATTATTGTAGCAATTATTAATGAAAACAATGAAATATTAATTCAGCAAAGAAGTCATAAAAAAGATAAAAATCCTGATATGTGGGATATATCTGTAGCTGGACATATAATTTCAGGTCAAGATTCATTACAAGCTACTATACGTGAAATAAATGAGGAAATTGGATTAGATTTAAGTGAGGAGACAGAAATAAAGAAGTTTAGATATATTTTTTCATTTAGAAAAGAAGAATTTGTAAATGAAAATCATATAGATAGACAATACTCTGACTTTTTTATATTGAGAAAAAAAGGTTTAAATCAGAATGTTCTAAAATTACAAGAAGATGAAGTACAAAAAACGAAATTTGTTAGTTTGAGTGAATTAAATGAAATGAGGGTTAAAAAAATTCTTGTTGAAAGAGATGAATGCTATAATGAATTATCAAATTATTTAAAATAAAAAACAATAGGGCTATTTTGGTTGTGTTATTTATTTACGAAACCAATGGCGGAAAAGGAATTTGAAATGCAACAAAATAAAAAAGTGGTTATTTTAGGTGGTGGAACTGGAACATCTTATATAGTAAGGGGATTAAAATATTTCCCTATTGATTTAACATGTGTAATTACTGTTTCTGATAATGGTTCAAGTACAGGAAGATTAAGGAAAGAATTTTCAACTCCAGCTGTTGGAGATATAAGAAAAGTTTTAAGCAATCTTTCTACATTACCAAATGAAGTTAGAGATGTTATGGAATATAGATTAAAAGCAAAAAGTGAATTAAATCGGTCATGCTTTAGGAAATCTTGTTTTAACTTCTTTAATAAATGAAACAGGTAGCTTAAAAACAAGTATTGAGTATTTAAGTAAAATTTTAGATGTGAAAGCAACAGTTCTTCCTTTATCAGAAGATTATTTAACCTTAATGGCTGAAACAACGGAAGGTGAAGTTATAGAAGGTGAAGAAGAAATTACAAGTGCCGGGAAAAAGTATAAAAAGTTTTTTTATAAGGAAGAGCCTCATGTATTAAAAGAGGTTACTAATGCTTTAAACAAAGCAGATTTGATTATTATTTCTACAGGTAGTTTGTATACTTCTGTAATGCCACATATTATTTGTAAAGATGTTAGTGAAGCTATAAAAAATTCAAAAGCAAAAGTAATGTATATATGTAATGTTATGACTCAACCAGGAGAAACAGATGGATTTGGTGTTTCTGATCACGTGGATTGTTTAGAACAATATATTGGAGAAAATGTTATAGATGTTGTTATTGCAAGTAATACAAAACTTTCTAATAAAATAATTGAAAAATATGCAGATGAGGAACAAAAAGAACCAGTAAAAATAGATTATCAAAATATAAATAATAAAAAATATGAACTTATTGAAGATGATCTTGTTACAACTCAAGATGGAACTATAAAACATAATAGTTTAAAAATTAGTTCGCTAATTTTTTCATATTTAATGAGACAGAAATAAAAAATTAAACAAAAAGAAGATTTATTGATATCATAACTTAGTTATGATATTTTATTAAAAATTCTAAATTTATCTTATTGCTTATAATCTTAAGCAAATATTCTTGTAAAAATTGTATTTAAGGAAATTTTTATTGCTTAAATTTGAAAAAAATAGTAATAATATGAAAACTTTATAAAATGGAAGGAGAGATTTTGAATAATATTTATGATATATGGTTTGCAAGAGTTAAAGTTGCAAACAGAATAAAAGCAAAATTATACGAAAATTTTACAACACGAGAGATTTTTTATTTTACTGAAGAAAAATATATAAAATTAGGATTAAAAACTGTTTCAATAGAAAAATTTTTGGAAAAAAACAATAAAATTGGATTAGAAAAATATCAAAAATATATGGAACAGAATAAAATAATACAGATTTTTATTAATAGTAAAGAATATCCAAATAGCTTAAAAAATATACTTGATGCACCTATATATATTTTTGCAAAGGGAAATATTGAAATACTTAAAAAAGAATGTATTGCAATAATAGGAGCAAGAAATTCTAGTAATTATGGTAAAAAAATTGCATTTGAAACTGCAAAAGAACTTAGTAATTTAAATATTAATACTGTAAGTGGGATGGCAAATGGAGTTGATAGTTTTGCACATCTTGGAAGTTTACAAGGAAAATATGGAAAAACAATTGCTGTACTAGCAAATGGTTTATCAAATCAGGATATTTATCCTAGAAATAATGTTGGTCTTTATAATAAAATAATTCAAAACAATGGATTAGTTATTTCAGAATATATTGTTGGAACAAAAGCAAAGCCATATTATTTTTTAGAACGAAACAGAATTGTTTCAGGTTTAGCTAATAAAATTTTAGTAACAGAAGCTGGAGATAAAAGCGGTACAATGATTACTGTTGGATACGGATTAGATCAAGGAAAAGACATTTTTGCAGCACCACGGAAGTATTTATGATGAAAAATTTTGCGGTACAAATAGATTAATTTTTGAAGGAGCAAATATTTTTACTAAGACATCTGACTTATTATAGAAAATTTGATTTAGTAAAAAAATACAGTAAAAAGACTTTCAATTTTCTTAAAATATGATATAATAACAAAGTAAAATTTTAAACTACCGTAAGGAGGAATTATGGGAAGTAAAGATAATAAAGATGAAACAAAAAGAATTAAAAGTTCAAATCTAAATAAAAAAACTAGAAAACTTTCTACAGGAAAATCTGTATATGAAAAAAAGGCAAAGTTTAGTGTTAGACATCCAAGACTAACTACAGGTATTAAAATTACAATAATTGTTTTAATTTTATGTTTTATAATTGGAATGGGAGTTTTAGTTGGTACTTTTTTTGGTATTTTTGGTGATGAATTAAAAATTAGTAAAGAGGATTTAGTAATTAAATTTAAAAACTCAACTGTATACGATAAAGATGGAAATGAACTTGCTACTTTAAGTGGAGGAACGAAAAGGAAAATTGTTAGTTTATCTGAAATGGCAGAATACTTACCAAAAGCATACATATCAATAGAAGATGAAAGATTTGAAACACATAGAGGGGTAGATTTAAAAAGAACAGCTGCAGCAACTTTTATGTTTTTAACTCATGCGGGAGATTCATCTTTTGGAGGAAGTACAATAACCCAGCAATTAGTTAAAAATATTACATCTGATAAAGATGATTCTGGTATGGCTGGAGCTTTAAGAAAAGTTAAGGAAATGGCAAAAGCCATTCAAATTGAACAGTATCTTTCAAAAGATCAAATATTAGAATTATATTTAAATATTATTTTTGTTGGTGGCGATGATATTAATGGTGTTGCCCTTGGTTCTGTTTACTATTTTGACAAAGATGTTAAAGATTTAAGTATTGCTGAATGTGCATATTTAGCTGGAATTAATCATTCACCAAATTTTTATAAACCGTTTGCTGAAGATCCTGAAGGAAAAATGAAGGAAAGAATTAATAAAAGAGTAATAACCGTTTTAGGGAAAATGAAAGAGCTTGGTTATATTACAGAAGAACAATATGCAAATGGAAAAAAAGAAGTTGAAGATGGATTACCTTTTAAAAAGGGTGATGGAGCTAATGTTACTGTAGATATTTCTTATCATACAGAAGCTGCACTAAATCAAATTATAGAACAATTAAAACAAGAAAGAAATATGGATAAAAAAATGGCAGAACTTTATTTATACAGTAGCGGATTTCATATTTATACCACACAAGATTCTGCTATTCAATCAAGAGTTGAAGAAGAAGTTGCAAAACCAGCATATTTTACTAGTCAAACATATACTGATAAAAAGACTAAAGAAAAAACAAAAGAATACTCTATGCCTACAATGGTAGTAGTTGACCATAAAACTGGTCAAGTAGTAGCTTGCGCTACAGCTACTGGAGATAAAAAAGATGAAAGGATTACATCAACTAAAATTGGTTATATGAATTGGCCAACCAGACTATCAAAACAAACTGGTTCTTCAATGAAACCTATAGCAGTAATAGCTCCTGGTCTTGCTACAGGAATTATTACACCTTCTACAATATACGTAGATTGTGAAACTAGATTTCCAGATGGAAGTAGATTCAAAGAATATTATGAAGGGTGGAAAGGCCCTATGTCTATTAGACATGCAATAGGTATTTCTGCTAATATTCCCCATGTAAAAGCATTATCAAATATTGGTATAAAAACTTCAATGGAATACTGTGAAAAAATGGGTATAACTAATTTAGGTGATGAAGGATTATCACTTGCTCTTGGTGGGTTAGGAAAAGGAGTTTCTCCAACTACTATGGCAATGGCGTATGCAACAATCGCAAATGACGGAACATATATTTCGCCAACTTTTTATACAAAGGTTGAGGACGAAAGTGGAAATATTATAATACAGGCTGAGCAGGAAAGCAGAGAAGTATTGACACCTGCTGAGGCTTATGTAGAAAAATCTATTTTAACAGAACCAGTTATTGGAGCAGGAGGAACAGCAACTTACTGTAAAATTAAGGGAATAGATACTGCTGCAAAAACTGGTACAACATCAGATGATTTTGATAGATGGCTTTGCGGCTTTACTCCATATTATACAGCAGCTTGTTGGTATGGATATGAAAAATCTGCTACAGTATACTATTCAGGAAATCCAGCTGGAAAAATATGGGCTGCTGTAATGAAAGACATACATGAGGATTTAGATAATGCAATATTTGAAAAACCTGAGGGAGTTGTAACAGCAAATATTTGTACAGCAACTGGAAAAGTTGCAACAGAAGGTTGTACATCAACATATCAGGAAGTATTTATTGAAGGATCTTTACCTGGAATATGTGATGGACATACAAGTTTACCAATTTGTATGGAAACAGGCTTGATTTCTGTTGAGGGCTGTCCTACAGAAATTAGAAATTATATTTCTTTACCAGAAAAAGAAGTTAATGCAAAATGGACCAGTCAATATGAAGAATGGTTTAGTATACCAACTGATAATTGTCCAAATCACGGTGCAGGAGCTAATCCATCGCAACCTACAGGACCAATTAATAATGAAACTGCTGGTACATCTCCATCTCATACATCACATAAATATACTTCAACAGTAAAACCTGGTGAAAATGTACGTGTTTATATTTGTTCTGTTTGTGGATACTCTTATGCTGAAGCAATACCACAAAGCAATAATAATGAAGCTAATAATAACAATAATAGTAACGATAACAATGGTAACAATAATGGAGATAATAATAAACCAACAGATACTCAAAACGAAAATCCATCAACAGAAGCAAGTTCATCAGACCAAACACCATCAAATCCTAATCCATCAACTGAACCAACAAATCCATAAATTATAATAGGATAAAGTTAATAATTTAATTTATAAGAGGTGAAGTATTTGAAAAAAATCTTTTTCTATAATACATTAACAAGAAAAAAAGAAGAATTTAAACCAAATGATGAAAATGAAATAAAAATTTATTCATGTGGACCTACTGTGTACTATTTTGCTCATATTGGAAATTTAAGAGCGTACTTATTTATGGATACGCTTCGTAGAGTACTTAAATATAATGGCTACAAGTTGAAACATGTAATGAATATTACTGATGTTGGACATTTGGTTTCAGATAGTGATGAAGGTGAAGATAAAATGCTTAAGGCCGCTCGTAGGGAAAATAAAAATCCTTATGAGATAGCAGAATTTTATATGGATGCTTTCTTAAAAGATATTGATAAATTAAATATTGATAGACCTGAAATAATAGCTAGGGCTACAGATCATATTCCAGAAATGGAAGAATATGTTAAAAAGATTATTGAGAATGGATATACTTATCAAACCAATGATACTATTTATTTTGATACCTCAAAATTAAAGAAATATGGTGTATTATCAAATATAAAAATAAAAGATCAAAAAGCTGGTGCTAGAGTAGAATTTGACCAAAACAAAAAGAATATTACAGACTTTGCTTTATGGATTAAGGCTCCAAAAAATCATATAATGAAATGGAATTCATTTTTTGGAGAGTGCTATCCAGGATGGCATTTAGAGTGTTCAGCTATGGGACATAAATATTTAGGTGAAAATTTTGATATTCATACAGGAGGAATTGATCATATTCCAATTCATCATGAAAATGAAATAGCTCAAGCTATGGGATATTGTGGGGAAATTCCAGCAAATTATTGGCTGCATGTCGAATTTTTACAAGTTAATGGTTCAAAAATGTCTAAAAGTTTAAATAATTTATATACAATTTTAGATTTAGAAGAGAAAGGTTATGAACCATCAATACTTAGAATGTTTAACTTTACTTCAACATATAGGGCTCAGATTAATTTTACTTTTGAAGCTATGGATTCTGCAAAAGTAGCTCTTAAAAGATTAAGAGAAGGATATTTAAAACATAAAGAAGGAACTGAAGAAGTTTTAAAAACTGAAATTGATGAATATAAAGATAGATTTTTAGAAGCAATTAATGATGATTTAAATATGCCGGTTGCAATGAGCATAGTTTGGGACATTATTAAAAGCCCTAAAAAATCAAAAGATTATGCAGAGCTGTTATTAGATTTTGATAGAGTTTTAGGTTTTGATTTAGATTCTTATGTAAAACAAGAAACTTCTTTACCAGAAGAAATTCAAAAACTTATAAGAGAAAGAAACGAAGCAAGAGCTAATAAAAATTGGGTAGAATCTGATAGAATTAGAGATATTTTAATAGAAAAAGGTTATACTGTTAAAGATAGTAAAGATGGAACAATTGTGGATATAATTTAAAAATTGCTATAACTATTTTTAAATTATAGAAAGGATAAAATAATAGTGAGATTTTTAGAAGAAGCAGACAAAGAGGAATATAAGAATTTTTTATGTAATCATGAAAGATGTAATTTTCAACAGTCTCTTGAATGGGGAAATGTTAAAGAAGCGTGGATAAAGCAGGTAATTTTATCAACAGATGATAATGAAAAAATAATTGGAAGTCTTTGTGTTTGGATTAGAAAAATACCATTGTTTGGAAATATAATGTATTGTGCAAGAGGGCCTGTTTGTGATATTCATAATGAAGACGTTTTAAGAGATTTAACGGAAGGTGCAAATGAACTTGCAAAAAAGTATAATGCTTTTGTATTAAGAATTGAACCTGACATAATAAAAGATGATGAAGAGTTTAGAAAAATAGTTACAAAAATAGGGTATAAAATTAAAGATGATGCAAAGAATTTTAAAGATGAAATTCAACCACGTTTTGTATTTAAATTAGATATTAAGGGAAAAACATATGATGAAATCTTAAAGAATTGCCACCAAAAAACAAGATATAATATTAAACTTGCTAGTAAAAAAGGAGTTATTATAAAAGAAGGAGAAAGAGAAGATTTAAAAGATTTTCATAAAATTATGATAGAAACAGGAGAAAGAGATAATTTTATAATTCGTTCCCTTTCCTATTTCCAAAAAATGTATGATGAACTTGTTCCACAAGGACACATGAAATTATTGATGGCTTATTATGAGGACAAGCCTATTGCAGGTATTATTCCTATTATATATGGTAAAACTGTTTGGTATTTATATGGAGCTAGTAGTAATAATTATAGAAATTTAATGCCTAATTATTTACTACAATGGACAATGATTAAACAAGCAATAGATATGCAAGCTGATACTTATGATTTTAGAGGAGTATCTGGGGTTGTAGATGAAAATCATCCTCAATATGGATTATATAGATTTAAAAAAGGTTTTGGTGCAGAATTTACAGAATTTATTGGAGAAGTTTATATAGCATATAAACCTATAAAATATATGTTATATAAATTTTCTGAAAAATCATTTAGAACACTTAGAAAAATTAAGAAAAAATTAATGAGGAAATAAATGAAAAAAATAGAAATAATAAAGAATGATCTTAAATATAATATTTCAGTATTAAAAAATAAAATTAACAATTTACCAAAAGATGATGAAGGAAATAAATTAGAGGTTATTGCTGTAGTTAAGGCAAATGGTTGTGGATTAGATTTAGTTAGTTTTTCAAAATTTATATTAAATAATGGAATTAAAATTCTAGCTGTTGCAAATATAAATGAATTAATAGCTTTAAGAAATGAGAAAATAGATTCTGAAATAATTATGCTTACACCGACATCTGATAAAAATGAATTGGAAATTTTAATAGATAATAAGGCAACTCTTACAATTGGAAGTATTGAAGAGCTTGAAAAAATAGAAGAAATCCTTGAAAAGAAAGATTTACAGATTAATGCTCATATAAAGATAGATACTGGTTTATGTAGATATGGATTTTTTTATGATGATTCAAATATTATAGATTGTTTTGAAAAAGCTAAAAGAGTTCATATTACTGGAATGTATACACATTTTTCAAAACCTTTAGATGAAAAATGGACAAATATACAGTTTAATAGATTTTTAGAGGTTGTAGCTGGTGTAAAATCATTTGGATATAATCCAGGAATTTTGCATGTATGTGAAACTACTGCTTTTTTGAAATATCCAAATATGTATTTAAACGCTGTAAGATTAGGTTCTTTTTTTCAAGGAAGAGTAATGATAAATAATTTGGGATTAAAAAAAATAGGAGTTTTTAAATCAAGAGTTCAGGAAATAAAAATAGTTCCAAAAGGCCATACTATAGGATATAGCAATCGATATAAGTTAAAAAAAGAAACAAAATTAGCAACAATACCTGTTCGGATATATGGATGGATTTATTAGAAAGAAAACAAGAGATACTTTTTCTTTTATAGATAACCTTATATATGCATTAATGCAAATAAGAAGAATAGTTAAAGATAATTATTATAAAGTAAAAATAAATGGAAAAGAATATAAAGTTATTGGACGAATAGGAATGTATCATTGTGAAGCTGATATTACTGGAACAGATATAAAAGTTGGAGATGAAGTTATTATTGAATCAATTTCACCACTTGAAGCTAGCGAAACAATAAAAAGGGAGTATATATAACAAATGAGAAATGAAGAAATTAAAATTAATTTACTAAAAAAAATGGGGTTTTTAAAAAGAATACAAGTTTCAATTTTCAAAGTTGAAAACTATAGTGAATTTTTACTTGAAAAAACGAATATTTCTATCAAATATCTTTTAAAACTAATACTATTAGTAGCTGTTATACTTGCAATTAGTACAACAGTACAAATAAACAAAATTGCTTCTAAAGGTCTTAGATATATTAAAAATGAAATGCCAGAATTTTCATTAATTGATGGAGAAATTTCATTTAAAGAAGATACTGAAGGGTATGATAATGATTTAGACTTTTATGTAAAATATTCTACTAAGTCTGAACTTTCGGATAGTATTGTTTCTGAAATAAAAAAAGATGTTCAACAGTATTCTTCTGCTTTTGTATATTTAAAAGACAGAATAATTATATATAATGGTGGAAATTATTCGGTATTTAAATATAGTGATTTGTTAAGTGAATACAATTTAAGTATAACAAACAGAACTGATTTAATTAATTTAATAGATAAGCTTGGAATTACTGGAATAGATATATCTTTTTTTATAATTTCATTTTTATCAGGTTATGTTACCAATATAATAAATGTTATATTTGATGTAAGTTTAGTTTTTTGTTTTGGAATAATAGCTTCAAGAATATGTGGTGTAAATATGCCATATTCTAAAATGATTTCACTTTCAATATATTCATTAACGCTTTCAATTTTTCTTAGTTTATTATACTCGGTTGTTTATAATTTTACTAATTTTTATATAGAGTATTTTGAATTTATGTATATTATAGTTGCATATATATACTTAATTGCAGCAATATTAATTATTAAATCTGATGTTATTAAACAAAAAATGGAATTACAAAAAATAATTGAGGTTCAGAATCAGGTTAAAAAGGAAATCGAAGAGCAAAAAAAAGAAGAGTCAAAAGAAGATAATAAAAAGGATGATAATAAAGAAGAAAAGAAGAAAAAAAAAGATAAAAATGAAGAAGAACCTATTATTGATAGAGAACCTGATGGTTCAGAAATTTAGAAAGGAATGTGATTTAAAATGTCAACTAAAAAGAAAGATGATGAAAATAAAAATAATAAAAAACTTATTATAGCTACAATCATTTTAGCTTTTGTATTAATAGGTATTTTTTCCTTTTTTGGTTATAAAATGTACAATAAAGATGAAAATGAAAAAGAACTTGCATATACAGAATTTATTAACTCAATTAATAATGAAGAACTTGAGAAAATAAAAATGACTGCTGGCAGTAATTTAGTAACAGTTACCTACAAAGGTGAGGGAGAAGAAGAAGAAAGAAAAAAAACAGTTCTAGTGCCTAGTATTCAAGCTTTTATGGAGCTTATTCAAGAAAAAGTTGATAAAGAAGGAATTGAAGTAGAACTTATACAAGATCCTGTTAATCCATTAATTAGGATTTCAGAAGCTTTGTTTTCAATGCTTCCAACAATACTACTTGTAGTTTTAATGTTTATGATTATTAAAATGCAAGGATTTGGTGGAGACAATGGAAAGGTTTATGGAGGAGAAGAAAACAAAAAAACAGGTGTAAAATTTGAGGATGTTGCTGGGCTTGATGAGGAAAAAAGTGAATTAATTGAAATTGTAGATTTTTTAAAAAAACCTAAAGAATTTCAAGAAATGGGTGCGAAAATACCAAAAGGGATTTTACTTTATGGAAAACCTGGTACAGGAAAAACTTTAATTGCTAAAGCGATAGCTGGAGAAGCTGGTGTACCATTTATTTCAATGAGTGGATCTGAATTTATTGAAATGTTTGCAGGTCTTGGGGCATCTAGGGTAAGACGCTTATTTTATAAAGCAAAAAAAATGTCACCATGTATTATTTTTAT
>JAFXMI010000021.1 GCA_017530505.1 Clostridia bacterium | reverse complement strand
GTTATAGATTCATTAGAGGAGAAAACGGAACAATCTTCAAACCAATCTGAAATATTTTCAGATGAGCAAGTTAAAAAAGCTTTATCGGATTATTTGGAATTGAAAGCACATGCAAATTGTGATGCACTTTTAGAAAAATTAGCAGAAAATGGAGTTTTAAATTACAATTCATCAAACAATAAAATGCAAAATGATGGAACCGTTGTAACTTCAGTCAAGTTCTCTGATTATAAAAAAGCTATGTTAAATTATGTATCTGAAAGTGAATTTGAAAAAAATTGGACAACAAAAAAATATTTCAATGAAAGTAGTAATGGATATCTTACTAAAGCTCAAGGTGGTGGAGGATTAAGAGTTTATACTATAAAAAATATTTCAAAAGTAAATGCTACAAATTATACTGCAAAAGCAACATCTGTAGTTGAGGATAATGAGTATTTTGAAGAAAATAATTTAACCTTTGCTATAGCATCTTACAATGGTAAATGTGTAATTGATTCATGTAATGAATAATAATAATATAAAGAGTTAGATAATAGAAATATCTAGCTCTTTTTTTATGCCCAAAAGCAAGAAAAGAGCAGTAAATGGCAATTGATAATAAAAAAGATAAAATGACAGAAAAAATTATAATTGAACGAAAATATACAAATGAACTTACTCCAATTCAAGCAATATTACCAATTGTAATGGAGGAGATAGCAAGAAAAAGAGAACAATATTTGAAAGAAAAAGAAGAAAAGAAATAATTTACACAATTGCAATTATAAATAAAAAATATAAAATTTTGTGTAGAAGGGAGGAGTTATGGTTGCTATAAAAAACAGTTATAGAGTTGGAATATATACAAGACTTTCAATAGATGATGGAACAAATGAAGAAAGTGTAAGCATTGATACACAAAAGAAAATTTTAACAGAGTTTGTTACAAATAAAGGTTGGCAGATTGCAAAAATATATGTAGATGATGGCTATTCAGGTGGGAATTTTGATAGACCCGATTTTAAAAGAATGATACAAGATATTGAAAATAAAGAAATAGATTGTGTTGTTACAAAAGACTTGTCAAGACTAGGAAGAAATTATATTGATTGTGGTTTTTATTTAGAGATATATTTTCCAGAACATCAAGTAAGATATATTGCAGTAAATGATGGAGTTGATACAATTAGTAATTCATCAATGGATATAACACCATTTAAAAATATATTAAATGAAATGTATGTAAAAGATATTTCAGTAAAAGTAAGTAGTGCAAGAAGAGCAAGGTTACATGATGGAAAGTATATGACAACAGTTGCACCTTATGGCTATTTGAAAGATGAAAATGATAATACACATCTTGTAGTAGATCCAGAAACAGCACCAATTGTAAAACAAATATATGAAATGTATTACAATGGCAAAGGAACTAATTATATTGGAAATTATTTAGAAAAGAATAAAATAATAAGCCCAATGGAGTATTTTTATCAGAAAGGCTTTATAAAGAAAAGAAGAAAAATAAATAAAAATATGTATAATTGGAATACAAAAAAAAATTCTAACTATTTTATCTAATCCAGTATATACAGGTGCAGTAGTCGGAAATAAAACAAAGAAAGTATCTCCAAAAAGTAAAAAGAAAATATCAATACCATCTGAACAATGGATTATTATAGAAAATATTCACGAGGCAATTATAAGTAAGCAATTATTTGATAATGTTCAAAGAATAAGAACTAATCATAAATCAATGTATAGAAGTAAAATGAATGAAGAGAGATATAAAAATATCTTCAGCAAAGTCGTAAAATGTCCATATAATAGAAGTCATATTTGTAAGAAAATATATACAAAAGGAAATTCTATAGATATTGATTATTGTAATGATAAATGCCCAAATGCAAAAGAATGTAAAAATGTATATATTAGAGCAGAAAAATTATATAACATTGTTTTAGAATATATAAATCAATACACAAATGATTTTTGCAATAATAAAGAGAATTACAATCTTTTAGAAAAAAGACTAGAAGAAATGAATACTCAAAATACCAAAGTGTATGAAAATGAGAAAAATAAAATTGAAAACAGACTAAATGAATTAAATCAGCTAATAACATCAAGTTATGAAGATAAAGTATTTAATAAAATAACTGAAGATACTTTTATTATAATTGCTAATAAATATGAACAAGAAAAAACAGAGTTAAAAGAAAAGTTGAATAAAATAGTTGTATGTATAAATGAAATAAATAGAAATAATCAAAATGCAGTTAGTTTTACACAATTATTAAAAGATTTTAAAGGAACTAGTGAACTTACAATGAGTACAATAACAAATTTAATAGATAAAATTACAGTATTTCCTAGTGAAATTGTAATTGATGAAAATGGAAATAAAGTAAAAACACAGAAAATAGAAATATGTTATAGATATGTTGGTTGTTTGAGTCCAACAACAGTAAAATTTGAAACTCTAAATTATAAAACAAGATACAAAGATAGAACTTGCGAAGTATGTGGCGATATATTTACTCCTACAACATCTACACAAAAAAATTGTAATGAATGTAAAAGAAAAGCAAGAAATTTAAGACGAAGACAGAAATATAGAGAAAAGATACAAGCAAAAGGTGGAAATAAGGGTTACAGCGAAAAAGAATGTAAGTTATGTGAAAAAATATATAAACCTAATAGTTCATCTCAAAAGTATTGTAAAGATTGTACACAAGAACGGTAGAGAGATTTTAAAAAGAAATTGGTACATTAAGAAAAAGGAAATGTATCAAGAAAAAAAGGCGAAGAAAAGTGCATAAAACACTTATTTTTTTTTGTAACTGAAATTGGTCATTTCGGTAAATCGTTTTAAAGACCGTTAAGGAGATAGTGGAGTACGGTTTTAAAAAATGAATATAATTAACTATATTTGTAAAAAATACCTTTATGAAAAGAAAAGGTATTTTTTTATTAAGTCTAATTGGGTTAATATCAGGAATTATAAGTGGATTTTTAGGAAGTGGTGGAGGAATGATTTTAGTACCAATATTTACTTATTTCCTAAAGCTAGATGAAGTAAAAGCTAGAGCCAGTACAATTTTTTGTATAACATTTATGGTAATTACGAGTTCTATCTTTTATATAAATAAAGATTATATTGATGTTAGTTTAGGGATAAAATGTGCAATTGGTGGAATAATTGGAGGATTTATTGGTTCGAAACTACTAATTAGTTTAAAGAATAAATACTTAGAAATACTTTTTATTATTTTTTTAATATATTCAGGTATAAAAATGATACTGTAATTTTATTAAATATTGTCTTATATTAATATTTTTGAAATAATTTAAAAAACATAATTTTATTTAAATATAAAGCTATTTAATTGAAAGGATTAACAAATTGAAGGAAATTATTTTTGGTATTGTTGCTGGTATAGTTGCTTCTCTTGGTATGGGAGGAGGAGTAATTTTAGTGCTTCTTCTTTCTATATTTTCTAATTTAAATCAGCACGTAATGCAAGGTGTTAATTTATTTTTTTTTATTCCAACATCTATGATAGCAAATTTTTTAAATATAAAAGGTAAAAATATAGATTTTAAGATTTCAAAAATAATTACTATAGCGGGAATAATAGGTGCTATAGTTGGAAGTAATTTGTCTTTTAAAATTAGTAATAAAAATTTAAAAAAATTTTTTGGTATTTTTTTATGTATTATTGCAGTTTTTGAAATATATTCATTTATAAAAAAGTATATTTTAACAAGAAAAAGAAAATAATATCTTTATAAATAAATTATAGTTAGGAGGAGTAAAACATGAAATTTGCAAAAGGTATGACAATTGGTGCATTAATTACTGCTAGTGCAATAATGATGTATTCTGATGAATTTGATAATACAAAAAAGAAAATACTAAGAAAAGGAAAACAAATAATAAAAAGAATGAGATAAATTAAAAGAGCCACATTTTACTGAAGAATTACTAGTTAATAATAGTGGCTCTTTTTGATTGTGTTTTAAATGGTTTTATTAAAGGAATTTAATCATTTTTTATATTAAAATCAAGTTCAGTATTGTTGTTTTCCGAATTTTTACACTCATCACATTCTATATTTATTCCTTTTAAGCATTTCCCATGATGTGAGCAAACTTCACATATTTTTACATGATCAACCCTATTAGCCCATATTTCTACTTCATATTTTCTATTTGGGCATAAAGGACCAAATACGAAATTACCGTGTTTATCTGTAAAAGTATGAGTTACGGGTTTTCTTTCTGTCTTTCCAAAATCTTTTTTTACTTCTATTAGTTTTACAACTGCTTCTGAAATTGGATCTCCGTAAGAATCCTTAACAACACCGAAAATAGCTTCTCTGTTGTCTTCTGGTAACTTAATTTCTAAATCATATTCAGTTCCATTAGATACAAATCCTTGGACTTCAATGTCTTTTTTACTTTCAAATTCCATAGTATTTTCTTCCTTTCAAGATTATTTTAGAATACATATAATTATTCTCTATTAAAGTTTATGTAAAACAAAATGTTTTTGTGTATATTTATATTTTTTATACATTTGCTGTTTGTTTAAACTTTCTAGTTATAAAATTGATGTATAAAATTGATTCAATTGAAAACTTTACAAAATCACAAATTTGGTATATTATTAATATAATATTTTATACAATAGGAACATTATACTTTCCTATTGTATAAAAAGAGCTTTTCATCAATGGTTTAAGATTAAAAAAAGAAAGAGGAAATATTATGAGATATCCAAAATTTATATATCACTCTTATGATATTAGTGAAGATAATTATAAAATAATTATTGAATATGTTTTTGAAATTCCTGGACTTGCTACATTTAAACCAACAATAAAAATTTTAAAGAAAAACTTTAAATTTAAAAGTATAAATTCAAATAAAGTTAAGAATATGGTTTTTAATTTAGGAATGGTTGAAGCTATTAGTTATTTTAAAGCAACTTGTTCAAAGGAATTTATAATAAATTGTGGATATTTAGACGAAAATCAGTCAAAGTGGTTTAAAAAATTATTCTTTTATGGTTTGGGGGAATTTCGTTTTGTTAATGATCTAAATGAAACAATGGAAGAATTTGTAAATTTTATATCGAAAGGAGAAAAACTTGAAGTTGAAGAAACAGATGAAAAATTAGATGGAATAATAATTCCAGTTGGTGGCGGTAAAGACTCTAATGTTACTTTGGATTTATTAAAAAATTATAGTAAAAAAACTCTATGTTTTAGAATAGGGGTAAACGATGTTGTATTAGGCTGTGTTGAGGCTGCTGGATTTTCTAGAAATAAATTAATTGAAATAGGTAGAAATATAGATCCAAAATTAATTGAATTAAACGATAGGGGCTTTTTAAATGGTCATACACCTTTTTCAGCAGTTGTTGCATTTTTATCATATCTTGTTTCATATTTACTTGGATACAAATATATAGCTCTTTCAAACGAAGATAGTGCAAATGAAGATAATGTAAAAGGAGATAAAATAAATCATCAGTATTCAAAAACACTTGAATTTGAAAATGATTTCAGAGAATATTCTAAAAAGTATTTAAAGGGAAATGTTGAATATTTTAGTATGTTAAGGCCTATCTCTGAGTTACAAATTGCTATGCTGTTTTCAAAATTACCACAATATCATAAAACATTTAAAAGTTGTAATGTTGGAAGTAAAAAAAGACCATGGTCATGGTGTTGTAGATGCCCTAAATGTTTGTTTGTTTATACAATACTTAGTCCATTTTTATATAAAGAAAAATTAGTTAATATTTTTGGAAAAGATTTATTTGAAGAGGAAGATTTTTTAATTACATTTATAAAACTATGTGGATATGGAAAAGTAAAGCCTTTTGAATGTGTTGGAACTTTTAATGAAATAAAATATGCGGTTACAAAAACGATAGAAAATTTAGGAGAACAAGAGTTACCATTTTTATTAAAATTTTATAATGAAAATTTAGAAAAAATAAATGATAACTTATTAAATTACTATAATGAAAATAATAATTTACCAGAAGAATTTGCAAAAATACTTAAAGGAAAGATATTGATATGATAGATAGATTAGTAGAATTTTTAAGAGGTAAAAATATAATTATTTTAGGATTTGGCAAAGAAGGAGAAACCTCATATAAATTTATACGTGAACATTTGGGAAATCAAAGACTTACAATTGCTGATATGAACGAAGTTATTGTTGAGGATTTTCCATATTTATCAGAAGATAAATATACAAATCTTATACTTGGAAAAAACTATTTAGAAGGATTAGAAAAATACGATTTAATAATAAAAACACCAGGGCTTTCTTTAAAAGATATTGACATTTCTAGTTTTAAAAACAAAATAACGAATCAACTTGAACTTGTTATGGAATATTTAAATGTTTTTTCAATAGGAATAACTGGAACAAAAGGAAAGAGTACAACAAGTACGCTAATGTATCAAATTTTAAAAGAACAAGGAAAAAATGTTATGCTACTTGGAAATATTGGAGAACCAATATTTCATAAAATTGATTATATGGAAAAAGATACAATTCTTGTTCTAGAAATGTCTTCACATGCTTTGGAATTTGTTAACCATTCACCAGATATTTCTATATTACTAAATATTTATGAGGAACATTTAGATCATTACTCATCCTTAGAAAAATATATTGAAGCTAAATATAATATTTCTAAATTTCAAGCTGAAGGAAATAGCTTTATATATAATTATGATAATATATTAATGAAGGAGTTTGGATATAATTATAGAGAAAATGATTATGCTGTTTCTATTTTAGATATCCCAAAAACTAAAAACAAGGTATATTTAAAAGATGAAAATGTATTTTTAAATGATGAAAAATTATTTAATATAAATTTGAAAATGAATTTAAAAGGAATGCATAATATTAACAATATAATGTTTATAGTAACAGTAGCAAAAATAATGGGGTTAGATATAGGAAAAACTTTAGATACAATTTCAAATTTTAAACCTCTAGAACATAGGATGGAATTTGTTTCAACAATAAATGGAGTTAGTTACTATAATGATTCAATTGCTACAATTCCCGAATCTACAATAAATGGAGTAAATGCTATAAAAAATATAAATACTTTAATTGTTGGTGGAAAAGATAGAGGAGTTAATCTAGATGGACTAATAGATTTCTTATGGAATTCTGACATTGAAAATATAATTTGTTTACACACAACTGGAGAATATATTTATAATAAATTAGAAAAATCTAATAAAAACTTATTTAAAGTTAATAATATGGAAAGCGCTGTTAACATTGCAAAAAAAGTTACAAAACCAGGTACAAATTGCTTACTTTCACCAGCTGCAGCTAGTTATGGATTTTTTAAAAATTTTGAGGAACGTGGAGAGATTTTTAAAAAATGTGTACTTGAAAACAATTAGATAACATAATTTTCAAGAAGTTTACACAGGATTATTTTAAACAAAATAAACTCATAATCCTTCAATTTTATTATTTATATTTATGATAATTGAACATAATTTTGTAAAAAAATGAAAAAAATCCAATTTTATGTAGACAAATCAAATAAAACGTGGTATAATTTAGGTATTATAGAGTAAAATTCATTAAAAAAACTAGAGACATATAGGATACTTTAGATAAATTAAAGGAGGAACATTTATAGAATATGAATTATTCAAGTAACAATCATTTAATATTATTAGGAAAAATAGTTAGTGAAAAAACTTATAGCCATGAAATATATGGTGAAAAATTTTACATATTTAATTTAGAGGTTATAAGATTAAGTTCTACTACTGATATTATACCAATAACAATTTCAGAAAGATTATTAACAGATTTAGATATATCTATTGGAAAAGAAGTTAAAGTTGAAGGTCAATTTAGATCATATAATAGTATGGATAATGGAAAAAATAGATTAATTCTAACCGTATTTGCAAAAGAAATAGAAAATGCTATTAAAACTGATGAAGATGAAGACAAAGAAAATATTACAAATGAGGTTACCTTAATAGGATATATTTGTAAAAAACCAATTTATCGTCAAACACCTTTTGGTAGAGAAATAGCAGATGTATTATTAGCAGTTAATAGAGCTTATAATAAATCTGATTATATTCCATGTATTGCTTGGGGAAGAAATGCTAGATATTGCAAAAATATAGATGTTGGAACAGAAGTTAAAATAACTGGTAGAGTTCAATCAAGAATTTACGAGAAAAAGCATGAAGATGGAAGTGTAGAATCTAAGGTTGCTTATGAAGTTTCAATTGCTAGTATGGAAGTTCCAGAAAAAGAGGCAGATTCTGAAAGCGATAATGAGGTAAAAGAAGAAGTTATATAAATTTTAGCAAATTATATAAATTAATAATCGCGTGCTAACAAAAGTTGGTAGGCGGTTGTTTTTTTTATATTTTTGTGATAATATATAGGTGAATTTTTTTAAAAGAAGGTTTGAAAGATTTTTATGAAAGTTGGTATAGGACAAGATAGTCATAAATTTGATTTTGAAAATAAAGAAAAAAAATTATACCTTGGAGGAGTACTTTTTGAAAATGAAACTCCACTTTTAGGGAATAGTGATGCAGATGTTGTATTACATGCAATTACAAATGCTATATCTGGAGTAACATGTGTAAATATTCTTGGAGAAAAAACAGATAAAATGTGTAAAAGTGGTGTTAAAAATAGTGAAAAATATGTAATAGAAGCTTTAAAATTTTTAAATACAAGAATAGTACATATTTCTGTTTCAATAGAAGGTCTAAGTCCAAAAATAAATCCTAAAATAGAAAAAATGAGGGAAAATATTGGAAGAATTCTTGAAATTCCAAAAACTGCTGTTGGTATTACAGCAACTACCGGAGAAGGCTTAACTGAATTTGGAAAAGGTAATGGAATTTCTTGCTTTGCAATTATTACTGTTGAATAAGATTTAATTATAATTTAAATATATATAAGGAATAAAAAAATTGGAAAAAATATATGTAAAAGCTAGAGCAAAAGTTAATTTATGTTTATCAGTATTGGAAAAAAACAAGAATGGGTATCACAATTTAGATTCAGTTTTTCAAAAAATTAATTTTTATGATGAATTGTGGTTAGAAAAAATAAAAGAAAATAAATTAATTTTAGAAAGCGATATTAAGGGAGTAAAATTAGAAGATAATATTATATACAAAGCGTACTATAAGCTAATAGAAGAAATAGGAAATTTTGGTGGAGTAAAAGTAAAATTAAAGAAAAATATTCCAATGCAAGCAGGACTAGCAGGAGGAAGTACAGATTGTGCAAGCTTTTTGATAGCAATAAACAAATTGTATAATTTAAATATAGAAAAAGTTAAACTAAAAGAAATTGCAAAATCTTTAGGTGCTGATGTGGTTCCGTGTATGTTTAATGGAGCTGTACTTTCAAGTGGCATTGGTGACATAATTAAAAAAATAAATACAAGATTTAAATATTATTTTTTAATAATAAAACCTAAGTTTTCTTGTAATACTGCTGAAATGTTTAAAGAATTAGATAAAATACCAAAAAGAAAAATTTCTAGAAGTAAAGAGATTATTAATGCTTTAGAAACAAATAATTTTAAATTGCTATCTGAAAATTTAATAAATGATTTTGAATTGGTTTTAGAAAAAAAACAAGAATTTATAAATATTGTAAAAGTAATACAAAACCAAGGAGCAAAGACTCTTCTTGCTGGTTCTGGTTCATGTGTTTTTGGTATTTTTTTAGAAAAACAAAAAGCAAAAGAAGCATATAATAATTTAAAAAATAAGTACGAAATTTATATTTGTACATCTTATAATTTAAGGAGGAATTATTTTGGAAATGAATAATGTTACTGCAATAATATTGGTAGCAGGAAGTAGTACTAGATATGGTCAAAATAGAAATAAAAATTTTGATAAAGTAAATGAAAAAGAAATATTTTTGTACAGTTTAGAAGCTTTTAATAATAACAAATTAGTTGATGATATTATTATTGTTTATAAAAGTGGTGAAGAAGGTATAATTAATAATATAATAAAAAAAATTACTTTAAATAAACCATTAAAACTTGTAATTGGAGGAAATTCAAGACAAGAAAGTGTTTATAACGCATTAACAAAAACAGATAGTAAAACTGTTATTATACAAGATGGTGCTAGGCCAATGATTAAGCAGAGATTTATTACGGAATGTATAAATGAGATGGATTCTTATTATGGAGCTACTATTGCAGTAAAAAGTAAGGATACAATAAAAATTTCTGATGATGATGGTATAGTCTTACAAACAACTCTTAGAAAAAATACATGGTTAATACAAACTCCTCAATGTTTTAACAGACAAATTTTAGTAGAAGCTCATGAAAAGTATAAAAATGATAATACTATTACAGATGATTGTATGTTATTAGAGAAAGAAGGAATAAAAATCAAATTAATTGAAGGAGATTATTCTAATATTAAAGTTACAACTTTTGATGATTTAAATTTAGTTAAAAGTTATTTAAGTTAAAGAATAATATATGGTGTTGCGTTGTGTTGTTACAATTCACAGCTTATTTAATAAATTAGGTTACGATATAATTATTTTTGAAAAAAGCGCATTGATAGTGAGCAAGTTAGAAATTCTAATAAATTTTATGGAAAGAGTTCAAGGCTTGTCCTTGGAAGGGTGCCATAAAATTTATGTGAATTTCTTACGCAGTT
>JAFXMI010000020.1 GCA_017530505.1 Clostridia bacterium | reverse complement strand
TCTAAAATTAATTATTAATATCTATATTTATTTCTAATCTTAAAATTCTATTTTTCTCCTAAATTAAAATTATTATAAATTAAAAATTTTATATAAAGAAAGGACGTGTTTTATTATAGTTATTTTTAAAAAATATATAAATAGCTTTATTGTAATAAGTATATTATTTACAATTTTTGCTAATTTAATTAGTTTTACCTATTTATCATTAAATTCTGATTCAGACTCTACAAATTTCTTAAATAATAAAATTATTGAAAAAAAATTTTTTTCTCTAAGCAATGATAATAATATGTTTTGGCCTACACCACGGATATTATAATATAACATCAGAATTTGGTGAAAGAATATCACCGATAACCGGAAAAAAATCTATTCATTCTGGGATAGATATTGGAGCAAGTGAAGGTAGCTTTATTTATTCAGTATCAAGTGGAATAATATCTTTTATTCGGTTTTAATGGAGCAAATGGATATAGTATACATATTACAAGTGATAATTTTGAATTTATATATGGCCATGTTTCTCCAAATTATATTATAAATAAAGCAGATAAAATTAAAAAGCGGACAAATTATTCGGAAATGTTGGGCCGAAATATATTTCAAAAACTGATAATAATAAATTTAAAGACTCTTCTCGGTAAATATACTAATGGTTCAACTACTGGTCCTCATTTACATTTAACAATAAAAAAAGACGGCATTGCCGTCAATCCAATAAATTATTTTTAAACCTACATATCATCATCAAAAGCTCCCCAATCAAGTTCAATTGTATTTTTACATTCAGGACATTCTAATTCCATAATAGAATGATCTCTTTGTATCATAAAATTAGCATTACAATAAGGACAAGTAATTGGCTCAAATTCTGCTTCTTCGTCTAAATCGCTTTCAAAAAGTTCTTTTTCTAATCTTTGAAACTGTTCTTCCATTTTATCTAGTCTTGTTTCACAAATTTCTATTCTGTTTTTATACTTATTTTCAAGACTTTTCATGTCTTGAACATGCTCCATTGCTAAATCCAATAAAGCAGTTTTTAAGAAAATTGTAGTTTTCTCATCATATCCGCTATTAGTAATTTGGCTCAAGGTTTCTTCAAACTTTTTGTTAAACATTATATTAAAAAATCCTCCTATAGTCTTTCCATGTATTCACCTGTTCTAGTATCTATTCTTATTTTATCACCTATATTTACAAATAAAGGTACAGATATTTCTAATCCATTTTCTAAAGTTGCTGGTTTTCCAGAAGTTGTTGTTGTATTTCCAGAAAAACCTGGTTCAGTATATGTAACTTCTAATTCAACAAACATTGGTGGTTCAACATTGAATACATTTCCTTTAAAAGAAAGTATAGTTACATCCATATTTTCTTTTATGTACTTTAATGCATCTCCAATTTGCTCTTTATTAAGAGGGATCTGCTCATATGTTTCATTATCCATAAAATAATATAACTCATCATCATTATATAAATATTGCATTTGTCTTTTTTCAATTTCAGCACCTTGTAATTTTTCAGATGGATTAAAAGTTCTTTCAATTACTGCACCAGTAATAACATTCTTCATTTTTACTCTAACAAAAGCTGCACCTTTACCAGGTTTAACATGTTGAAATTCAACTACTTTAAATACATTTCCTTCTAGTTCAAATGTTGTATTATTTCTTAAATCTCCTGCCATATATACGTCTGCCATAATAAATACCTCTTTTCTTTCAATTTTAACAAATTTATGATAACATAATTTTTATGCAAAATCAAGTTCTACTTTAATTTTACTATTTTTAAATTTTTATTACTTTTTGTTAATGGCTCACATCTTTCTTTTAAAACTCTGCACGTATCTTCTATTCTAATTCCAAATTCTTTAGGAAAATATACTCCTGGCTCTATTGCAATAATAGTATCTTTCTTTAAAATATAATCAACTGTACTTCTTAAAAAAGGCTCTTCATGTATTTCTAAACCAACGCCATGACCTATAGCATGAATTAAATTTAATCCTTCTAATTTATAATCTGTTTCTCTGTTTTTTACAATTGTTTTTAAATTTGTTCCATCTTTAAAATTTTCAATACCTTTTTTTTGTTCTTCTAAAACAAATTCATAATACTTTTTTTGTTTTTCAGTAACATCACCAATAAAAATTGTTCTAGAGCAGTCTGAACAATATCCATTATATTTTGCACCAAAATCAAATAGTACTATATCAGTTTCTTCAATAACTCTATCTGTTGGTACCGCATGTGGCATTGAAGAATTTGGGCCAGAAGCTACTATTGTTTCAAAAGAAAATCCCTCTGCTCCATTTTTTATCATTTGAAAATTTAACTCAAAAGCTAGATCCTTTTCTGTCATACCTTTTCTAATATTATTAATTGTAGTTTCAAAAGCCTTATCTGAAATTTCACAAGCTCTTTTTATTTTGTCTATTTCATAATCTTCTTTTACAATTCTTTGACTTTCTATTATTCCATCTGTTTCCACTAAATTTACCTGAAAGGTATGTAAATAATTTTTATAATTTTCATAGGTAACATATCTTTCTTCAAATCCTATATTATCACATCCATCAAAATAGCTTTTTAAATCATAATTTGTTAGTTCTTTTATATTAACACAAACAATTTCTGATTCAATAGTTAAAAATTGGTTAACTTGTTGTATAAACCTTCCATCTGTAACAAAAACATTTTCTTTTGGTGTTATTATTAAATAGCCTTCTGAATCTAAACCGAGTTAAATATCTTACATTTGCTGGATTAGATACTATCATTCCATCTAATTTTAATCCTTTTAATTTATCTCTTAATTGTTTTATTTCAGGATTCATTTTTCAATCATTCCTTCCTAACTATTTTTCTAACTATTAAATATAAACAATATTTTTTCACTAATCCAACTACAAAAACTTATAAATAAAATGAATATTGTATTCGCTGGTATAAACATCATACAAACTGCTGAAAAAACTAAAAATGGTCCAAAGGGTATGTATTCATCATTTGATTTTAATATCATTATTCTTATTAATAATACTATAATTGAGATAATAGAAGCAATAAAAAATGCTAATAACGATATTTCTGCAATTCTTGAATATCCAAAATAAAGTCCTAAAGCCCCCATAAATTTTACATCACCGAAGTCCCATTGCTTCTTTTCCTGCAAAAAATCCTCCAAGTAAAGTAATCGAAAGAAAAATTCCTCCACCTGTAATTAATCCTATTACCATATCTTTTGCAATATTAATATTGTTTAATCCATATATAAATACGAATACTATTCCTATTTCAAATATTGTCATATTTAATCTATTTGGCAAAATTCTATATTTTAAATCTATATAAAAAGATGTTATAAGCATTGGAGTAAGTATTAAAAATTTTATTAAATCTAAATTTTTTAAAATTTCTTTTTTAAGTCCAAACTTATATAAAAGTAAAATATACATTATTGATGTTATTATCATCATAATATAACTTCCCTTTATATTTCCTGCTTTATTTTCCCTAAAAAAATCTTTACTAAATATTTTCTTTTCTTCTGCAAATCTTAAATTACACCATGCAACAAATTTTCCAATAACAAGTCCAGCTATAGCTATTACTACATAAAAAATAATATGTACATTGTTATAAAACATTTTTCTTACTCCTACTTTTAAAAATAATATTATTTTTTTAATACTTTCTTTATATTTAAATTTCAAATTTAAATATAATATTTATTTCAAAATTTAATTATTTTTAAAATTACCTTCATTTGTTTTTTTTATATAATTATTTATTATTTTTTGTTCAATAGGTCTTTTAATTTTTGTAATTAAAAAATCTTTATTTGAAACAGGTTTAACTAAAATTGAAAATAAACCACATCTATTAGCACCAATTACATCTGTAAAAATTTGATCTCCAACAGCTGCAATATTTTCAGGTTGCAATCCTAATTTGGCTATTGCTTTTTTAAAACCCCTTTTTAATGGTTTTAATCCTAAATATAAATATTCAATATTCAATGCTTTTGCCACTGTTTCTATCTTATGTATTTTATTACTATTTGATAAAATAATTGTTTTTATACCACTAGATATAATTTTATTATGCCACTCCACTAAACCGTCAACCATTTTTTTATCTATATCTATTAAAGTATTATCAACATCTAAAATAAGCGCTTTAATACTATTATCTCTTAAAAATTCTAATTTTATATCAGTTATTTTTTTACAATAATAATTTGGATATATGTTCATTATTATTCTTCCTTTTGAGTTTTTATAAATTGAATTACAATTAACAAGGGAATCACTATTACAAAATATATTATTATTAATCTATTTGATATTTTACCCATGTTTTATTTAATCTTATTTTATATATTCTTACCATATTTGTCAATTAATTTATTTACAAAAAATATGCTTTCCAATAGTAATTACTTGAGGTCTACTCCATATCCATTTTGAAGTTGCAGTATTTGGATTAAAATAATAAATAGCTCCTAAACTTGGATCCCAACCATTTAACGCATCTTGCGCTGCTTTTTTGGCAGTTGCATTAGGTGACAAATTTATTTGCCCATCTGATACTGCAGTATACGCTCCAGCTTGATATATAACTCCAGCAACAGTATTTGGAAATCTAGAATCTGCAACTCTATTTAATACAGTAGCAGCAACAGCTACCTGACCTTTATATATTTCTCCTCTGGCTTCTCCGTAAACTAAATGAGACAGTAAGTTTAAATCACTATTATTAGAAGTCGTACTACCTGAGCTACCACTAGAGGAATTTATTCCTAATGCTTCCAAAGTTTTCTTACCAGCAATTCCATCGGCAGTTAATCCATTTTTTGATTGAAATTTCTTTACTGCCTCTACTGTTTTAGATCCATAAATTCCATCTACTGTTCCATTATAATATCCCCAACTTTTTAGTTTTTGTTGAATTTGTTTAACTTCGTTACCACTAGAACCAAATTTAGATATTGCAATTGTAACTTGTAAAAAATTATAAATAATAAAAATTAATATAATAAAAAAAATAGAAAACACTAAAATCTTTTTCATAAAAACTCCTTTTTAGTATTTTCTACATTTTATTATTTAATATACATTCTTTTATAAATTCTGTTGAAGCTTTAGTTCTCCTATTTCTTCATCATCACTATCACTTGCACTTTGAGAACTTTTATAAAAAACCTTTGCTGTTTTATTTTCCTCAGTATTTTGAGAAACTTTTATATAAAAATAGTCATTTGATGTAAGATAATCATTTTCACCTTTACCATATTTGGTTATACTTCTACCTAATCTTTCTATTATTACATAATATCTAGTATCTTCTATGGTATTTGTAAAGTTTTTTAACGATTCTATATAAACTTTACTATCTGGTGTTTCTCCATCAACATACGTTTTTCCATCTTCACCACCTGAATGTCCTAATAAATATTGTATAACTTTTTCTAAAGAATAATATTCATCTAAATTGTCTACATTACCATTTGAGGTAGCTTTATTATATGCATCTAAATATTTTTGAGTAACAATAATGTTTAATTCCTCTAATACTTCACTTTTATTATAAGTTTCTTCTACGGTAGTAGCTTTTGTTAAAATTCCGTTTTCTCCTATAACAAACCATATAGATATTCCAGCTAAAATTAAAAGTACAATTATTGTTATTATCAATGCAACTAAAGTTAATCCTTTGTTATTTTTCATTATAATAAACATTCCTTTTTTTAAATTATATCAATATTTTACATATCATTTATATTTTTGTCAATGGATATTGATGTTTTCTTCTCCTACAATATCTTCAAAAGCTTTCTTAACTCTATCTGTTAATAAAATACTACCACATGCCTTAATTCCAATACCATCTTTTATTTTAAGTTTTACATTAGCACTCTCACTTAAAAAAAACTTAATAGCTCCTCTTAATTTATCTTTTATCTCCTCATTTAAAAAAGTAATATCAATTATCATTTCTTTTGGCTTTAAAAAATTTGTAGTTCTTACAACAATTTCTTGCTCATTAAATTCGGTAATTCTTGAAGCAATTATTTTAATAGGCTCATCTTCTTTAATACTTATTTTCCCTTGAACTAAAATAACATTATCTTCTATCAAAATATTTAAAAAATTAGAATAAACTCTATCAAATATAATTATTTCTATACTTCCATATAAATCTTCAACCGTAACAAAAGCCATTATAGTATTTTTCTTTGTATATTTTTTCCTTATTTTAGAAATTATTCCAGCATATATAACCTCCTGATTATCTTTTAAAATTAAAGTATTTCCACTGTTTTGAAGTTCTTCATATGCATTTATAAAATCTAAAGAATTAACAGTTGTCTGGCTTTCAATCTGTTTTCTAAATTTATCTAAAGGATGTCCAGAAATATAAATTCCAAGCATTTCTTTTTCTAAAAAAAGTAATTCTTTTATATCCATTTCAGGTTTTTCATCAAAAGTATATTTTATTGTATCTAAAACATCCCCATCTTCTGAAATAATATCAAACATTGAAACTTGGTTTTCAATTGTGTTTCTATTATTTGAATTAATAATATCTAGTATATTCTCAAAAGATGAAAGTAAAGTAGCTCTAGTTTTTCCTAATCTATCAAAAGCACCAGCTTTTATCAAGCTTTCAATACATTTTTTATTAATAGATTCTTTTTTTATTCTTTCACAAAAATCAGTAAAACTTGAAAATTTTCCATTTTTATTTCGTTCCGCAACAATGCTATCAATTGCACCTACACCAACATTTTTTACTGTTCCAAGTCCAAAACGAATCTTATTATTTTTTACTGTAAATTTTGTATCACTTTCATTTATATCTGGGTTCAAAATTTCAATTCCCATATTTTTACATTCATTTATATAAATTGGTATTTTTTCTAGATTTCCCAAAAAACTATTTAAAGTCGCTGCCATTAATTCTTCTTTATAATATGCTTTTAAATAGGCTGTTCTGTACGATACAACTGCATAAGCTGCAGCATGAGATTTATTAAAAGCATATTTAGCAAATTCTGCCATCTCATCAAAAATTTTATTAGCTGATTCTCTATCAATTCCATTTCTAATACATCCAGGTATAATAATATTCCCATTTTCATCAACCTGTCCATTTATAAAAACTTCACGTTCTTTTGCCATAACATCAAGTTTTTTCTTTCCCATAGCACGACGAACTAAGTCAGCTCTTCCTAGAGAATAACCAGCTAGATCACGAACTATTTGCATAACTTGCTCTTGATATACCATACATCCATAAGTTACATTTAAAATTGGCTCTAAACTCTTATGAGTATATTCATTATGCCCTGGATTTTGCTTTCCACGAATATATCTTGGAATTTGATCCATTGGTCCAGGCCTATAAAGTGAAACACCAGCGATAATATCTTCTAAACTGTCTGGTTTTAATTCTTTCATAAAAGAAGTCATACCAGCGCTTTCAAACTGGAATATTCCCAATGTTTTTCCTTCTTGCCATAATTTATAAACATTTGGATCATCCATATTTTTGTCAAATTCTACATCTATTCCTCTATTTTGCTTAACAAGCCTTTTACAGTCTTCAATAACTGTAAGAGTTCTTAAACCTAAGAAATCCATTTTAAGTAGTCCCAACTCTTCGAGTAGAGTCATAGTATATTCTGTAGCAACATTTCCATCATTTACATACAAAGGTACGTATGTATCTACTGGATCCTTTGTAATAACAACACCGGCAAGCATGTGTTGAAGCATTTCTAGGCATTCCCTCTAATCCTTTTGCTATTTCTATTATTCTACGAGTTGTTTCATCTTTTTCATATAATTCTCTTAGCTCTTTGTTTTGAATTAGAGCCTGTTCTAAAGTAATATGGATTTCAAAAGGAACCATTTTGGCAATTTTGTCAACTTCATTATAAGGAACATCTAATACACGTCCAACATCTCTTATAACACTTCTTGCAGACATCGTACCAAAAGTTATAATTTGAGAAACATGATCCTGTCCATATTTTCTAGCAACATAATCTATTACTTCTCCTCTTCTTTCATAGCAAAAATCTACGTCAAAATCTGGCATACTAATTCTTTCAGGATTTAAGAATCTCTCAAAAAGTAAGTTATATTTTATTGGATCTATATCTGTAATTCCAATGCTATATGCAAGTATTGAACCTGCACCAGAGCCACGTCCTGGTCCTACTGCAATTCCAATACTTTTCGCATAATGTATAAAATCCCAAACAATAAGATAATAATCAACATATCCCATTTTTTCAATTATTCTAAATTCATACTCTGCTCTATCCAAAATTTCTTTACTAGGATTTTCTCCATAACGTTCTTTTATTCCATCATTACAAAGTTTTTTTAAATAACTACTATGGGATTCAAATTCTTCTGGGACATCATAATTAGGAAGTTTTGTAACACCAAATTCAAATTCAAAATTGCATTTATCTGCAATTTTTACAGTATTTTCTATTGCCTCTGGAATATTTGAAAAATAATCTTCCATTTCCTCTGGAGTTTTTATATAAAATTCATCTGTTTCAAAACGCATTCTATCTGGATCTGTCATTCTCTTTCCAGTTTGGATACAAAGTAATATTTCATGATTATAGCTATCTTCTTGCTTCAAGTAATGCGCATCATTTGTAGCTACAAGTGGTATATTTAATTCCCTAGATAAAGCTATTAATTTTTGATTTACCATTATCTGTGCATTAAGTCCATTATTTTGAATTTCTAAATAATAATCATCACCAAAAACTCTTTTGTGCCAAAGTGCAATTTCTTTAGCTTTTTCCATATCGTCAGTCAAAATTGCTTTATTTATGCTTCCTGCTAAACATGCACTAAGGCATATTAGTCCTTCACTATATTTTTCTAATATTTCTAAATCAATACGTGGCTTATAATAGTATCCTTCAGTATAACCTAGTGAAACAAGTTTTATCAAATTTTCATATCCAGTTTTATTTTTTGCAAGCAAAATAAGATGTGAATATTTATCATCTATATTTGTTTCTTTGTTAAATCTTGAACGTGGCGCAACATATACTTCGCATCCTATAATTGGCTTTATTCCTTCTTTTTGGCATTCTTTAAAAAAACTAACTGCACCAAACATAACACCATGGTCAGTAAGTGCTATAGCATTCATTCCCAGTTCTTTTGCCCTTTTAGGCAAATCTTTAATTCTACACATTCCGTCAAGTAAGCTATACTCACTATGTACGTGTAAATGTACAAAATTTGGCATACATATTCCTCTTCTATTTTTATACTATTATTGTTTTATATAAAACTTCGTCTTTTTTATTATATTTTTTTTGTAAAAACTTTTTAAATAAAATTTGATTTCTATAATATCTTAACCAATTCTCCAACAATTTTTCCGTTTGCTGGTACTTGTATAATCTCAAATTTAGAAACTTTATCTCCAAATTTTATTTCAACAATATCTCCAACCTTTACCTCATAACTTGGCTTTACAACTTTTCCGTTTACTGAAATTCTTCCACTATCAGCCGCGTCATTTGCAACTGTTCTTCTCTTTATTACTCTACTTACTTTTAAAAATTTGTCTAATCTCATAATTTATAATTTTTAATCCCTTCGAAAAATATAAAACTTTTACATTTTTTTATTTTATAATAAATTACAAAATATTTCAATATTTTTTGTTATCTTAGTGTGACATACAATTTTAGCTTTTCTATATACTTTTTAGAAAATTTAGAATATAATAATCATGAATTAAAAGAAAATATAATTATGTTTTCTTTATTATTGATTATAAGAAATAAAAGGTGATATTTTATGAAAAAAATAAAATTAGCAATTGTTGGTGCAACCGGGCTGGTTGGAAGAACCGTTCTAAAAGTTTTAGAGGAATATAATCTACCTATTTCTGAATATGTTTTTTTTGCTTCAAGTCGTTCTAGTGGAACAACTATAAAATTTAAAGGAAAAGATTTCATTGTTCGTGAACTAAAAGATGATTCATTTAAAGAAGGTTTTGATTATGCAATTTTTTCAGCTGGTGGAGATACCTCAAAACATTTTTCTCCTATTGCTACCTCAAATGGATGTATTGTAATAGACAATAGTAGCGCATTTAGAATGGATGATGATGTTCCTCTAATTGTTCCAGAAGTAAATCCTGAAGAAATAAAAAACAATCATGGAATAATTGCAAATCCTAATTGTTCTACAATTCAAGCAGTTATACCTTTAAAACTTTTAGATAACTTATATAAATTAAAAAGAGTAGTTTATTCTACATACCAAGCAGTTTCAGGTGCTGGTCAAATGGGTGTAGAAGATTTAGAAAACGGCTTAAAAGGTGAAAAGCAAAAAAAATTTCCATACTCTATTGTTAATAATTGCTTACCACACATTGATGTTTTTACAGACAGTGGATATACAAAAGAGGAACTTAAGATGATAAATGAAACTAGAAAAATATTAAAAAGGCCAGACTTAAAAGTTACAGCGACTTGTGTTCGTGTTCCTGTAATAAATTCACATAGTGAATCTATAAATGTTGAATTTGAAAAAGATTTTAATTTAAGAGAATTAATCGATGAACTTAAAAATTTTGATGGTATCGTTGTGCAAGATGATCCAAAAAATAATGTTTATCCTTTAGCAACAAATGCTTCCGGACATGATGAAGTTTTTGTTGGCAGAATAAGAAGAGACGAAAGTGTTCCTTTTGGAATAAATTTTTGGTGCGTTTCAGATAATATTAGAAAAGGTGCCGCAAGCAATGCTGTACAAATACTAGAAAAATTAATTAGTGAAAATTAGAAAATTGTATGCAATTCATAGCAAATTTTTAAAAAAATAATAATTTTATTATAAATCTATTTTTTTATTATATAGCTATGAATTGTAACAATAATTATTTATGAATTTAAGTAAAAAATAGTTTTAAATTTCATCTATTAAAAGTAAGTATTTTTCTTTTACTAAAGCTTCACTATCTGTCTCAATAGCCTTTTTCAATTCTTGAATTAGAAGATATATCTTATTTAAATTATACTTATGTTCTTCTACATATTCTACAACTTTTTGCTTTTCTAAATATTCATTTTCTAACTTCTCAACTTGACTTTTTGCTAGTTCCTTATCTCCCACTGAAAAAGAAATAAAGGATGAAATTGTAAAATATTTTATTCTCCTTTCAAATATATCGTTAACATTATTTGAAATTTTTGCTTCAAAATTTGGTAGTAATGCAAAAACATTATTAAGCTCAACTAAATATTCTCTTTCATCTTCTTTAGAAATATTTATTAACATTTTATTTATTCCGTCACTAAATTTTGTTATATCTTCATTATCTATATTTTCTATGGCTAAATCAACCATAATTCTATTACTTGCTTCTTCTATTTTTCTAGTATCTTCTAATATTGATTCTGTATTATACGTTCCAATTTCTATTGCTAAATTTTCTATATCATTTTCTTTACCCTCATTAGATTCATCATTTAAATTAGTATTTCTAACTTCATAATTTCCCGTAGCAAAATTATTAACTATATTTATTAATATATTTTCTATATATTTTATTTCTTCTGTAACTTTATCTTCTATGGAATACTTTTTATCTCTACTACATCCTGTTAAAACTATTAAAAATAAACAAATTATAAAAATAAAATTTACTTTTTTATTCATTTTTCCCCCATTTTCCTATTATAGCAATTTTTTTGTTAGAAAAAATCATTACATGATGGTCTACCATAATTAATTATAGACTCTGTTCAAATGTAGTAACATAGTAGTAGCAATTTAATTATATATATATTTTTTGGCTTTTAATAAAATTATATAAGTCGTAAATTGTAACAACTAATTTTATTATTTTCAAATTTTACTAAAATATTCTTGCTATAAAAATTTAAATTTTTTTTATAATAAATTTAAGGAGGGAAACATATTGAAAACAACTGTTAAAATTTATAGTGAAAAAAACGGAGAAATTGAAAAGTTTTTAAATTATTATTATAACCAAAATATAATTTTAAAAAATCCACTATTTTGGAAAAAAGAATTCGATAATCCAACTGAGATTGTTGAGCTTATTGGAATATTTATTGATAATAAAGAAAAAATTAACGCAAATATGTGGGTCAGTTTAGATAAAGATGTTTTTATTTGCGTTAATGATAATAATTCTAATAATCTTATTAAATATATTTATGAAAGATTTCCATATTGATTATTTTTCGATAATAATAGTAACTGGACCATCATTTAAAAGAGAAACTTGCATATCTGCACCAAAAATTCCTTTTTCAACTTTAATTCCATATTCTCTACATTTTTCTAAAAAATACTCATATAATGGCTCTGCAACTTCTGATTTTGCAGCATCAGTAAAACTAGGTCTATTTCCATCTTTTGTATTTGCATATAATGTAAATTGAGAAATTATTAATAATTCTCCTTTAACATCTTTTAAAGCTAGATTCATTTTGTTATCATTATCCTCAAAAACTCTTAAATTGCAAAGTTTTTTTGCAAGAAAATCGGCTTCTTCTTTTGTATCTGTATGAGTTATTCCAACAAAAACAAGAAATCCTTTTCCTATCTTTCCTACAGTTTTTTCTTCAACATCAACTTTTGCTTTTTTTACTCTTTGTATTACTAATTTCATTTTTTTCTATTCCTTTTGAGTTTTATAAATTTTAAAAACATTTTTTCAACAGATATTTCTATTTACAGTAAATTAACTATTTTCTACTGCAAAATAAATTTGTCCACAAACAAGATAGAATCTCCATAATGATACTAGTTTTCCTTATTTCCTTCTTCTTCATCTGCTTCGTTTTCTAGTTCAGTAACTTCTTCTTCATTTACAACTTCAGTAACTTCTACCTCTTCCACTTCTTTTTCTGGTTCTTGAGTTATTTCTGTTTTTACCTCTTCTACTTTTGGTTGAGCTGTTCCACACTTTGAACAAAATTCTGCATTAATGTTTAATTCTAAACCACATTTAGCACACTTTTTCATATTTTTTAAAGCTAAAATATTTGTTTCCAATTTTAAAATTTCATCTTTAAGTATAGAAACTTCATCACATTTTGGGACTATTTCTTCTTTTGAAGCATCTTCTCCTGATTTCATTTTTTCATAAACAATTTGACCAATACTTAATAGTTCATCATTAACTTTGTCTTTTAGATCACTAATTTTCGTCCTAATCTTTATTTCTTCTGAAATTTTGGCTGTTTTCTCCTTTGCTCCTTGGTATACCTCATTTGTTTTTTTCCCTAATTTATTAAAAAAATCCATTTAATTTTCCTCCTTTATTCGGATTTTTGATCTCTAGTCATAAGCATGTTTGTAGCTTCTATTGGACTTAGACCTTTATATAATACCTCAAAAACTTTTTCAGTTATAGGCATTTCTATACCATATTTTTTTGCAAGTTTATATGCTACTTCAATATTATCTATACTTTCAATTGTCATTCCAACTTCTTTTCTTACTTCTTCTATTGATAGCCCTTTTCCAATTAACTCACCAGCTTTTCTATTTCTGCTATGTACACTACCACAAGTTACTATTAAGTCTCCAAGACCTGTTAAACCATAAAAAGTTTTTTCTTCTCCTCCCATTGCAACCCCAAGTCTTGTAATTTCAACTAAACCTCTTGTAAGTAACGCAGCATAAGTATTGTCTCCTTGATTTAACCCAATTGATATTCCAGCACAAAATGCAATAATATTTTTTAAAGCCCCTCCAAGTTCTACACCTTTTACATCACTTGAGGTATAAAATCTCATAACTTCACTTTTAAACTCATTAGATATAGTATTTCTTATATCTTCATATTCTGAAGCAATAACCATCGCTGTAGGAATATTTAATGATACTTCTTCTGCATGGCTTGGCCCTGATAAAATTCCTGTTTTTATTCCAGGAAGTTCTTCATTCATAACTTCATCTAAGGTATAACAAGTTTCTGCTTCAAAGCCTTTTGAACACATTAAAACTGTTTGATTTGGTTTTATAAATTCTTTATACTGTTTAATCGTACTTCTAACAAATTTTGAAGGGGTAACATGTAAAATAATTTCAGCTCCATATAAAGCTTCTTCAAAATTTGATGTAGCAGTTACTTCATTTGGAATTCTAGCTTTAGGTAAAAATACACACTTTTTTTCTTCATTTATTAATTTCATTTCATCTTTATTAAATGACCACATTTTAACATTATGTCCATGTAAAGCTAAATATATTCCTAAAGCTGTTCCCCAACTACCACTACCAATAATAGAAACTTTTTTCATTTCAATTCTCACTTTCTCTAAATATTTTCATTTTTTTTCTTAAATGAAATTTTGTTTTCTGTTCCACTCAATAATCTTTTTATATTACTTCTATGATTATAAGTAATAAATACAGCAATAACTATTGAAAAAAGAAAATAATTTCCTGGAACTATGTAACATTCATTTATAAATAATGTTAAAACTGGAAATAAAATAGCACTAGATATTGAACCTAATGAAACCATTTGTGTTAGTGCAATTAATATAATTCCAAAAACTAAACAAATAAGTCCTATTTTCCAATTAATTAGTAATAATACTCCTATACTTGTTGCAACACCTTTCCCACCTTTAAAACCAAAAAACACTGGAAAAGTATGCCCAATAACAACAAATATTGCAGAAATCTGAACAAGTAAAGCTAAATTTAATTCTTTATTTACTTTACCAATAATTATTGCAATAACTATTGCAATAACACCTTTTAAAACATCACATAATAAGGTTAAAGCAGCAGCTTTCTTTCCAACATTTCGTAACATATTTGTAGTTCCTGCATTTCCACTACCTTTTTCCCTAACATCAAAACCTGCCATTTTCTTACTTATTATTACAGAAAAACTAATACTTCCAATTGAATAAGCTATAATAGCAACTATTAGATAAATAATCATTTTTTTGTTCCTTTCCAGTTTAAAAAATAATCATATTCTTGGATTTAATTCTTTAATATATTTTTAAACTATTTATATTATTATATACACTAATACTATAAAATGCAATAACAATTATTTAACTATTTTTCTCCATTTTCTCTTATAATTAACCTAACAGGAGTTCCTATCAATCCAAAATTATTTCTAAAGCAATTAATTAAATATCTTTGATATGAAAAATGGAATAAATCTTTATTATTTACAAAAATTACAAATGTTGGTGGCTTTGTACTAGCCTGTGTTCCATATAATATTTTTAATCTTCGTCCTTTATCTGTAGGTGGTTGTACAACAGAAATTGCTTCATTTATTACTTCATTAATTACAGCAGTTGATACTCTAAATGTATTTTGCTTATAAACTTCATTAACTAATTCAAAAATTTTATTTACTCTTTGTCCTGTTTTTGCAGAAATAAATAAAATTGGAGCATAACTTGCATAAGAAATTTTATTTAAAATATCTTTTTCATATTGTTTAATTGTTGATCCATCTTTTTCAATTTCATCCCACTTATTTACAACAACAATTATTCCTTTTCCAGCTTCATGGGCTTCACCTAAAATTTTGGCATCCTGATCTGTTACCCCTTCGTTTGCATCTATTAAAACTAAACAAACATCAGCTCTTTCAATTGCTAAAAAAGTTCTCATTATACTATATTTTTCAATAGATTCATTAACTTTTGCTTTTTTTCTAATTCCTGCTGTATCTATAAATACATATTTTCCAAACTTGTTTTCAAAATTTGAATCTATTGCATCTCTAGTAGTTCCGGCAATATCACTCACAATACTTCTATCTTCACCTAATATTTTGTTTAATAAAGATGATTTCCCAACATTAGGTTTCCCAATTAAAGCAACTTTAATTTTTCCCTTCTCTTCTTCTTCATCATTTTTATTAGGTAATTTGTCGTAAATCGCATCCAATAAATCTCCTATTCCAATTGCATTAGCACTAGAAATTGGATAAGGTTTACCAAAACCTAAATTATAAAATTCATATACTTCTACTGGTATTTGCCCGTAGTTGTCAGATTTATTACAAGCTAAAATAACAGGTTTTTTTGATTTTCTTAACATAATTGCAATTTCTTTATCAACTGAAGTTACACCTTCTTTAAGGTTTGTCATAAATAAAATAACGTCTGCAACATCTATTGCAATATTTGCTTGCTCCCTCATTTGAGATAATATTATGTCATCAGATTTTGGCTCAATTCCTCCGGTATCAATTAAAGTAATTTCTCTATCTCTCCACGAAGTATCTGCATAAACTCTATCGCGTGTTACACCAGGAGTATCTTCAACAATTGAAATTCTTTGACCAACTACATAGTTAAAAAATCTAGATTTTCCAACATTAGGTTTTCCAACTATAGCTACTATAGGCTTCATTTAAATTATATTTCCTCCCTCTTCTTATTGTTAATTATTAAGTATATAATTGTCCCAAATACTCCAACTATCGATACAAGTATAGAGCTTTTTGCTATGCTAGATCCTGAGTACTTTATTTCTAAAAGAGAATTTTCATTTTTAGGCATTTTAATTCCTAGCATTCCGTTTTCCGTTTCAAAACTTTTTATATGCATTCCATCTAACATTATTTCATATCCAGGATAATATATATATGGTAATTCTAAAACAGTATCATCATCATATGTTGTAACTTTTGCTTGTAGATTAGAGCCATTTTTTTCTTCATTTTCAATTAATGCTTTACCTTCAATAGCTAAAATTCTATCTTCTCGTGTTGCTATATAAAATCTATTTTCATAAGCTTTTTGTGGTAAATATTCTCCTCCACCCATGCCTACAATCATCTCTTTTTTCATTCCTGTAAGATTACCAATTTTCATTTGCTCTACTGGCTTTAATTCTTCTTCAGAATATTTTACAAATCCACCTAAAGCAATAATATATATTAAAGCAATACAAATAATAATAAGACTATCTTTTAATGAAAATCTTTTAATAACAGCACCCATATTGATACTAGCTACAATCGAGAAGAAAAAGCATGTAAATACCAAGATTCTCCATGGGAATTGAATTATCATTAAAAAACTAGGCATTATATTCCATGGGAAAAGTTTAGTAGACATAATTAAAGTTAATAATCCTGCAAACAAGAAAAACAAATAATCCTTTCTAAATTCTTTTTTTAAGGTTCTAATTGTCATAATAGAAAATGCAATCATAATAATCATATATGGTCCGAGTTCAAATACAAATCCTTTATCACTTGAAGATACAAAAATTTGTTGAATAGGCAATCTATGAAATAAAACACTATTAACAGTCTCCATAGTATCTTTTTCAAATACTCTATACTTTGCAGATAATTCTGCTTCTAACATTGGAAATATAAAACATGATAGAATCATTAAAATAAGTAAAATATTAATTCCTAATTTTTTTAACACTTCTTTATTCTTTAATTTATTAATATTTAAAATTAAATATCCAAATCCAAAAATTGCTGTATAAAGTGACATGATATTATGAGTAAAAACCAATCCAGAACATCCAATTATTAATATCCAATCAAAATTGTCTCTTTTTAAAACATTATAAATTCCTAAAAATACTAATGGAATAAAAATAAATGATACAAATTCTCCTATAGCATTTCTTACATATAAATCTGTTAAATGATATGGAGCCATAATATATAAGCTTCCAGATAAAACGGCAACATTATAATTATCTGATATTTTTTTAACAAAAATATACATTGTTAAACCAGATAAAAATAAACAAATAAAACAAAAAAATTTGTATCCTAAAATATAAGAACCTGTTATTAGTTTAAAAAAAATAATCCCAAATGTAGTTAAAGCTCCATAAAAAATATTCCATGAGTATCCAAAATTGCTTGCAAAACCAGGAATTACATTTCCAAAAAAGCTACCATTTTTTATTGCTTCATAAGTACCGATAACTTCTAGCTATATGTTGAATTCCATCATCATAATAAACATTTAAATTCTTATTTATCATTGGCAAACAAATAATAATTGTTAAAAAAAACATAATTAAAACATTAATAAAATTTTTATTTTTTAGTACTTTCATTAGTATTGCATTTTCCCTTCCATAAATTCATCATTTTTTACCCAGTCATCTACAACAAACTTTATATATTCTTCTTTATTTTTTCTTACATAAACTTCTTTTATACCACTATTTATAATTAGTTTCCTACACATTAAACAAGGTGCTGCACCATTTTCATAATCATGATTTTCTGTTCTATATCCAACTAAATAAATTGTAGCTCCTAGCATTTCTTCACGAGATGCACAAATTATAGCATTTTGCTCACTATGAACAGCTCTACAAGCATCATAACCACCATGACGTTCATCTGGAAGTAATTTTTTTTTCGTACAATACCCAATATCTGAACAATTCACCCTTCCTCGTGGAGCTCCATTATATCCTGTTGAAACAATTTGGTCATGGTTAACAATTACTGTTCCATATTTTTTTCTAAGACATGTTGCACGACTTGCAACAGTTTCAGCTATATCTAAATAATAATTTATTTTATCTATTCTATCTGACATAAATAATCACAATTCCCTTCTAACTTTGACATTATATCATTTTTTGATATTCTTTTCAATAGAAATTTGCCAATAGAAATAAAGCTACTAGTTTGCAAACTAGTAGCCTTTAATAAAATTATAAAACTATTCAGCTTTTTTTTCAATTACTTCTTTTCCATCATAGTATCCACAATTTGAGCATACTGTATGTGGTCTTACAGGTTCATGACAGTGAGTACATGTACCTAAATTCTCTGCTTCTATTTTCCAAGTTGATCTTTTTGCCCCTGTTCTAGCTTTAGACCATCTTCTTTTAGGTTGTGCCATTTTAATTCCCTCCTTTTGCTTCTTTAGAAAAATATATATATAATACTTTTTTATAATAAAGTTACTTAATTATTGTACTACGAATTATAATTACTGTCAAGCAATTTTTTTGACTTTTGCAACTTAATTCTCAAAGTAATTATAAGACTTATATCAATTTTTACAATTACTTTAAAAATTTCCTGTAATGTTTTTTGACTTTATTATTTATTAATGCTATAATACTTTAAAATAAATCGGAAAGCTAATATTTTTTAGTATGTTATTTTAAACTATAAATTCAAGTTAATATATAACTTTTATATATTAAAGCCTTGAATAAATTTGTTCAAGCTCAAATTTTTTAAATATCATATTTAGCTTAAGAAATTTTATAAAATGCAACAAAAATATTATTAAAAAGGATTAAATAGTTATTATGAAAAAAATTTTTATACAATATTTAAAAAATATCTTTTTTTGGATTTTAATATTAAATTTTATAGTTAGTTTTTTTAGTTTTATTACTAATATTGAATCATATCTTACGCCCTCTAAAATAGCTAAGAATCCGACTGATAGTAGTTTAATAGATTATGGGAAAAATTTAGAGAAAGAATTAGAAGATTTAACTGGAGATTTAAAAGATACTTATGGTGAAGATTATCCCTCATTAGGAATTTGTTACTATAGAACTATTCTCCATTATTCATCTAATAGCCTAATCCAAAATTTTCTATTTTCTATTATTTATGGATTTGGTTTAGGAAATATAGTATATTTTATATTTGTTGTAAAATATAAAAAATATAAACTATTTTTTTCACTTTTAATTATACTTTTAATTTCTTCATTATTTTTGGAATTATCAGATATTCTAACATGTATAGCCAATAATGAAAAAATTAATTTTAGCATTAATAATTTTTTATTAAATATGGAAATAACTTTGGTTCCTTATTCGTTAGTTTCCCTTGCATTAATAATAATAAAAAAAGTATATCAAACATATATCGATATAAGATATTCTGAATAAATTAAAACAACTAAACTAAAGTATATTTAATTATTAAAGATTTTTTAATAATGCATAGCTTATATAGTTAAACACAATTTTTCTAACCAAAATTTGAGCATGAACAAAGATTAACTAAAAAGAAGGTCTCCTAAAAATTTAGAGACCCTCTTTTTGATATACAATTTTAAATATATATTATTCAGCTGGCTCTTCCTCAGCATCTGGAGATTCATAAGCTTCTAAAATAGCTTTTTGAATTTTTTCTCTAGTATCAGCATTGATAGGATGAGCTATATCTTTAAATTCCCCATTTGGAGTTTTTCTAGATGGCATAGCTATGAATAATCCATTTTGACTTTCGATAACTTTAATGTCATGAATGACAAATTCATCATCGAATGTTACAGAAGCAACAGCTTTCATTCTGTTCTCTGAATTAACTTTTCTTAATCGTACGTCTGTTATTTGCATTTTCTTAAGCACCTCTTTCTTAAATCCATTTTATACATATTATTATGTACAATTATATTATTCGCCAAAAAAAATTTTTTTCCTTCTATTTTTTACATTTTTTTATTATAATATTGGAATTTTTTTTTATTTCATTAAATATAATATATAAGATTATAAAAAAATGATAATCTATTAAAAAAAATTCTAATTTTATTTTGTTACAATTCACGCATTTTATACTTATTTCTTGGTTTATAAAATAATTTTTTAAAAAAATATTTTAAATTTAAATAATTTATTATATAAACTATAAATTACAAAGATATAAAAAAATCTTAAGTAAATTTAATTATGTGTTGAAAATATGTATATTTAAGTATATAATGTTTTATATTATTTGTTTCCTATGGGGGGAAAATATTATGACTTTAGAAAAATTAAAAAAATATAAACATATTCATTTAATTGGAATTGGTGGAATAAGTATGAGTGCTATTGCCGAAACTTTATTAAATTTTGGAATTAAAGTTACTGGCTCAGATACTGTTCGGAAGTGAAATCACTAATAAATTATTAAAACATGGAATTCAATTAACTATTGGACATGATTTAATAAATCCTAAAAAAGCTGATTTAATAGTCTTTTCCGCAGCCATTAGTGATTCAGACCCAGAAATTGTTTTAGCAAAAAAAATCAATAAACAAATTGTTTCTCGAGGAGAATTTGTTGGTTGGCTTACTTCCTTATATAAAAAATCAATTTGCATTTCTGGAACACATGGTAAAACTACAACTACTTCAATGATTTCTGTTTGTTTTATAGAAGCTAAAAAAGATCCAACAATACAAGTTGGTGCTTTGCTAAAAAATATTGACGGAAATTATAGAATTGGAAATAGTGATTATTTTATTTTAGAATCGTGCGAATATAAAGCAAATTTTCTTCAATTTATTCCAAATACAGAAGTTATTTTAAATATTGATAATGACCATTTAGATTTTTATAAATCTTTTGAAAATGTTGTTAAAGCCTTTAGAGACTTTGCAACTATACCAAATGTATCAGGCTGTGTTATTGTAAATGCAGATGATAATAACTGCTTATCTTTAAAAGATGTTGTTAAAGGTAGTTTTATTACTTTTGGAATAGAAAATAAAGATGCTAATTTTTTGGCAAAAGATATTCGTTTTGATAAAAATGCATTTCCATCTTTTAAAATATATAAAAATGGAAAATTTTTAATAGAAATTGAATTATCTGTTCCTGGTGTACATAATGTTTTTAATGCTCTTGCATGTTTTGCAGTTTGTGATTTTTATAATTTATCTAAAGAAATTGTAAAAAAAGCCTTAAAAAACTTTACTGGTGCTGAACGTAGATTAGAATATAAAGGTAGTTATAATGGTATTTCTATTTTTGATGATTATGGACATCATCCTACTGAAATTTTAGCAACAAGTAATGCTATAAAAAATAAGACATATAATCAATCTTGGGTTATTTTTCAACCCCATACTTACAGTAGAACAAAAACACATTTAGACAGTTTTGCAAAAGTTTTAAGTACCTTTGATAATATTATTATTGTAGATATTTATGCAGCTCGTGAACAAAATACTTTTGATATTTCTTCAAAAGATCTTGTTGAAAAAATAAACTCAATTTCAAAAAAAGCTATTTATATTCAAGATTTTAATGAAGTTGCAAAATATATTAAAGAAAATGCAAAACCAAATGATATTGTTTTAACATTAGGTGCTGGAACAGTTACCAATATAGGG
>JAFXMI010000019.1 GCA_017530505.1 Clostridia bacterium | reverse complement strand
TTATTTTTTTTTATAATATATTTTTATCGATAGTTATTTTGTCAGATTAGCAATTAAATTTTACACTTTTTTTATAATTTTTTAAATTTTTATAAGTAATTTTTTTCTTTTGCATATTTTTATTTAATTTTTACGAATATTTTTTCTTTTAAAAAATTATTGCTTTTTTTTCATGATTTTTTATAATTATTTGGTTTTTGTATTTATCATTTCATATATTTTTAATAACTTTTATATTTTACCTATTTCCCATTATTTAACAGGTTTCTATTTTTAAAAAGTACCATTTTTGTTCTAAATAAAATTGCAAAAAAAAATAGCAAAAAGTTGTTTCTATTTTACTTTTGTTTTATCAAACAACTTTTTGCTTAAATATAACTATTACTATATTTCGATTTTTGTGTCTTTCTTAATTTTTTTGTTAACATTTTGATTTCAATTTTTATTCTTATTCAACTATAAAATATATTTTTTATTATTTTATTTCTTAATATTTAAATTTATTTTAATATAATAATTATTTTTTAATAGTCTTTATAAGAATAATTCATATCAACATTTCCATCTATACCTTCAACATGTCCTTCATTTGTATATTGCCAAATAGTATAATTTCTATTATACCATGTATTTCCATAATAATCTGCTATCCATGTATCATAATCTAATAGTTGATCCATATCTAATTTATTTTCTAAAAAATATGTATATGAATATACCATTGGTTTTAATCCAGAATTTTTAATTACTTCACAAAAAGCTTTAACATTATTTGTTCTTTCATTAACTGATAAATTAAAATTTCTTGTTCCTTCAAAATCTTCTATATCAATAACTATTGGATAAGAAATATTTCTTCTTAAATCATATTTATCAATTAGATTTAATACATATTCTGCTTCTTCAATTGATTCTAGTTCATTAATTGCTGATGAATAAAAATATATTCCAACTTTTACTCCACTTAATATCGCATTTTTTATATTGTCTTTAAATTTTGGATCTTCATTTATATTTCCTTCAGAAAAACCTCTATATCCACATCTTATTATTGCAAAATTTATTCCACTTTTTTTAACTTTATTCCAATCAATATCGCCCTGGTATTTTGAGACATCAATACCAAGATAAATGCTATTAGAATTATTTGTAGATTGTTGATTATTACCTATTTCACTATTATTGCTTTCCTGATTGTTTTCTATTATATCGTTACTATTTTCTTGATTATTCCCTATTTCATTGTTAACGATATTTTCTATTTTGTTTTCTTTTTCATATTCTTCTGCTTTTTTTTCTAAAACTATTTGTATTGCCTCTATTCTTCTGCATTGTCCTGTTGTACCTGCAATTTCTCCAGAATTTACCCAATCTAGCCACCCTAATTCTTTAACGTGAACCCTATACTTTATATTGTATGAACTATTTTCTAGATTAATAATAATTGCTTCCATCCTTTTTGATTCACCTGTTGTTCCTGCAATTTCTCCTTCTTTAACACTTTTTAACCAACCATACTTTTCAACATGTACTTTATATGTAAGTTCACCATCCACACCATCTAAATTTATAATAATGGCTTCTACTCTTCTGCTTTGACCTGTTGTTCCTCCAAATTCTCCAATTTTTTCATCGTAAACTGATTTTTTCCAGCCTAATTCTTTCAAATGTACTTGATAAGATACTGATACTAAATTAGCATTTATTTTTATTATTGGAAAAATAATAGAAAATATAATGAAAAAAAATATAACTATCGCCACTCTTCTCTTTTGTGTCATTATCATCCCTCCTTAAATAATTATAACATCATAAGAGTTCGCTGACCATAGTTTTTGCTTATTTACCAGTATTTACATGGATTTAATAATTATTATTTTACACTTCTACCAAATTATGTTTATTTTTTACATTTTTAATTTAATTCTATTTTTTAAAAATATTTCATTTAATAAAATTAAATATTTGCAAAAAAAAAGTACAAAGAATTTAATCTTTATACCATACTTTTTTGGCGGAGCAGAGAAGATTCGAACTTCCGCGGCCCTTACGAACCCTACAGGTTTAGCAAACCCGCCCCTTCAGCCTCTTGGGTACTGCTCCATTTTCTTTACTTTTATTTTTTTATATTATAATACGCTAGATATAGGCAACTAGCGTATTTTTGGCGGAGAGGGTGGGATTCGAACCCACGGTAAGCTACAAACCTACGCCAATTTTCAAGACTGGTGCCATAAACCAACTCGACCACCTCTCCATTATTAAATATATCGCTGACAAAATATATATTAGCATATTTTTCGTAGTATTGTCAATACCTTTTGAAATTTAAAATTATACTTTTAAAATTTGTTTTCTTTATGTTTTGTTAATAATACCTTTTCATTACAAGCAATTTCAATAGCTTCTTTTTCTTCTTCTGATAATTTATAAGTTGAATTTCCGTTTTTTATAGGTTTTGCATATATATTAGATGAATCAGAACCATATATTCCATTTAATACAACTCCATTGTTATCTCTGTCTAATAAAGCAAGTGCAAAGCTTAAATCACTTCCGACATTTTGAAATGCATTGAATCGCACTAATCCAACCTTTTGAATACTAGAACTTATTTCATAATCTAGTTTTGTATAATATGCCTTTATTTCGCTGTTGTCTTTTTTTATAGTTTCAATTTCTTCCAAATAATTTTTAAGCATTTCATCTATATTTTTTCCATTTCCTATTTTTTTCATAAAACTAATGTAGTTTTTATGCAAATATAAAATATAAAAAAACATTATAATTAAAAGTAGAAACATACTAATATTAAAAATAAAAATATAAGTATCTGTTTTAAATATTTCAATTAATCTTTCCAATTTTATTTCATTCCTCTCTTAATGCTTAATTTCATTGTATTGAAGATATTATTTTAATAATCCCAAAATCCTTTCTAAATCATCATTTGAAGTATATTGAATAATTATTTTTCCTTTTTTAGCTCCTGCATCTAATTTTACTTTTGTACCAAAAAAATCTTGAAAAGTATTTTCAATATCTCTATAAATTGCATCATATTTGTCCTTTTTTATTCTTTTACTATTTTTTGACTTTCTTTCAATTTCTCTAACAGTATCTCCTGATTCAATTATATGAAGTGCCATTTTATATTGTTTTTCATTATCCTGAATAGACATTAAAGCTTTACAATGACCTTCTGTTAGTTTTCCCTGAAGTGCTAATTCTATAACTCTTTCATCTAAATTTAATATTCTAACAGTATTAGCTATACTACTTCTGCTTTTCCCTAATATTTCTGCTACGCTTACTTGTGTCAGATCATATTCTTCCATTAACAGTTTAATTCCTCTAGCCTTTTCAACTGGATTTAAATCTTCTCTTTGAATATTTTCAATTAAGGAAATTTCTTTATTTCTTCTTTCATCATCTTCTTTTATAATTACAGGTATTTCAGTAAGCCCAGCTTTTTTGGAAGCTCTCCATCTTCTTTCTCCTGCAACAATTTCATAATAATTATCTTTTTTAGCTACAACTATTGGTTGGATTAATCCATATTCTTTAATAGAATTAGCTAATTCAGTTAATGCTTCTTCATCAAAAATTTTTCTAGCTTGCTTTTTATTAGGTTCAATTTCGTTTATATTTATACTTCTTACAATTTCATTATTTGATTTTTCATCATCTAATAGTGGTGTTCCAAATAATGCATCTAATCCCCTGCCAAGACCTGTTTTTTTTGTAGCCATTTTATTTTTTTCCTTTCTTTATTTCTTATTTATTCTCATTATTTTTTATAATTTCCTTTGTAAGTTTTTCATAACATCTTGCACCTTTAGAAACAGGATCATATAGAGAAATTGGTAATCCAAAACTTGGTGCTTCACTAAGCTTTACATTTCTCGGTATAACAGTTTTATATACTTTTTCATCAAAATATCTTTTAACTTCCCTAACAACTTGATTTGATAAATTAGTCCTAATATCATACATAGTAAGAACAGCACCCTCTATTACCAAGTTTTTATTCAAATGTTTCTTTACTAAATTAATTGTATTTAAAAGTTGCCCTAATCCTTCTAGCGCATAATACTCACACTGCACCGGTATTAATACCGAATCTGCAGCAGTAAAAATATTTAAAGTTACAAGGCCTAATGATGGTGGACAATCTATTAGTATAAAGTCAAATTCATCCTTAACTTCATCTAATTTTTCCTTTAATCTTCTTTCTCTAGATATTAAATTAACAAGTTCAGCTTCTGCTCCTGCAAGATTTACATTAGAAGGACATACTTTTAAATTTTTTATTGTAGTATCTTGCAATGCCTGTTTTATGTCAACTTCGTCGATTAAAATATCATATAAAGAAGTTACAACATCTTTGTTAATTCCAAGTCCACTTGTAGCATTTCCCTGAGGGTCACCATCAATTAACATTACTTTTTTCCCTTTTTTAGCAAGTATTGCACTTACATTAATTGCCGTTGTTGTTTTCCCTACACCACCTTTTTGATTCGCCACTGCTATTATTTTTCCCAAAGTATTTTCCTCCTTTTTTAGTTCTAATCTATCATATAAAACTTTTTATAATCTGTCAATATAAAAAAACAATATAAAATTATTATTATTTTAATAAAAAAACTAAAATCCAAATATAATTTTGGCTTATTGATAAAATTAACGACCTCTTATACTTTTTTCTTATGTAACAAAAATTGAAATTTTTTCAAATACACGTTCAAAATTAACTTCTTAAGAATTTCAAACATTTTTCATATTATCATTCAAAGGTCAATCCATAAACTTTTTCTATAACATTTATTTAAATCTAAAATTTTCCCATTATTAATATCTTTTTCAAAAAAATTTTATTGAAAGCTAATTTATTAAATAATCTACAAATTGTATTTTTTAAATAATTGGCTCTTTTAGAGGTCTACCATTTCTTCTTGGATATTGAATTGGAGTTGTTTTTTCTTTTAAAATGATTACAATACTTCTTTCATATTCATTATCTAAATTTATTTTTTCAACTTTTTCTATCTTCCCACCTAATATTTTTATTGCTTTTTCTGCTTCTTTTAGTTCTTCAGTAATGTTTGGTCCCTTCATACAAATCGCTTTTCCTCCAATTTTAATGAATGGAAGCATATATTCAACAATTATGTTTAATTTGGCAACAGCCCTTGTTGTAGCAAAATCAAATTTTTCTCTATATTCCTTATTAATTCCTAAATCTTCTGCTCTAGAATGTATTATATCTATTTTTCCTATATACATATTATTTATAATACTTCTTATTACTTCTAATTTTTTATTAATACTATCTATTAAGGTAACCTCCAAATTTGGATTTGCAATTTTTAATGGTATTCCAGGAAATCCAGCACCTGTTCCTATGTCTATAAGGTTTTTACCAGAAGCTACAAACCTATTTATTGTAAGAGAATCTATTAAATGTTTCACGAGGAACATTTTCCTATCCGTAATAGAAGTTAAATTTATTTTTTTGTTATACTCAATAATACTATTCATATAATAAAACATCTTCTCATAGTCAAAAGTATTTAATTTTATATTATTTTTTAAAAGCTCATTATTAAATATTTGCTCAAATTCTTTAATATCCATTTTATATGTTCCTTTTTTATATATATTTACTATTATTAAAAAAATAAAATATAATTTTAGTAACGTTTTAATTTACAGTAAATTTTTATATATAATTTAATTTGATTCAAATAATAAAAATAATTATTTTTAGTTCAATATCTAAAAATAGTAATTTTTATTATAATTATTTTCCTTTTTTCAATTGTTCTAAATATATTAGAAGAACAGAAATATCAGCAGGAGATACACCAGATATTCTTGAAGCTTGTCCAATTGAATAAGGTTTATATTTATTTAATTTTTGTCGTGCTTCAAGTCTTATTCCCTTTATATTATTATAATCTATGTCAGATGGCAATATTTTTTTCTCGTTTTTTTTGAAACTTTCAACTTGTCTCTTCTGCATTTCTATATAACCTTCATATTTAATCATTATTTCAACTTCATTTTTTACAGAATTATCTAAATCAATTTTATTTTCATCAATTTCTTTTAAATCATCATATGATATTTCCGTTCTTTTAAGCAACTCAGACAATTTTATTCCACAATTAATTTCAGATGTTCCACGTGAAACAAGAAATTTATTTATTTTTTCACTTGGTTTAATATTAGTATCTTTTAATCTCTGTATTTCTTTTACAATATTTTGCTTCTTTTCCAAAAATTTTCTATATCTATCCTCAGATATTAACCCTAAACTATGCCCTATTTCAGTTAATCTTAAATCAGCATTATCTTGTCTTAGCAGAAGTCTATATTCAGCCCTTGATGTCATCATTCTATATGGTTCAGCTGTACTTTTAATAACAATATCATCAATTAAAACACCTATATAAGCTTGACTTCGATCCAATATTAGAGGTTCTATATTCTTTAACTTGTGAACAGCATTAATTCCAGCAATTATTCCCTGAGCCGCAGCTTCCTCATATCCTGAAGTACCATTAATCTGTCCTGCAAAAAATAATCCTGATATATTTTTTGATTCTAAAGAACTTTTTAACTGAGATGGTTCTATAGCATCATATTCAATAGCATAAGCAGGTCTTGTAAATTCAGCATTTTCAAGACCTGGAAGTGTTCTATACATAGCAATTTGCACATCTTCTGGAAGTGAGGAACTCATACCTTGAATATACATTTCATCAGTATCTATACCAATAGGCTCAACAAAAATTTGATGACGATCTTTATCAGCAAATCGAACAACCTTATCTTCTATTGAAGGACAATATCTAGGGCCCGTTCCTTCAATCATTCCAGCATATAATGGAGATCTGTGTAAATTATCACGAATTATTTGATGTGTTTTTTCATTCGTATAAGTTAACCAACAAGGTACTTGTTCAAAATTTGGAATAGGATTTTCAAAAGAAAAAGCTTCAATATTCTCATCACCATTTTGAATTTGCATTTTTGAAAAATCTATACTTTTCTTATTAATTCTAGCAGGTGTTCCTGTTTTAAATCTTTGAAGTTCAATATTTAAATTTTTAAGTGCATCTGATAATCTATTTGCAGGAAAAACTCCATCAGGTCCACTTTCATAAGAATTGTCACCTATAAAAATTTTTCCTTTTAAATAAGTTCCTGTAGCTAATATTACACTGTCTACCTCATAAATCGCACCTAAATGTGTTGTTACACTTTTTATTTTTCCATCTTCAACCCCAATATCAACAATTTCTGCTTGTTTTAAAAATAAATTTTCTTGTTTTTCTAAAGTATGTTTCATTTCCATTTGATATCTTTTTCTATCTGCTTGAGCTCTAAGTGAATGAACTGCTGGTCCTTTTGAAGTATTTAGCATTCTGAGCTGAATCATAGTTTTATCAATGTTTTTTCCCATTTCGCCACCTAAAGCATCTATTTCTCTTACTAAATGTCCTTTTGAAGAACCACCTATGTGTGGATTACACGGCATATTTGCAACTGCCTCCAAACTAATTGAAAAAATTAAAGTCTTCATTCCAAGTCTAGCCGCTGCTAAAGCAGCTTCACATCCTGCATGTCCAGCACCAATTACTGCTATATCATATTTTCCTGCATTAAATCCCATTTTTAAAATCCTCTTTCTTTGCAAAACATTTGTTTTGTTATTACATTATAATTAAGTATAAAGTTTTTTTTACTTTTCATTGAATAATTTGTCTTCTAAATTAAAAAAACGTCTTATTTTTTATTTTCATCTTTTTTATATTTTTAAAAGATACATTTACAATTCTTTTTTTATATATTATTTTCCTAAACAAAATTTTGAAAAAATCTCTTTTATAACATCTTCTGTAACTGTTTCTCCAGTAATTTTTCCAAGTTCTACTAAAATTTCTTTTAAATAACTAGAAATAATATCTATTGGCATATTATTTTGAATAGTATTTTTTGCCTCTTGCAAATTATTAATAGCATTATTTATTATTTGTTTATGTCTATTATTACTAACAATTATTTCTCCACTACTTGAAATTTTATCTAATTTATACATTTTAGAAATTTCATTATATAAATTATCAATTCCTTCTCTTGTTTTTGTAGATATTCTAATAATTGGTTTATTTAAATTTTTCAATTTACTAAAATTTTTATCTCCATTTAAATCTATTTTATTTAAAACTATAATTGAATTTTTATCTTTTATTAATTCAATTATAGTATCATCTTCTTCATTAAAGTTTCTTGTTATATCAAAAATTGCAATTATAATATCACTTTCTTTTGTAATTTGAGAAGCCTTTTCAATTCCAATTTTTTCAACTTCATCTTTTGCATCTCTAATTCCAGCAGTATCAATAAGTTTTAGAGGAACACCGTCTATTTGAATATACTCTTCAATTGTATCTCTTGTAGTTCCCTCAACATCTGTAACTATAGCTCTTTCTTCATTTAATATAACATTTAGTAAAGATGATTTTCCTGAATTTGGTCTGCCTATTATTGCTGTTTTTATTCCATCTCTTAATATTTTACCATTATCAAAAGATTTTGTTAAATTATTTAGTATAATTTCAATTTCATATAAATTACCTAAAATTCTTGAATTAGTAACTTCTTCAACATCATATTCAGGATAATCGATAGTTACTTCTATATCAGCAATTATAGAAATAATTTTTCCCCTAATTTCTTGAATTTTATTTGAAAGATTCCCATTTAATTGTTCTAAAGACATTTTAGCTTCTTTATCTGTTTTGCTATTTATAATATCTATTACAGCTTCTGCTTGAGATAAATCAATTCTGCCATTTAAAAAGGCTCTTTTGGTAAATTCACCAGCTTCAGCAAGTTCAGCACCAGCATTTAAGCACGCTTCTAAAATCTTATTCATAACAACAATCCCGCCATGAGAATTTATTTCACACATATCTTCAGTAGTATAACTTTTAGGAGATTTAAAAAAAGACACTAAAACCTCATCAATTATTTCTCCATTAGAATTAATAATTTTTCCATATTTAATTGTATATCCCTTTATTTTGCTTTTGTCTTTATTTTTTGCTTTAAATATTTTATCTATAATTTTAAAACTTTCTTTACCACTTATTCTAATAATACCTATTCCACCAATTCCTGGTGCAGTAGAAATTGCACAAATTGTACTCATTATATACCTCTTTAATATATTTCAAACTATAAAATAAAGTCAAAATGAGTATGTTTATTTTCAATCCTCACTTTGACTTCAGATTTAACCTATTTATTTAATGTAACAACAACTTTTCTATTTGGTTCTTCCCCAATACTATAAGTTTTTATCTTATCATTTTCTTGTAATTTTGCATGAATTATTTTTCTCTCGTAAGCCATCATAGGTTCTAATACTATTTTTCTTTCAGTTTTAATTACAGTAGCTGCAAGTCTTAATGCTAAATTTTCAAGCTCCTTTTTTCTCTTTTCTCTATATCCAGCTATATTAAGCATTATTCTAACTCTTTCTTTTAGATTCTTATTTATTATATTAGTAATAACAGTTTGAATACTGTTCATTACCTCTCCCCTATATCCTATCAAGAATCCAGCCTCTTCTCCATCAATATTTATTAAAATTCCATCATCAACAATTTTAGCAGAATATTCTAAGTTTTTACAAGGTAGTTTTTCAATAAATTCTTTTAAAAAATCTTCAACCATCTTTTTTACATCTTCTAAATTATAAGAAATCTTTTTTCTGTTTTCATTATTTTTAATACCTTGCTCACTCTTTTTATAATTATCTTTTAATTTCATTTCAACTTTTACAACTCTAGGAGTTAAAATACTAAAAAAACTTCTCTTTTCTTCTAATTCTAAAACTTTTATATCTACCATACTTTTAGAAACTTTCAATTCTTTTAAACCTTTTTCAATAGCTTCATTTGTAGTTCTACCTTCAAAAATATACGTTTTTTCCATTTTTAGTCTATCCTTTCTATTTTTTATTATAATAAAATACTATTATATTTTATTCTTCTTCTTTTACAAATTTATTAATTACAAATCTTTCTGCTATCATTAATAAATTACTTACTAGCCAATATAAAGCTAATCCAAGAGGTGCAATAAGAGAAATACTTACCGCCATAGCTGGCATCATATAAGTCATGCTTTTACTCATTTCAGCCATTGTTTGCTCTTCTTCACTTTTTTCTTTATTATCTATTTGAGCTTTTACTTCATTTTCTTTTTTTTGCATATTTGTAGTTATTTTCATTGAAACAAAAGATGTAATTACATAAAGAACAGGAATAATAAATACTTTCCAATCTGAATAATTTTGACTAGGTATAGAACTTAAGTCAAGTCCTAAAAAATCCATATTTAAAGCTACACGTTTATCCTCGTTTCCCTTTTCTCGAATAACGGCAATTTCAGTATAATTAACTCTTTGTTCACCATTTTCACTAATTTCTTTTACATATTTGTTTAAAATATCTTGATTGAAATGAATCATATATGTTAACGGTCTACTAACTAAATAAAAAATTGAAATAATAATTATAAATTGAACAATTGAACTTAGGCATCCACTAAAAGGACTCATTTTCTCTCTTTTATACAAATCCATTAATTCCTGACTCTGTCTTACCTGATCATTGGAATATTTATTTTGTATTTCTTTAACTTTTACTTGTAATTTAGCAGACTTTTTTATTGTTTTTTGCTGATTAATACTAATTGGTAGCATAAAAATTTTTAATAAGATTGTAAAAATTATAATAGCCAGCCCATAGTTTTGAACAATATTATAAATATAATTTAATATATAACCAAATAAATTAGCAAAAAAATTAAACATATTCCCTCCTTTTATTCTAGCGGATTATATCCTCCTTTAGAAAAAGGATTACACCTTAATATTCTTTTAATTCCTAAAAATATCCCTTTTACGGAGCCATATTTTTCTATTGCCTGCATTGTATATTCTGAACAAGTTGGATAATATTTACAGTGAATACCTATAAATCCTAAACAAGGTGAAAAAAATTTCTTATAGAATTTTATAAGATTAATCAATATTTTTTTAATCATTTTTTAAAATTCCTGCTTTTAAAAATATTTTTTTAAAATCATTTTCTATATCATAATAATTAATTATTTTTGAGTTTTTATTTTTTCCAACTAAAACTATTATGTTATTGCCAATTCCTATTTTATCTTCAAAATTCTTATAATTTTCCCTAATAAGTCTCTTTATTCTATTCCTTGTTACCGAATTTCCCTGTTTTTTAGAAACCGCTATTCCAAGTTTATTTAAAGAGGTTTTCGTCCTATGTATATACATATTGATTGTATCTCCATAAAAGAATTTTCCTCTTGAAAAAAAAATTTTAAATTCATAGTTTTTTTTTATCATTATAGTATTTTTCATATTTTCCCCTATTTCCTTTTAATTAATTTTAAAAAGAAATTTCTAAAAAAGGATACAAAAAAAATGCATCCTTGCTTAAAACTAAGCACTTAATACTTTTCTTCCTTTATTTCTTCTAGATTTTAATACTTTTCTTCCAGCTCTATTTTTCATTCTTTTTCTAAAACCATGTACTTTACTTTTTTGTCTTTTTTTTGGTTGAAATGTTCTTTTCATATTAGTACCTCCCTAAATTTTATGATTATTAAAACATAAAAATTATACTACAAAAAACTATAAAAAGTCAAGTAATTTGCGAAACTTCATATTTTTTTATAAATATAAAGAATAAAAAATTTCAAAATAACTTGATATTTAGAAATTTCTTTGATATTATTAGGATACAAATATTATTACGGAATTACAATTTTCATTGTATTTTTAAAATTATAATTAAAAATATATAATTAAAAATATATTTTTTACAAATATATTCGAAAGGATTAAAAGTAATGTATACTAATAAAAACGATTTACTAAATAAAGCTAAAGATCTTTTAAAAAATGAAATGACAACAATCTCATATATTACATGGATTAAAAGCCTAGAAATTGAATCTGTTAACGATAATAATATAATCCTTGTTGCTTCATCTAATATGCAAAAAGACGCTATATATTCTAGGTTATACGACCTAATAGTTACAACTTTTAATTTTATAACAAATAAACAATGTAATGTCTCAATTATTACTAAAAGTGAAGATAATTCAAATTATATTTCTGAAACAGAAGAAAATGATTATAGTTATTCTAGAACAGAAAACTATAGTAAAAGTTTTTTAAATCCAAAGTATACTTTTGATACCTTTGTAATTGGTAATAACAATAAATTTGCACAAGCTGCTGCTTTTGCAGTAGCAGAAGCACCAGCTAAAGCCTATAATCCTTTATACATATATGGTGGCGTAGGACTTGGTAAAACACACCTAATGCATGCTATTGGAAATCATATAATAAAAAATAACCCAACTCTTAAAATATTGTATGTTACTTCTGAAACCTTTATAAATGATTTAGTTAATCATATAAAAGATCCTTCTGTAAAAAACGATGCTTTTAGAAAAAAATATAGAGATATTGATGTTTTATTAATAGATGATATTCAATTTATTGCGGGAAAGAAAACAGGTCAAGAAGAATTTTTCCATACATTTAACGATTTACATCAAAATGGAAAACAAATTATTATTTCCAGCGATAAGCCTCCAAGAGATATACCTCTTTTAGAAGAAAGACTAAAATCAAGGTTTGAATGGGGAATTTTAGCTGATGTTTCTGTTCCAGACTATGAAACACGTTTGGCAATTTTAAGAAGAAAAATAGAACTTGAAAATATAATTGTAGATGACTATATACTATCAATAATTGCAACTAGAATTGATTCTAATATTAGAGAATTAGAAGGTTCTTTGAATAAAATTGTCGCTTACGCTAATTTAACTCATAGTTCTATAACAATTGAGATAGTTGAAAAAGCTTTAAATGACTATGTGAAACAAAAAGAAAAAGTTATTTCTGCCGACTATATTCAAGAAATTGTTGCAAAATACTTTAATATAAATAAAAATGACTTAATTTCTAATAAAAAGTCTAATGATATTACATATCCTAGACAAATTGCAATGTATTTATGTAGAAGTATTGCTCAAATGTCATTTCCTAAGATAGGTGCAGAATTTGGAGGAAGAGATCATACAACAGTTATGCACGCTTATAATAAAATAGAAAAAGAAATAAAAGAAGGAACAAGTGAATCAAATACAAAATTAATTGTGGAAAGTGTGAAAAACATTATACGAGATTCAAATTAATATATAAATAAATATTTATAAAAGTTTTTAAAAAAAAATGTTTTAAGAACAAAAATTCTAACAAAAGAACAGCAAATAAACTCTACGGAATAGCAGAATTAGTTATCAACATAACCATTGTTAATTTCCTGTGAAAAACATGTTAATAAAATAGTATTAACAATAAAAAGTGAAATGTGTGAAAAAAAGATAATTTAATCCACATATTTATTCACAGTGGTTTTATTAGGGAAATAGCATTTTTTAAGATTTTTCCACAAAATCCACAATTACTACTACTACTACTACTATAAATAATAAATATATAAAAGGAGGATAAAGATGAAAGTTGTATGCGAAAAAGAAAAAATCCTTAAAGGAATTAATTCCGTAATAAATGGGGTGGCTTCTAAAACAACAATGCCAATATTAGAAGGAATTCTTATTCAAACAAATGATAACGAATTAAAATTAACATCCTATGATTTAGAAATAGGAATAGAGTACATATTAGAAGCAAAAATTGAAGAACAAGGCAATACTGTAGTAAATGCAATTATGTTTAGTGAAATAATAAGAAAATTACCTAATACTGATATAAAACTTACAGTAAATGAAAATAATCTTCTAGAAATTGAATGTGGAGGTTCATTATACAAATTAGCTACAATGAATCCTGATGAATTTCCTGAATTACCAAAAATAAGTGTTGATAATTCAATAGAAATAGAACAAACTAGTTTAAAAAATATGATAAGAAAAACTATTTTTGCTGTAAGTACAGAAGAAAATAGACCTATTTTTACAGGATGTTTATTTGAAGTTGTTAATAATACTTTAAATGTTGTTGCTGTTGATGGATATAGATTAGCAATTAAAAGTAATATTTTAAATGAACAAGCTACTTCCTTTAGTAGCGTTATTCCTGGAAAAACTCTAAATGAAGTAAATAAGATAATTTCAGATTCTTTTGATCAAATAAAAATAGGAATTTCTAAAAACCAAGCTTTATTTGAAATGGAAAACTGCAAAATAGTTACTAGACTTTTAGATGGAGAATTTTTAAAATATTCAAATACAATACCTAAAGTTTGGGAAACAAGAATTAAAGTAAATAAAAATAGTATTCAAGAATGTTTTGAAAGAATTAAACTTATTTCATCTTCAGCAATTGAAAAAGAAAAGAAATATCCAGTTAAAATAAATATTGAAGTTGGAAAAGTTACAATTTCCTGTGCAAATCAATCTGGAGATGCAAAAGAAGAAATATATGTTGAAACTGAAGGAAAAGAATTAGAAATAGGATTTAATCCAATATTCTTCCTAGATGCATTAAAAGTAATAGATGATGAAGAAGTTTATATTGAGTTTGGAACGAATCGTTCACCATGTATAATAAAACCTATTGAAAATGGTGATTATATTTATATGATTTTACCAATAAAAATTAAAGATTAATTATTTAATAATACTTTATATAACTTTTATAATACGGAAAAAGATATGTTTATAAATAAAATAAAATTAGAAAATTTTAGAAATTATAAAAAACAAGAAATAGAATTAGATAGAAATATAAATATAATATATGGAAATAATGCTCAAGGAAAGACTAATATATTAGAGGCAATTTTTTTATGTAGTATGGGAAAATCTTTTAGAGCAAAAAAAGAAAATGAAATAATAAAAATTGGAGAAGAAAAAGCGTTTGTTGAAATAGAATATCAAAAAGAAGATAGATTACGGAAAAATTAGAACTGAAATTGATTTAAAAAAAACCTTTTTTATTAACGATGTAAAACAATCACAAATTAGTAATATAATAGGAAAAATTAATACAGTGATTTTTACACCAGATACAATAGATATTATAAAAGATAATCCAGACACAAGAAGAAAATTTTTAAATATGCTAATTAGTTCTTTAAGACCAAATTATATACATTTAATGAATAATTACAAAAAAGTTTTAATTCAAAGAAATAACTTTTTAAGACAAATAAAAATAGATAATAAATTAAATAATATACTTGATATTTGGGATGAACAATTAGTAGAATTATCATATCAAATATATGAATATAGAAAAAAATATATTGATAAATTTTCAGAAAAAATAAATAATATACACAAAAAAATAACAAAATGTGGAAATTGTATAGAAGAAATTAAAATACAATACTATTCTGATAGTTATAATAAAGATGAGTTTTTAAAAAAATTAAAGATAAATAGAGATAGTGATATTAAAAAAGGATTTACTAGTTTTCGGGATACATAGAGATGACTTTAAGATTTTTATTAATAATAAACTTGCATTAAATTATGGATCTCAAGGACAGCAAAGAACTGCAATTCTTACATTAAAACTTACAGAGCTAGAAATAATAAAAGAAGAAATAGGGGAAACTCCTATACTTCTTTTAGATGATTTTATGTCAGAACTTGATAGTAATAGAAGGAAGAGTTTTTTAGAAAATATAGAGGGCTGTCAGGTTATTATTACTGGAACAGATGATATAAAAGATTTAAATTCAGATTTTAAAAGAATTTACGTTGATAATGGAAGTTGTAGCTAATTTAGATAATGATAAATATTTTTAATATAACAAATAATATATATAAATTTTTTTAAGAAAGGAAAAAAAATGGAAAAATTTGAACATAAATATAATGCTGAACAAATTCAAGTTTTAGATGGATTAGAGCATGTTAGAAAAAGACCAGGAATGTACATAGGAAGTGTATCTGTAAGAGGATTACATCATTTAGTATATGAAATTGTTGATAATGCAATTGATGAGGCTTTATCAGGATATTGTACAGAAATTAATGTTACAATTGAACCAGAAAATATAATTTGTGTAGAGGATAATGGTAGAGGAATTCCAGTAGATATTCATCAAAAAACAAAGATATCAGCTGCAGAAACAGTTTACACTCAATTAAATGCTGGAGGAAAATTTGGAGGAGATAGTGGATACAAAGTATCTGGAGGCTTACATGGGGTAGGGGCTTCTGTTGTAAACGCTTTATCAGAATGGGCTGAAGTTACAATTCAAAGAGATGGTGGAATATATAAAATGAGTTTTGAAAGAGGAAAAACCAAAGAATCTCTAAAAAGAATTGGTGACTCTAAAAAGACTGGAACAAAAGTAAGATTTTTAGCTGATAATACAATATTTGAAACATTGGAATATGAATATGAAATTCTTGAAAATAGATTTAGAGAGATGGCTTTTTTAACAAAAGGGTTAAAAATCACTTTAGAAGATTTAAGAGGAGGTACACCTAAAAAAGCAGATTTTTGTTTTGAAGGAGGCTTGAATTCTTTTGTTGAATATTTAAATAGAAACAAAGAAGCTCTTCATTCAAAACCTATTTATATTGAAAAAAGTGGAGAATTTCCAGTTGAAATAGCAATTCAATATACTTCTAGTTATTCAGAAAATATATATACCTTTGTTAATAACATTAACACAATTGAAGGTGGTACACATTTAGAAGGTTTTAAAAGAGCATTAACAAAAACATTTAATGATTATGCTAAATCTAAAAATATTTTAAAAGAAAAGGATGCAAATCTTCAAGGAGATGATATAAGAGAAGGAATAACGGCAGTTATATCTGTAAAAGTAAAAGAACCTCAATTTGAAGGACAAACAAAAACAAAATTAGGAAATAGTGAAGTTGCCGGTATAGTTCAATCAATGGTAAATGATAAATTATCAACATTTTTAGAAGAAAATCCAAATATAGCTAAAACTATTTTAGAAAAATGTGTAAGTGCCTCTAGAGCAAGAGAAGCTGCTAGAAAAGCTAGAGAATTAGTTAGAAGAAAATCAGCTCTAGAATCAACTACATTACCTGGAAAATTAGCTGACTGTAGCAGTAAAAATCCAGAAGAATGTGAAGTTTATATTGTTGAGGGAGATTCTGCGGGAGGTAGTGCTAAACAAGGTAGAGATAGGAGATTCCAAGCTATTCTTCCACTATGGGGAAAAATGCTAAATGTAGAGAAAGCTAGAGCAGATAAAATTTATGGAAATGATAAATTAAATCCAGTTATTCTTGCGGTTGGAGCTGGAATAGGAAATGAATTTGATATAACAAAGATAAGATATGGTAAAGTTATTATAATGGCAGATGCTGATGTTGATGGAGCTCATATTAGAACATTACTTTTAACATTTTTCTTTAGATATATGAGACCATTAATTGAAAATGGAAATGTATATTTAGCTCAACCACCATTATATAAATTATCTAAAAAAGGAATTGAAGATATTTATTGTTACACAGATGATGATTTAAATACAGCATATAAAGATCTTGAAGAAAAAGGAATTTTAAGAGAACAACTAAGTTTGCAGAGATATAAAGGTTTAGGTGAAATGAATCCAGATCAATTATGGGAGACAACAATGAATCCAGAAACAAGAATATTAGTAAAAGTTACAATGGAAGACGCAATGAAAGCAGATGAAACTTTAACTCTTTTAATGGGGGATAGTGTTGAACCACGTAGAGATTTTATAATAAAGAATGCAAAATTTGTTAAAAATTTGGATATTTAATAATAAATTAAATTGTTTACATTTTATGGATTATTTAAATTTAATATAAATTTAGTATTTATATATTAACTATAAATTGTAAAAATTATTTACAAATTACGGATAGAATATTACAAAAATATTTGGTTACAATTCATTGTTTATACAAATTTATTTAAAGCTGAAAAATATATAAAACTAAATCGTTACATCTTAAATTACTACGTTTAAACAGAGTCTCTAATTAATTTTGGTAGCGCCCTCATGCAATGAGATTCCCTACCTTCATTAATAAGAGACTTTAAATGTTTTCACTACGCTTAAGTTACTTCGCTAATTAGTATTATATATGTTTCAACTAAATACAGTTAAACAAAAATATAATCGTGAATTGTAACAATACTTGCCAAAATATAATTAAAAAATATAAAAATTTTATTGACAATAAAAATAAAAAGTTGTATTATTATAAAAAATATAAAAGGAGGTAATAAAGAAATAAAAAAAGAAAAAACAACAAAGGATTGGCTACCTTTTGAGTATATTTTAGAGGATGGATGTATAAAATATAAAAATTATCTATCTAAAATAATAAAAGTATTTCCAATTAATTATGATTTAAAATCTAACTTAGAAAAAGAAGCTATCTTACATTCATATAAAGTATTTTTAAAAACATGTGATTTCGATATTCAGATTTTAGTTCAAAGTAAAAAAGAAAATCTTTCTAAACATATTTCAAATATTCAAAAGTCTTTATCAGACGAAAAAAATCCTAAAATTTTAGATATTTCAGAAAAATATATTGAATTTATTAAAAGAAAAAATGAAGAAAATAAATCATCATCAAAAAATTTTTATATAATTATAAAATCAGAATTAAATAATTTAGTTAATAGTGAGGAAATTGCTATAAATAATTTAAATGAAAATTATTTTAAGATTAAAGAAAGTTTATCTAAAGTTGGAAATAAGATAATAGCTGTTAATTCAAAAGAAGAAACAAAGAAAATTTTAATGTCATTTTATAATCAAAGATTAAATGAAGTTTTTTTATAAAAAGAAAAGGAGTGAAAATTTATAGAGTTTTTAAAAGGAATTTTAAATTTAAAAGATAGTATAAGTCCTTCTTGTGTAGATACAACAAATCCTAAATATATATTTGTAGATAATTTGTATTATTCAGGATTAATAATTGTTGATTATTATAGAGAATACACAGATATAATTTTTAAGGAACTTATTAATACAAATATTAATATGAATTTTTCATGTTTTTACGAAAAACAAGACACATATAAAACAATAAAAGATTTAACATACTACATTGGAAATGTTGGAGTTGATTTAAAACAAGGCAATACAAATAGAGAAGATATAGATATTGCAGCTTATAGTTATAATGATGCAAAATATATCAGAAAAGAGATTCAAGTTAATAATGAAGAGCTTTATTATATTTATACATATGTAATTGTATATAGCCAAACCATAGAAGAAACAGAATATTTACTAAACAAGGTTGAAGGAATTCTTAGTTCAAATGGTCTAATTACAAGAAGAGGTAATTTTAGACAAGAGCAAATTTTTTTTACATGTACTCCATGTATGATTAATCCTAAAGAATTAAAGGAAGCTGGAAGAAGAAATATACTAAGTAATAGTTTAGTTTCTACATATCCATTTGTTTCTTCAAGTATATGTGATGAAGAGGGTGTATTTATTGGAACTAATATTTACAATAATTCAATGATAATTGTAGATAGATTTAATAAAGAAAAGTATAAAAATGCAAATATGTGTATTTTTGGAACAAGTGGAGCTGGAAAATCTTTTTATGTTAAAAGTTTAATTTTAAGACATAGATTGTTAAATATTAGTCAATACATAATAGATCCAGAAAGAGAATATGATAAAATTTGTAATTTTCTTCGGAGGAAGTTTAATAAAATTGGGAGCTAGTTCAAATACTTATATAAATGTTTTAGAAATAAGAGAAGAAAGTATAGAAGATGAGCAGGGGTATTTAGCAACTAAAATTGGAAAACTAAAAGGTTTTTTTAGCTTAGTTTTTGGAAATCTTGACGAAGAAAAAACTGGCATTTTAGAAGAAAAACTAATAGAAACATATAAAAGAAAAGGAATTACTTTTGATGATAATTCTCTTTATAAATATTCAGATGAAAAAATTAATATTAAACCAATTTTTAAGGAAAGCAAAGATATGCCTATTCTCGAAGATTTTTATAATGTAATATTGGAAGATCCAAAAAGTGAATTTATGAAATATAAATTATTTCCTTTTATAAAAGGATCATTAAGTTTTTTTAATAATTATACAAATGTTGAAATTAACAATAAATTAATTGTTGCAGATATATATGAACTAGGAGAAGATAATATAAAATATGGAATTTACTTATTTATAGACCTATTTTGGGATAAGTTAAAAAAAGATAGAAATGAAATAAAATCAATATACATGGATGAAATTTGGAGATTAATTGGAGCTACTTCAAATGAGTTCGTTGCAAGTTTTATATATAAAATTTTTAAGACTATAAGAAAATATGGAGGAAGTGCTGTTGCAATTACACAAGACGTTGCAGATTTATTTAGTTTAGAGGATGGAATATATGGAAAAAGTATATTAAATAATTCAAGTATCAAGAATTTTTTTTCTTTAGAAGAAGAAAATATTAAATTATTAGATCAATATATAAATTTATCCGAAAAAGAAAAGATAGAAATAAAATCTTTAAAGAGAGGGGAAAGTTTAATGTTTGTTGGTGATGATCATATTCTTGCTAGAGTTGAAGTTTCTGAAGAAGAAAAAGAAATAATAATTTAAAAAAGCAAATTAATTTTTAATAAAAAAATAATTGAAAGGGTATCTTTTATATGAAAAAAATAATTACAGCAATAGGAAACAATATTCTAAATGAAAATTTAATTAAATTAAATAAATATGAAATAATTGGAAGAGATATTCAATATAAAGAAGGTATATTAGAATTTTTAAAAGAAAATAAAAATGTTGATGTTTTAATTATTAGTGAATTATTAGATGGAGATGTAGATTTTAAAGATTTAATTTCTAAAATTCTAAAAGAAGTTGAAAGAATAGATATTATAGTTTTTTTGGAAGAAGAAAATAGAAATTTAAAAAATTATTTATATGATAGAGGAATTTATAAAATTTATAAAAACAATCAAATTGGGTTAAAAGATATAGAAGAAATTTTAGATGAAAAAAGACTAGATACTACTGAATCTTTAAATTTAGAAATAAAAAAACTAAAAAAAATAATCGAAGAGCAAAATTTAATTGAAAATCTTAAAAATGTTTTTGGAAAAATTATAACTTTAACTGGGAGTTATTGTTCTCGGAAAAAGTATTTTAAGTTGTATTATATGTAAAAAGCTAGTTAAGCTAAAAAAGAAAACTTTATTAATTGATTTTGATACATATAATAGGAGTATTCCAATATTATATAATATTTCTAATAAAGATGTAGATTATGGAAATATAAAAAATAATATTATTAAAGTGTCAAATTTTGAATATTTACTTTTTATACAAGATAAGTTTTTATTTATTGATAATTTTATAAATATAATTAATGATTTAAAAAAAGAGTATGATTATATATTGATAGATACTTCAAGTAATTATAAAAATAAATATTTTAAAAAAATACTAGAAATTTCAGATAATATATTTTTTATTATTGTTCCAACAATTTGTGAAATAAAAAAAGCAATAGATTTTTTTGAAATTATTAAAGAGGATTATAAAGTTCCAATTGAAAAAATTCGACTAATAGTTAATAAAGAAAATAATTATTCAATAGATTCCAATATAATAAAAAAAATATTTGGTATTAAAAAAATAAATCGGTATTGTTAAATATGATGCGAGAATTGAAAAAAATATAAATGATAAAATTAAAAAAGGAATAAAAATAGAATTATAGAAAAAGTTTAAAAAAATATAATTTAAGAAAGGAAAAAAATGGAATTAAGTTTAAATAATAGTAATAATATAGATAAATCTTTAAATGAGCAACAAAATAATTTTTTAAACAATATGTTTGGAAAAGTTATAAATACGGGAATTAATATCGGATTAAGAGCAACGCTTCCTGATTTAATAGAAGATGAGGTAATTGAAATAAAAAATGCGATATTAGAAAATGGATTTAAGGCTCGGACTTGATGTAGCAATAAATTCAGCAATTAATTTTGGGAAAAGTGCAATAGGAATTTTAACTGGTAAATTTGAAAATGTAGATCAAATTCAAAATGCAATTAGTAAAGGGGGAATTTTAGATGGTATATCAGATTTAATAGATATATCTAGTAAAAGAGCAAAAGATAAAGGACTTATTACTAGCACAATTGCTACAGCTATAAAAGATAGTAAAAATACAATTGTTAAAAGTATTGAAAATAATATTGAGAATGAATTGGAAAAACAAGTAAAATCAATAAAAAAAATATCAGATTATTCCACAAAATGGAATAATTGTTATGATGTAAAAGATTTTGAAGGTATGGAAAAAGCGCTTAAAAATATTAAAAAATATCTAAAAGAAACCATTCCATTAGAAACAACTTTAAAAGAAGCTAGAGTTATTGAAAATTTACATAGTTTAATAAAGAATAAGGGAGAGTTTAATCTTACGGAAGAAGAAATAAGCTTGGCTGAAAAATTAGCGAATTAATATAAAAAATTAACTTTCTTCTTGATTTTTTTGGTTCAATTTAATATAATACAAGAGTAAAGAAAGTATGAAAAGAGGTTATTAAATGGACAGACAAGATGAAAAAATAATTGAGAGAGATATTGATGCTGAAATGAAAACGGCTTATATAGATTATGCAATGAGCGTAATTGTCTCTAGAGCTTTACCAGATGCTAGAGATGGTTTAAAACCAGTACATAGAAGAATTCTTTATTCTATGCATGAAGATGGAATTACTTCAGATAAGCCATATAGAAAGTGTGCTAATACAGTTGGATCTGTTTTAGGTAGATATCATCCACATGGTGATGCTTCTGTTTACGATGCTATGGTTAGATTAGCTCAAGATTTTTCAATGAGATATATGTTAGTTGACGGACATGGAAACTTTGGTTCTATAGATGGAGATAGCCCAGCAGCTATGAGGTATACAGAAGCAAGAATGGCAAAAATCTCTGAACAAATGCTTATAGATATAGAAAAAAATACTGTTGATTTTATGCCAAACTATGATGATAGACTTCAAGAGCCAACAGTACTTCCAACTAGAATACCAACATTGTTAATTAATGGTTCTTCTGGTATTGCTGTTGGTATGGCTACAAATATTCCACCTCATAATTTAATAGAAGTTTCAAATGCTATTATAGAGGTAATAGAAAATCCAGAAGTTACAAATGAAGAGTTAATTGGAATTATAAAAGGACCAGACTTTCCAACAGGAGCTATGATTCTTGGAAGAAAAGGAATTAAAGAAGCATATACGACTGGTAGAGGGAAAATTACTGTAAGGGCAGAGACAGAAATAGAAGAAATGACTGGAAATAGACAAAGGATAATTGTTTCTTCATTGCCTTATCAAGTAAATAAAGCAAAACTTATTGAAACTATTGCTAATCTTGTAAAAGATAGAAGAATAGAAGGAATTTCTGAAATAAGAGATGAATCTGATAGAGAGGAAAAAGTTAGAATAGTTATTGAACTTAAAAGAGAAGCAAGACCTCAAGTTATTCTTAATCAGTTATTTAAGCATACTCAAATGCAAGATACTTTTGGAATAATAAACCTTGCATTGGTAAATGGTGAACCAAAAATTTTAACATTAAAAGAATGTTTAGAAGTATTTATTAATCATAGAAAAGAAGTTGTAATTAGAAGGACAAGATTTGAACTTGAAAAAGCAGAGGCTAGAGCTCATATTTTACAGGGTTTGTTAATTGCTATAGATAATATAGATGAAGTAATAAAAATAATAAGAGAGTCTTATGATGATGCTAAAGAAAGATTAATGAATAGATTTGAATTATCAGATATTCAAGCACAAGCAATTCTAGATATGCAACTTAAAAGATTATCTGGTTTACAAAGAGAAAAGTTAGAAGAAGAATATGCAGAACTTATGAAATATATTGCATATTTGAAAGATGTATTAGAAAACGAAAATATGGTTTATGATATTATAAAAACAGAAACTATTGAAATAAGAGATAAATTTGGAGATGAAAGATTAACTAAAATTACAGCAGCTGAAGGAGAGTTTAACGAAGAAGATTTAATAAAAGAAGAACAAACTGTGGTTGCTTTAACACATTTTGGTTATATTAAACGTATGCCAGTAGATACATATAAGAGTCAAAGACGTGGCGGAAAAGGAATTACTGGAATGACGACTCGTGAAGAAGATTTTGTAAAAGAAATTTTTACTGCTTCTACTCATGATACAATATTGTTCTTTACCAATAAAGGAAAGATGTATAGATTACGTGGATATGAAATACCAGAGGCAAGTAGAACAGCAAGAGGAACGGCAATAGTAAATCTATTAAATCTTGAAGCAGGAGAAAAAGTTTCTGCCGTAATTCCTCTTCAAAATTTTGCCGAAGGAAAGTATATTTTAATGGCTACTAGAAATGGTATTATCAAGAAAACTTCACTTAAAGAATATGATTCAACCAGGAAAACAGGATTATTGGGAATTACTTTAAGAGAAGATGATGAATTAATAGATGTAAGGCTTACTGATGGTGAAGATAACGTAATTTTAGTTACAAGACGTGGTATGTGTATTACTTTTGATGAAAAAGATGTAAGACCTGTTGGAAGGGTTACACAAGGAGTAATTGGAATTAAATTAGGTAATGGTGATTGCGTAATTGGTATGGAATCAATAGTATCTGGAGGAAAAGCTACATTACTTGCGATTACTGAAAATGGATTTGGAAAAAGAACCGAGCTTGAAGAATATAGAGTACAAAACAGAGGAGGACATGGGGTAATTACTTATAAAATAACTCAAAAAACTGGAGAAATTGTTGGAATAAAAATTGTAAACGGTGATGAAGATGTATTATTAATAACAGATACTGGAACAATTATTAGAATTAATGTAGATGAAGTTAGTATTTTAGGAAGAGCAACACAGGGAGTTACTTTAATGAGAACAAGCGATGGTGGAAAGATTGTAAGTATAGAAACTATTAATTCAAAAGAAGATGAGATAGAAGAATAACAAAAATATAATCTTAAAGGATGTTTCTCTTAATAATAGAAACATCCTTTAAGATTCTTTTTTTGATTTTTTTATTCGTAAATCATCTCCAAAAAATCTTAGAACTCTATATGAACCAGCTAATCTAGATCCAATTCTTGCTGTATAAATATTAAATAAAGCATCAATAGGGAAGTTAGTAGAGATAATAGTTTTAGTTATTTTATGATTTTGATTTAAAAGTCTAGTATTTATTATATTAAATATTTGCTCCATTTTATAATCATTTTGCGTTTCTGTACCTAAATCATCAATTATTAATAAGTCAACATCTAAAACAGTATAATATAGATTTGTATCAGTTTTTCCAAATTTTTCATCAAGAATAGAATCCAACATTAAAGGAGATGTTTGATATAAAACGGTTTTTCCCTCTTTTAAAATTTCACTAGCAATACAGTTTATAAGAAATGTTTTTCCTGTTCCTGTATTTCCAGTAAATAACAAATTCTTTTCATTAGGAACATCAAAATTTTTTATAAATGAATTAGCTTTTTCTTTCATCATTTCCATATTTTGTCTAGGTGAAAATTCTGATTTATAAAGTTCTCTATTTGGCTTATCTGAAAATATTTTTAAATTAAAGGTTGAAAAGTTTTCTCTTTCTAAATTACCCATATTAGATTTATTATAAGCAACATCATAAATTTTTTGTTTTAAACAAGTACATATAAAGCTTAATCCAGCTTTATTAATAAATCCAGTATCTTTACACATATTACACTCAAAATGTGGATTAAGATAACCGAGAATCTTTAGAAATTGATTTTAAAAAACTATTTTTTTCTTTTATTAATTTTGTAGTTTCTTTTTTTAAATTTACAAGTAATTGTTCTTTTTCTTGACTATCTGCCCTTAAAATTTTTTTTGTTGTATTAATAGAAAGATTTGATAATTTTCTCTCAATTTCTTCTAAGAGAGGGTTTACAGATAAAAGTTCTTTTTTTCTTGCTTCAGCTTCATTAATAGCTTTTATTCGCTTTAAATCGTATTCTTGTAAAATTTGTTTTAGTAATGAATTTTCCATTAAGAGCTCCTTTAATTTTCATATAAAGAATCTAAATTATCAAAGGTACTTTGAATATAATTAAGCTTACTTAATTTTTGTTCTGCATGTTTTATAACTTGTTTAGCATTAGTTTTTTTAGAATTTTGATAATTTTCTATGTCACTTACAGTAGTTAAAGCATTATTATGCCATTCTGTTAAAATTTTATCAAAATATTCAAAACTAATTGAGTTCATGGATGAAGAGCGTTTTAGAGCAAGTTCAATAATTGAAATATCGTAACCATATTCTTCAGACCATTTTGTAAGATATTCTTCATCATATACAGTTAAGTTTCTTGAAAGATGTAGTCTTTTTGATATTTCACGGCTTAAATTTTTAATTTTATCTTTTTTTGCTTCATGTTCATCTAAATCATTAAAGGTTTTTATATTATCTTTTGCCCAAGCATCTGCAACAGCTTGTACATAAGGTCTGTTTAATGAACGATTATTTGCACAATATCCAAAAAGAGCGAGCATTACTTGCTCGTCAAAGCCATATTTGCTAAACCAAAAATCAATATCTGTGTACCAAGTAGGTTGCATAACTCCCTGAAAAAATAAATTATTTATTTCTTCAACTACTTTCGCTCTTTGTTGGCTTTGAGTGCTTCTTTTTATATCTTCCGGAGAAGAAGATATTTTAGGTGAATAAAGCTTAGATAATTCGAGTTCTTGTATATTAGCAATAGAATAGCCATCTGGAAGCTTAATTAAAAGCTTTTCATTTTCTAAATATTTTAGTGCATCTTGTACTGTAGGAAATTGTAAACCAAGTCTTTTTGATAAATCGTTTATTTTGACATCTTTATTAAATTTAGATAAAAAAAGAACGTATAAATAAACCTTTGCATAGTCACTATTCATTTGAGGTAAGTAATCTGCAAAGAATACGTCTGGTAATTCTGTACTAGAGAATAAGGATGATTTATCACTAAGTTCTAATTTCATTATTTTTAGCCCCTTTTTATCAAAATAAATCAATTATTTTATCTTAAGTACAGTAATTGAATTATATCATTATAAATTAAAAAAAACAATATAAAATTATTATTATTTTAATAAAAAAATGGCTTTAAAGTTACAATTTAAGTTTTATACAAATTTATTTAAAGCTGAAACATATATAATACTAAATTGCTACATCTTAAATTACTACATTTAAACATAGTCTCTAATTAATTCAGGTAGTGTCCTCATGCAATGAGATTCCCTACCTTCATTAATAAGAGAATCTAAATGTTTTCATTTCGCTTAAGTCATTTCGCTAATTAGTATTATATATGTTTCAGCTAAATACAGCTAAACAAAAAATTATAGCCGTGAATTGTAACAATCGTTTTTTATGGTTTATATTAAACATAAATAACTATGTTTAATAAATTTGTTCAAGCTGTGAATTTTAAATATGTAAAACGGAATAGGAGTAAAATATAGAATACTTAGGTTTGAGTATTCCATTCAATTTTAAGAAAGTCCTAGAAAATAAGAAAATTTTAAATTATAAATTTTTCTTGATATATATAATAATTCTATAATAAATTAATGATCTTTATATCCATTGCCAAATATAAAATATAAATTACTAATATGATAATTAAGCTGTTATCTTAAACTTTAAATATTTATGACTTTACTTTGACACATAGTACTAATTATTTCTTTGTATGTTTTTTAAATTGTCGCAAATTTTGAAATAACTAATTCATAGTTTAATTCTTCGTCAAGTGCATATTAAAACGTTTATCAAGGACTTGGATAACCTTGTTCATATATGGATATTAAATAATTAATGTACTTTTCTCCAAAAATGTTTTTATAAAATTGAATAGAATTTGGGTTTCTTTTAATAGTTAACATAATATTTTTAGTTCTGTCGTCACCAGTACAATTTTCCGAATTTAAATGTAATGGATTTCCACTCCATTTTACATCTTGGTCGCTATCCCAATTTACTCCATTGTTTGTACTTTCACCTATTTGGATGGTACTATTACATAATTTAAGTGCGGTAGTCTTTTTTTCTTTATTTGAATCTTCTTCAGATAATTCTCTTACAGCAAATCCATATTTATTTAATCCTATTATTGATTGCTTAGTAGTATTATTATCGAATTTCATTTTCGAATATATTCTTCCAGCCGTACCAGATATTAATAAATCTTCATAGTCTAATAGAGAGTTTCTATAAGAATACTTCAAAAACGAATAATAACCATCATTTTTAAAGCGTAATTCTAATTTGTCAGATAGAAATCTTCTGGAGCCTATCTCTATTCTAATTACTCTATCATCTTTTTGTTTTAATCGTGTTACATCTATAATTGCGAAATCACTATCAATTATTGTATCTAAGCACGTTTGTGCGATTTCTTCTAAAGCAAGTCTATGAGCTGGGCAAGATAATACGTTTTCACTAAGGCCATAATACATTAAAAGAAGTTTTATATTATTTGGGTTATTGAATATATTTTTAAGATCATTTATTCTACCTGTATTATTGGGATTTTTTATACAATCCATAAGGCAAGTTAGAAAAAGGTCATGAGCCACTGCTACTAATAGTTCAGTAGTAGATTCATCCATATTTTTATTTCCTTTTTATTTCTATATATTTGTTTTTAATATATTATACAACAAAATTATGTAAATTACAATTATTATTTTAATAAAAACTATAATTAAAATAATTCTAATAGCTCCATCATACAATTAAATTCTATACTTAGATTAATAAGCGGTGCTATAATTAACTTTTGTTATTAGATATTTTTTTATATAAATAAATATTTCTATTTTTTATAAATTTAAATATGTACAATAAAACATATAAAAGATTTTCTTTTTGTAAACCAAAAATACTAAATAAAAAAATAGGAAGAAATACTATAATAAAAATATATATTTTTATAGTAATATTTGAAATAAAAAGATGAACAAATTCAAATAAAATAAATCCTATTATAATATCTAAAATAGCTGTAGTATAGTCCATAAACCCAAATAGTTTGTATTTAAAATTATAGTTTTTTGGAAAAATAAATTTCATAAAGAGCCTCCTTGTTTTAGATTATTAATACCAATTGAAACATCAGTTGAAATTCCACCAATAATTTGTTGCATGAATAAATTAGCTTTTAGTAAGGCATATATAGTTCCTATTAAAAGAAGTTTAGAAAGGTTAGTTTCAGAATTAAAATTTAATGAAAAACTAAGAGTTAAAATAATAGAGATTAAAACTTGAACACAAAGCATTGAAATAAAACTCCTAAGCCAAGAAGAGAAAAACCAAGATGTTGAATCAGTTATTAGACAAAGAAATGCAAAAGGGCTGATTAAAATAAATACTTGTAACATTATATATCTAAGAGAATATGTAAATAATAAATTAATCAATCCAAAACTAGTAAAAGACTTTATCATACCGTCAAAAGAAAACATTGAGAATTCACTATTATTAATATAAACAGAAGAATTAATTTTATTTATTAAATTTGCAAAGGAAATTTCATAGCCAAAGGTAATTTTTCCTAAATTTTTGATTAATTCTGTAAGAATAGAAACAATATCAATAATTTGAGAACATATCCAAAGCGAAGAATTCATTAAACCTATAAAGATAATTGATTTAAAAATAAACTGACTTGGACTTTGAACTTTTGAATAAGTTAAATGTGAAAATAAAAAATTTGCTGCGTAGTAGATTATAAATCCAAAAACTAAGCTATTACAAATTAATAAAATTCCATCTGTAATATTATCTCCAAAAATATTTTTAATGGCAGGTTCATTAGTTATTTTAGAATTTATAAAAATAAGATTATCTAAAAGAGAATAAATATTATTATCTATAGATGAAAACAAACCGGAAAATAATTCGTTTAAAGATTGTCTTATATTATCTACTAAATTAAAGTTTTCCAAATATACCTCCTCTAAATTTTTAAGTTTTTAAAAATTTATGATAATAAAGTTTTCATTAGAGCTAGAACTAAATCTATACAGAGAATAAAGCCATAAGAAAATAAGCTACCTCTAATTATTCTTTTTGCAGTTCTAATCTTTTCCTCATCACCAAAACTAAATTTTTTCATAAATACACCTGTTCCAACAGCAACAGCAGCTGCTGGAGTTGATAGCTTTACTAAATAACTTTCAAGTTTTTCAAAAGCATTATTTAATGTTGAAATTAGCTTAGGATCTGCGGAAAATATTAATTTTGGATAGCTAAAAGTAAATATAATAAACAAAATAGATATATATATAGTTTTAAAATTTATTTTTCTTTTGTATAGTTTTTTATTATTAGTTAAAAAAATATTCATTTTTTTTAAGGTTCCTCCTTTTGTTTAAAATATGGAATCATAATTATTTTTTCAGGTTTTAAAATATTAAAACCATTGGATAAAAAAGCCAAAGCTTCAAAAGTTTTTAAATTTTGGGAGAAAAAATTTGTTTCATAAATATAATCATTTTGAGTATATTTATTATAACTTTCAGATAAGCTAGAATCTTTTGATACAAGAGAATTTGTTATGAAATTAAAATTTGTTTCTTTTGCGTTTTCAGAAATTGTTGTTGAAATTTTTTCTTTGTCTTCTTTGCCAATTTGTTTTTGTGCTTCCTCAATTGTAAAAATATCGTCTGTTCTAAACCAAAGTTTGTTTATCAAATTTTGTAATATTACTTTTGTTGTTGCTTCATCTTTAATTGTATTTTGAATAGATGTATAGCTTTGTGTAGCAACAATATTTATACATTTTGCCTCTCTTGATTGAGCAAAAAAATCTGAATCAGTTGAAGTAACATATTCGTGGAATTCGTCAGAAATAAAGGAGTTTTTTCTAATAGGAACATTTTTCCCAAGTTTAGACATTACTTCTGTTTGAAAATCTAATTTTAAATATGTTGCAATTATTTTTGAAAGATTTCTATATTCTGCTATATTCATATTTAAAACTACTACTTTTCCTTTTTCTAAAACTTCACTAAATCCCTTAAAATTAATTTCTTCTTCTTTTGGGCAAAAAGTTGAAGAAACAGTATAGTCAGATACAAAAATATTGGTAATTCTGCTAATTTCAGATTTTAAAATAGAAAGAGTACGATCATCTAAACAAAAAAATTCTTTTTCAAAAAAATTAATACAAGATAATAAATCATAAATTTTTTCTTTACTTAATTTTCCAGATACAAATAATTCACGAACAATTTTGATTTTTTCAGTATAGTATTCTTCAAACATAATTAGCTTATGTAATTCAGTAAATGTAACATAGCCATTATTATATAATCTACATAGTTTTATGCATTCCGCCAAAATTTGTTCAGCCTTGTCTAGCCAATAGCTTTCAGAACTAACAGGATTAAATAAATTTAAAATTGTTTTTAGTCTATGCGCTAAAACAATGGGTTTTAAATTAGGTTTATCCAGTGGATTATATTTATAAAATCCTCCAAGTTCAATTAATATAATATCATCTAATCTATTTGCTTCATTTGCGTATTTTAAAACTTCTTTATAATAATTTCCTTTTACGTCTAATATAAGCATTGCAAGTTTTTCATTGAAATTATTAGATTTGAAAGAAATTAATTGGCGTGTAAAAGGGTACATTGCTGATGATGTTTTCCCGAGTTCCAATTGTTCCAGTTATAAGCATATTCTGAAATAGTCCTTTTTCATTCATAAAAACAGGTTGTCCGTTCATGTTTAACTCCAATTAATATTTTTAGATCATCATTTTCAAAGTTTTGTTTTTTATTAAAATTATTATTTTTTGTTTTCTTTTTTAAAGAAAAATATTTTTCAATATTATTATATATATAGTTGAAAATAATAAAGTATGAAATAAATAAAAATACAAAGTATGTTTTCTTAATATAATCCCATATTTTCGGATAAACTTGAGCAATATCAAATGGAGTAATTGAAAAAGTAAAAATAATACTATTAGATTTAAAAATTGGCATAAATATTAATAATATAAAAATTGTAATCACACAAAAAGAGAATAAAAATAAAGCTATTTTTAATAAATAATTTTTCAAAAAAATTTCTCCTAATTTAATTTTTGTTTTAATTTTAATTTAGAACCCTGCAGATTTTGCATAAAGATAAGTTCGAAAAAATA
>JAFXMI010000018.1 GCA_017530505.1 Clostridia bacterium | reverse complement strand
ATATAAATATTTAATTATTATTTATAAAATTAATTATTGATAAGAGATATAAAATAAATGATGGCAAAAAAAAATCTATTGAATAAAAATTTAAAATCTTTATTTCAAATTTCATTAATATTTTTAATTTGTATATCATTTATTTCTGCAGAAACAGTATGGATTGAATATGAAGAAGAAAAACAATATGCTGAAAAAGATATCCAAAATGCTGAGCAAAAAGTGACTTATGCTTTAAACCTTGACTCAAAAAGTTGCAATTATTATATGAAAGTTACAGTAACTCCAAAAGGAGACATTCCTACCCCAATTTTATGCTTTTCTCCATCAGATGCAAATTGTCGAGATAATAAACAAGCAATTTCTAGAGTAACAAATGGGGGACCGGCAATATTATTATTAAAAAGGGAGCAATTTTATGAAGGTTCTGATGAATTATATGTTTTAGTTACATGTAAAGAAGACAATTGTAATTATAATATTAAATTTGAAGGATTACAATCTTTGGAAATTGATACACAAACATCTTATTCTTATTTAGTTTCTACTGGAAATAGAGAAATGAGATTCGAAGTAAAAGGTGAAGCAACAGAAAGTGACTACCTAACAATTGGTATTGAAGGAAGTAATACCGCTCAAATAAGTATTGACGGAGTAGATAAAACTCCATATACATTTAATAATGGAAAAATTATAACTTTTCCACTTGAACCTAAAGATAATGATCTTTTAACTATTTTTACAATTAAAGGTGCTACAGCTGGGGATTATATAACTCTTAATGTTCATCTTGTCGACCGTGCTAATAATGCGGCAGATAATTTTTTATATCCAAATGGACCAGTAATTATGGGTATGATAGATCCCTCTGACGGATATTATAATGAAGAATGTTTTCCAATAAGTGTAATGGGAACTGATCAATTTAAAAATGTTAATAAATATTATTTAACAGGAAGAATTCATTCTAAATATGCTTTATTTTATCTAGTCGATGAAAGAAATCAAATTTTGGTTCAAAGTAAACAAGAAATTTCTGATGGTCAACTTGCTTATTTAATTGAAAACGAAGGAAAAGCTAGAACTGTATGTTTTGAATTTTCTTCTGAGAAAACAGTTAAAAAACAACCTGTTGCCTATTCTATATCAATTATAGAGCCAACAAGACTTGAAAGTTTTTATGATTTTTATCCTCCTCAAACAATGAATGAAATATATAGAAGATTAATTCCAAAGGGGTCTTATGCTGTATATAGTTCGGGAAAATACGAACAAAGTAATCAAAGACTTAATTTTAATATATATAATAGAAAAGGTGTGACTGAAACATATGTAACAGATTGTTCAAGTTATCCTTATTGTTTTTATAATGAAAAAAATTTAGAAGAAAAAGATAAAATAAAAATTGTAAATAAAATGGCTATTTATGATAAAGAAATAAGTAAAGACTCTGAAGCACTTGATGAAAATAAAAAAGTAGTTATAGTTTATTGCAAAGATGATGATAATGATAATAAAGGATATTGCGAAGTGGAAAGTTCTGTTTTTACTAAAGGAAAAGAAATAACTTTGATAGAAAATGAGGAATTTTCTAAATTTGTCACAAAAGAAGAAAAAGGTACATTTAAATTGGATTTAAAATCTGCTGTGGAAATAACTAGATTAAGTATAGATATTATGATATACACTGGAGATGTTACTTTTGATATTAAAAATACTGAATTATATCTTGCTAATAATTATAAATATTATCTTTCAAATAAAATTCATTATCATTTTAATTTACTCAAAAAAACTTTTGATTCTGTAAATATTGATTATCAAGCAAAACTTAATTCATTTTTTTCTATAAAATATGAAATTGACCCTCTATCAAGCGTTCAAAATGTAGAAACTATTACTTCAGGAAAAAGCTATTTAGTTGAAATAGACCCAACTACTTTTGAAAAGAGTAAAACTATATATTTGCAAAATTATAGATATAAAGCTGGACAACCCTTTTTAGCAAACTTTTTCGCTCTTAATTGTGATTTCAATGTTACTAGAATTGGCAAGGAAATTTCTTTCTTTGATGGTTATGCCCAAGAAATTTTATTGGAAAATTCAAATTTGTATAAATCTGAAAGTTATGAATATGTAATAAAAATAAAAGAAGCAGATTTATCAAATTATAATCATAAAATGTGTATGTTATATGTAGCAGGCTATGAATCAAAAGATGATAATGTTGAGACAGAAATAGTTGTTGGAGAAAATATCAATCAACAAGTTATTTTTGATGATACATTTAAAACTATTCGATTTTTATATCCTCATGCAAATCCAGAAAATGATTTAGTTATTTATGTCAATATTATAGATGAAGGTTTTTACAATTTAAAAATTTATACTAACACTGACAAAGAATATATAAGATCTTATACTATTACAAGAAGTCAAATGTTATTCTTACCTGGAAATGATATTATAAATAAGTGTGGAAAAGATAATTTATGCAATATTATAATTGAAGCAACATTCACAGATTTTATACCTGGTACAGTTAAAACAGAACCAATGATTGAAATTACTGTTAGACAAATTTTAAATACTCCGTCATATTTACAAAAAAGTCATGCAAAAAAAGATTTTACATGTGGTGATAAATTTTATTATTTATATACTGAAATTGGAAAAAATGAAGGAGGGGAAGTTTCAATAAATTTCCTGAGAGATTTTGGAAATTTATGGGGAAAAATTGTAAGAAAAGATCAAGTGTCACCAGATGAAGATGCAAATTGGAGAGGAATATATAGAATGCCTTCAGATGGTTGGGAAGATTCATTTTATTTCAATCTTTATACTAAAAAATTAGAAATTAATGTTGAAGATACTCAAGATTGTATAGAAGGATGTTATTTATTACTATCCGTCCAAGTTTCACAAATTGGTGACTATGTAAATGATTCCAAATTTTATCCATTTACAATTACAGCAACAGTAAGTCCTAATACCCAGGCATATTCAGACATTCCTAAAGTTGTTATTCAAGTCAATGAATATATCGTAGGAAGTGTTGAAATTGCAGAAAATGAAAGAATTTCCCAATTTTATGAAATTTGGCTTCCTCATGATTCTATGCAAGTTGATTTTGATTGGCAGTCTGAAGTAGCTGGACTATATATTAATGTTGGAGGAACAAGACCCACCACAAAAAACGCAGATTTTACTTTACTTCCACCTGGAAGAGATTCAATTTTTTCTATAGATAAATTAGAAATTTTACAAAAAGCAAATCAAAGATTAATTGACATACCAAATAAAGGTTCTTTACAAGATATAAATTTAGTGATTGGTGTCTGGACAGATAAAACTGATTCAGTTGATACTGAAATATTTTCACTTAGAGTACATCAGCCAAATTTAGATGATAATTTAGATATAATAGAAGTAAATACTGATCATAAAATACTTTGTACTCCACATTATTTAGATGATAATAGTTATCGTTGTTTATTCATGATAACATATGATGATGAAGATGTAAATTTAGAAATGCCTCTTTTAGTCCATGCTACTTCTCTAAATCAAAGTGCTGTCACAAATACTTTTGCATCTTTTATAGAAAGAGAAAGTTATGATGAATATAATTATGCTTCTTTAAGATCAAAAATACCTACATCACAGTCTGCACAATATAGTACAATAGATAGTGGTGTTGACTACATTACTACAAAATTAGTTCCTGGAAGAACAAAATATTATTTATTTGTAAACGTTATTTCTGATATAAAAAATGATATAATGATAATTACTTCTTTGCCAATGTATGATACTCTTAGTAAAGATAGTTATTCTTTTTATCCTAATCCAAGTAGTGAGCAATTGTTATCAGTTTCTGTAGACAACTTAATATTAAAATTCTTCTCATCAAGTCTTATTGTTAATATTGTTACTTTAAGTGGAGAAGCAGATCTTATGTGGAAAAATGACCCTAATACAGTTTATAATTTAAGAGGAAAAGGAGATAGACTATCTTTAACTTCAGGCTCAAATTTAGAAGAATTAATTATAACTAATAGGAAAGCATCAGCAGGAGCTGGTGAAGAATCAACCTTTGTTTTTTATGTTTCCTACTATATAAGAGATGGAGAAACTAATTTCGACGAAATACTATATGGACATTCTTTAGAAATAGGATATAGAGATACTCATTTACCAGTATATTTATATAGTAAAGTTGGCGCTTCTTTCAATGATTTAAATCTTGCAGTAACATTCAAAGATTCATATATTGATACTGAGGGTGAATATTCAACTTCCCCACTAATTATTAGGGCTGCACTTGCTAAAGAAAGTACTGTTTATAAGGCTAAACAAAGTCCTGAATTAGCACCTACTTTTGGTAGAACTATATTTGGAGAATATGATCCTGCTATTAAAACTGCTCAAGTTTTCATAAGTGAAGAAACTATCTCTTCTTATAATATAAAAGCAACTGATAATCCTACTTTATATTTATCTATTGAAGAAAGTAATCCTACTCAAAAATATTCAAAATTTAATGTTGAAGCACAATTTAGTAAAATTAATAGTGGAATTGTCCCTGTTGAAAAAACTTTCAATTATGGAAGATATATTAGTGGATATTTTACTAATTTTTATAAATTAAAAATAGATAAATCTAAAAAATATATGATTATAGAACTTGCTTTTAATAGTCAATATCTTGATTTTTGTATTAATGATAGAATGATAAGAAATAATAATACTGATTATATTAAAAAAGCTGAAAAAGGAAGAGGAAAAATATTAATTACTATAGAAAATCCAAAAAAAGATTTTATATATTTAAATTTTTTCAAAAAGGAAAACAAACAGCAAAATAACTATTTATTATACAATTATGTCTTCAAATATATAAATGTAGGAAGTGAAAATGATTTTACTGACTATAAAATTTTAGAAGATAATAATGTCCTTTCAATAGATGAACATTTGGATGAAATAGATAAAGAAAAAAATATAATAAAATGTACATTTAACAGAATAGATATAGATAAGGACAAAGCAAATATCACTTATTTCTTCAAAGTAGTTGAAAACTCCACTCTTATAGAAGGAGAAGACTATGAAACAATTGCTGTAATGGAATCACCTTATTATACTGTTTACAAAAGAAATCCAACAGAAGATAAAATAACATTAACAGCGGAAGGTGCTTTTACAAATTGGGCTTATTTACAAGTTATTGCACAAATCCAACAAGAAACTATTTTAGATTATGTAGCCTATAAAGGTGTTAAATTAATTAGACCATCAAAAAAAACTTCTTCTGATAAAAATAGTAGTAATACTACTTTATTTGTAATTATTGTGATTATTTTAATTATTTTAGTTGCTGGACTTGCAGTTGTTGTTGCTATAATTCAACAACAGAATAAAGGTTTAGTAGAACAGGTAAAACATATTTCTTTCCAGCAAAATCAAAATACTGGTGGAGCTGATCCTGATTTATTATTGAAAAAAAATTAAAAAAATCAATAAATAAATAAAAATTATAAAGATTATCTTTGCCTAATGGCATATATATTTTTGTTAATTATATTAAATTAAGGTTAAAAAAAAATTAAATATATAAACTATCATATATAATTTAATATAATATACTACCTTTTTTTAAATTAGAACATTATATAAAGTTCTTTTTGATTAATTAAGAAAATATTTTTTTTTATTGTGAAAAATATAGATGATTTTTTACAAGAGAAAAAGTAATTTTAATAGAAATTATAGCATAAAAAAATTAATCTTTTT
>JAFXMI010000017.1 GCA_017530505.1 Clostridia bacterium | reverse complement strand
TTATTTTTATTTTATATATTAATTTGTTGGATTAAAATGTTTGAAACTATTTTTAATCTTTTAATTTAGCAGATTAAATAATTTAAGGAGTATATTATGGAAAAAATCAGAGTTGCTATATGTGGATATGGAAATGTTGGAAAGGGAGTTGAAAGTGAAATTACAAAAGCAAAAGATATGGAACTTGTTGCAATTTTTACAAGAAGAAATCCAGCAAACTTAAAAATCTCTTCAAATACAAAAGTTGTAAGTATTCAGGAGATTGAAAATTGGAAAGATAAAGTTGATGTTATGATTATGTGTGGGGGGTCTGCCACAGATCTTCCAAAACAAGTACCAGAAATGGCTAAAATGTTTAATACAGTTGACAGTTTTGATACACATGCTGTAATTCCAGAGCATTTTGAAAATGTTAATAAAAGTGCATTAAAAAACAACAGAACATCTATAATATCTGGTGGTTGGGATCCAGGTTTGTTTTCTCTTATTAGAATGTATTCTAATGCTATTATGCTAGATGGAAATACGTATACTTTTTGGGGCAGAGGTGTAAGTCAAGGGCATTCTGATGCAATAAGAAGAATTGAAGGTGTAAAAAATGCAATTCAGTATACAATTCCAATAGAAAAAGCAGTAGATGATGTAAGAGCTGGAAAAAATCCACAACTTTCAACAGGAGAAAAACATCTGAGAGAATGTTTTGTAGTTGTAGAAGGGGGTGCAGATAAGAATAGAATAGAAAACGAAATAAAGACAATGCCAAATTATTTTAGTGATTATCAAACAACCGTACATTTTATTTCAGAAGAAGAATTTAAGGCAAATCATAATAAAATGTCTCATGGAGGTTTCGTAATTCATAGTGGTAATACAGGTAAAGAAAATAATAAGGAAATAATTGAATTTTCTTTAAAATTAGATTCTAATCCAGAATTTACAGCTTCTGTTTTAATTGCATTAGCACGAGCAGCATATAAATTGAATAAAGCTAAACAATATGGTGCAAAAACTATATTTGATATAGCACCAAGTATGCTTTCTTCAAAGAGTTCAGAGGAACTAAGAAAGGAACTTTTATAATAATATAGGATATGGCAAATGTGTGGAGGTAATTCTTTATGAAGGTTACAAAATATTTTAAAGGAAATGTTAAGAATGCGATTTTATCACCAATATTTATTATTATTGATACATTTGGTTCAATTTCAGTTCCATATTTTACTGCAAAAATAATGGATATTGGAATAGCTAATTCAGATTTAAACTATATACTTAAAATGGGATTATATATGGTAATTTTATCAATGATATCAATGTTAGGTGGCTTTTTAGCAATGTATAATTCATCTAAGGCAGCGTATGGGTTTGGAGCAAATTTGAGACAGGAATTAATGGAGAAAGTACAAAAATTTTCCTTTAATAATATAAATAAATATGGAACTGCATCTTTAATAACAAGATTAACAAATGATGTTGAAATATTAGTACAATTAGTTCAGATGACCTTAAGGATGGCTGTTAGAACACCAGTAATGTTAGTAAGTGGTGTATTTATGATGATATCAATGAGCCCAAGAATTTCTCTAATCTTTTTATTTTTAATTCCAATAATTGTAATTACAATGACAATTATTATAACAAAAGGATTTCCTTTATTTAAAGCAGTTCAAGAAAAAATAGATAAGGTTAATAATGTAATTAGAGAAAATTTAATAGGTGCTAGAGTTGTTAAGTCTTTTGTAAGACAAGAATATGAAGTTGATAGGTTTAAAAGTGCAAATAAAGATTTAATGGATACAACGATAAAAAGTTTTTCAATTTTTATTGTACTTATGCCAATGGTAACATTAATAATGAATTTAGCAATAGCTTTTGTATTATGGATTGGTACTTCTGGACATATTGAAGTCGGTTCAATTAGTGCTTCTATTACATATATGACAATGACTTTAATTAGTTTGATGATGTTTTCAATGATATTTATGAATTTTTCAAGGGCGAAGGCATCTTATGATCGTATAGAGGAAATTTTAATAGAAAAGGTTGATATAGAGAATAAAGATAATCCTGTAGACAAAAAAATATCAAAAGGTGAAATTGAGTTTTCAATTAAAAATTTTAAATTTACAGATTCGAATGGTGAAGCTGTATTAAATGATATCAATTTAAAAATAAAATCTGGAGAAATCGTAGCTATTATAGGTTCTACAGGAACTGGTAAATCAACTCTTGTAAATTTAATTCCAAGATTTTATGATGTGACTGAAGGTTTTATAAAAGTTGATGGAATAAATGTAAAAGATTATGATATCAAAACTCTAAGAGACGGAATAGGTATGGTTCTTCAAGAAAATAGATTATTTGCAGGTACTATTGAAGAAAATATTAGATGGGGAAAGAAAGATGCAAAAATAGAAGAAATTAAAAAGGCATGTAAAATAGCTCAAATAGATGAGTTTATTGAAAGTTTACCAAATGGCTATAATTCACATGTTGAGGAAAGAGGTGCAAATTTTTCAGGAGGTCAAAAACAAAGGCTTGCTATAGCTCGAGCAATTATAAAAAATCCTAAAATTCTTATATTAGATGATAGTGTAAGTGCTTTAGATAGTACAACAGAACTTAGACTTATGAAGGAACTACGAGAAAAATTTAATGATATAACTATAATTATGATTGTGCAAAAAATAAGTACTTGTAAAAAAGTTGATAGAGTTCTTGTAATGGATGATGGAACGATTGTAGGAGATGGTACCCACGAAGAACTAATTAAAAATAATTTAGTTTATCAGGAAATTAGTAATTCTCAAAAAGAAGTTATGCCTGAAGAATAGAAGAAGAAGGGAAATAAAATAAAATGTCAAATAATGAAGAACTTAATAAGAAAGATGGACATAGAAAAAGTGTTGGTGGTAGAGGACCAATGAGTGTTAATTTAGACAAGGCAAAAGATTCAAAAGGTACTATCAAAAGATTATTGAGTTATCTAAAAGGGAGTAAAAAAGAGTTAATAATTGTATACTTTTTTATATTATTATTTGTTGTTTTAAGTTTGGCTCAATCTGTTATTTTACAACCAATTATAGATGATTATATTGTTCCATTATTAAAAAATCCAGAAATTGTTGAATACAAAATTGGATGCTTGAGGATGATAAGTGTTTTAATTATTATAGCAATTTCAACAGCTATTTGTTCTTATATACAATCTAAAATAATGATTGAAGTATCACAAAATACTGTAAAAACTTTAAGAGATGAAGTGTTTGTAAAATTAGAAAAATTGCCAATAAAATATTTTGATACACATCCAAATGGAGAATTAATGAGCCGTATTGTTAATGATATTGATAATATAAGTATTTCATTAAATACAAGTATAAATCAAATGATATCAGGCTTATTAACACTTATTGCAACCTTAGCAATAATGATTATTATAAGCCCTGTACTTTCAGTAATAAGTCTTCTAAGCTTACCAATAATGTTAATAGTTGTTAGGAAGATTGCTCAAATTAATAAAAGTCAGTTTATTAAAGGACAAGAAGCTCTAGCAAAAGTAGATGGCTTTATTGAAGAATATGTTTCAGGTCAAAAAGTAATAAAAGCTTTTAATAAAGAAGATGATGTTCAAAACAATTTTAATAATAGAAATCAAAATTTAAGAAAAAATGGATTTATGGCCCAAACTGTTGCTGGAATTGTTATGCCAATTATGGGAAATATAGGTAATATTACTACAGCTATAACTACAGTAGTTGCAGGTATATTTTGTATTCGTGGAAAAATAAGCTTAGGTACAATTGCAATATTTAGTAAGTTTTCAAGAGAATATTCAAGACCTATTATTGAAATTACAAATCAGTTTAATGTTATTCAATCTAGTATTGCTGGAGCTGAAAGAATTTTTGAAATTTTAGATGAAACAGAAGAATACCCTGGAAATAAACAAAAACCAAAAATAGAGAAAATAAAAGGACATGTACAATTAAAAGATGTTTATTTTGAATATGAAGATAATAAGCCAGTATTAAAAGATATTAATATAGAGGCAAAGCCAGGTGAAACTATAGCTTTAGTTGGTCCAACTGGGGCAGGAAAAACAACTACTATTAATCTTTTAACAAGATTTTATGATGTTACAAATGGAGAGATTTTAATTGATGGAAAAAATATTAAAGAAGTAGAAAAAGACTCATTAAGAAATTCATTAGGTATTGTTCTTCAGGATACAGTTCTTTTTTCAGGAAGTGTTAAAGATAATATAAGATATGGTAAATTAGATGCAACAGATGAGGAAATAATTAATGCAGCAAAACTTGCAGATGCGCATAGTTTTATAAAAAGACTTCCAAACGGATATGATACAATAATTTCAGAAGATGCTGGAAATATTTCAAAAGGTCAGGCACAGCTTATAAATATTGCTAGAGTTATTTTAAATGATCCACAAATTTTAGTATTAGATGAAGCAACAAGTAATGTTGATACGCGTATGGAAGTTAAGATACAAAATGCTATGAATAAGCTATTAGAGGGAAGAACAAGTTTTGTTATTGCACATAGATTATCAACTATAGTAAATAGCGATAAAATTTTAGTAATAAATAATGGTGAAATCGTTGAACAAGGAAACCATAATGAATTGATTGCAAAAAAGGGAATTTATTTTAGGATGTACACAGGAGTATTTGAGGAAAATTTTTAGTAATAATTTAATTCATTTTTATTTGATTAAAACTGTAATTATAAAATTTTTTTGCTTTGTAAACAAATTTATATAGATTGTAAAATCTTTTGAGCAAAGCATTTTTATACAATAGTTGTTAATAATTTTAATATTGTATACCAAATTATAACATACTATGTTATTTTAAACGACATTTTGTCGTTTTTTCTATTGCTAAAGTAAATTATAAGTGCTATAATATTATTAGCGTATTATAAGAGAAAGGAGAAAAAATGAACCAAATTATTGTAGCAGAAAAATTGTATATAACACCGGAAATGAGAAAAAAGAAAAAAATGTATAAAATAGACTTTTTTATTTCTGTTTTTTTGGTTGTTGTTTTATTTTCTTATTATATATATGCTGAATATGATAAAAATAAAAGTGAAGCTGTATCTCAAGAGATTTTATCAAGTTTAACCTTTGTTGATAATTTATTTGATGATACTACAATTAAATTTTCAAAAGAATCTACTTTAGTAATTTTAAATACTGAAGACCCTTTTGAAGTTATTATATCAACACCAGTGGAGGAAGAAGATATTTCAGGAGAACTTATTTCTAGAAATACATCTGTTACAGAAAATGGAACAGAATACTATACAGATGCTATTATACATATTCCATCAATAAATGTAAATTATCCAATCTTAAAAGAAACTTCTGGAACAATTGAACATATTGATGAATTATTAAAAATATCTCCTTGTTATTTTTGGGGATATGGACCTAATGAAGTAGGAAACTATTGTATTGTAGGACATAACTATAGAAGTACAAAATTTTTTAGTAAAGTATTAGATTTAGAAAATAATGATATAATAGAATTAACAGATTTAACAGGAGTAACTTTAAAGTATAGTGTATATGATAAATATGTTGTAAATCCAGAAGAATTAGATTGTACATCACAGCTTACAAATGGATTAAAAGAGCTTACTTTAATTACTTGTACAAATGATAGTACAAAGAGAGTTATAGTAAAAGCTAGAGAAGTTTAAAATTTATTTTTTCATAAATATCTTTTATTTATTTTAAATTGGCTATATAATGTGGATAGGGTTCATCAATTATTGGGTGTGAATTTAATTGATGAACCCTAACTATTACTATATATTGCTCCAAAGTGTAGAAAAAATTTTTAGGAGCAACTGCGAATGTTTTAATCTGTATATATTTTAGTATAGCACAGTTAACATAAAAAGTCAACGTTTTAATTTCTTATCCATTAAATAAAACAATCATATTTTTTTATAATTAGAATTAATACTGAATTTTATTTAATTCTTTAGCTAATATTTCATAGTTTGGAATATATTTTCTAAGCATATTATAGAAATTTTTTGAATGGTTTTTAAATTTTAAATGGCAGAATTCATGAGCTATAATATATTTAATTATTTCTTTTCTATATTTAAATAATTCAGGAGAAATATATATATTTTGGTTTTTAACCATTCCCAAACAATTATTAAGAGGCGTTATTTCAAAATTTTCTGGAGCTATTCCAAGCATTAGTCTAGTATTTTCTAAAATAGAATCTAGTTCTTTTTCAGCTACAAAATAATATAATTTGTTAGAAATTGTATTCATAATAGAAAATAATTCTTTGTTTTTATATTCAAAAGGTAAAACTATTTCTATAAAATTTTTATTTAAATTGACTTCAAATGTATTTTTATGTTTAAAATTAACATGAGTAATATAATTTTTTCCCAATAAGGTAATATTATCATAACCTAAATTTTTTCTTTCTTCATATTCTTTTAATTTGGTAATTATCCAATTTGTTTTTTCAGAAACAGCATTTTGAATCTGTTTATTAGAAACGTACCATGGAGCAGAAACTACAACTTCTCCATTTTGAATTGTAATACTTAAAGTGTTTGTAAAAGCAGTATTTACAGTATATGATATGATATCTTTTCTATTGAATAGATTATTCATTATTTATTACCTCCAAAAAAATGTTTACCAAAACATTGTTCGTAATTAGTATATATTTTTAATTTTAGTTTGTCAATAGATTTTACAAAAAAATGTTCGCTAAATTTAATAATGTCATTTTTTAAAAATTTTCATAAAATATAAATAGATAATTTAAAGGAGAGATAAGTATGGCAAAAATTCTTATTTATAATAATAATGCAAATAGAATGGAAATTTATTATAAAGGTTTAAGTGAGGCAATGCCCTACAATTCTAATAGAACACTGACTGTTCGAGAATTTAAAGGAAGTAGTAATAGCAATATTATATGGACAGATTTAAGGACGATGGAATCTTGGAATAGTTTAAGATTTAATTATGGGAGACCTATATATGTTGGCTTTGCTTTTAAAAGATGCTGGGAAGGTGGACATAGTAATCTTTCACAACATTATTGTGGTTTAGCAATGGATATTGCACAAACAGCAACAGATGCACAAAGGGCGCAGATAAGAACTATTGCAAGAGGCATCTGGGTTTACGTTGAACCTGTTTCACTTACTCCACGTTGGGTCCATGTAGATAATAGATGGGTAGGAAGTGGATATCCTACTACAAGAAGAGGAAGTAAAGGACCTTACGTTTGTACAGCACAAGATGCTTTAACAACTTTAGGATACAATACTGGAGGTTTAGATGGAGTGTTTGGTGCAAATTCAGAAAATGCAGTAAGAACATATCAAGCTTCAAAAGGTCTAACAGCAGATGGAATACTAGGACCAATAACTTGGAGAAACTTAATGGCAGATGTTGTAGGAAGAGGGGCAAGTGGAACGACGGTGAATTAATTCAGAATTTAATAATTATTTAAATATATATAAGAATATCTAAAAGCTTCAAGCTCGCATGCTTAATATGTTTTATTTTTCTATCGCAAATCCCTTCTTCCTAACACAACTGTAATTAAATATGGAATTTTCTTAACAGTTGTCAAGCTCCTTAAAAATTCTCATTTTTAATTAGTAATTTTAAATAATTAATTTTAAAGTGAACCTAATTTGTTATTTGAAATTGTGTTAGCAAAGAGGGTTTATTTTATAATAAAAATTATGTGGTATCATTAACAATTGCTTACTCCATGTTTGACATATGCAGACAATAGTTAGATATTTTTTGTATTTTACTGGAAATAAAAAAAGATTGGAACAACAATTGGTTATATTTAACAATTTTGGGATACAATACAGATGAAGTAGTTGGTGTTTTGGAGCACTTTCAGAAAATGCAGTTAGAACTTATCAATCTGCAAAAGGTTTGATAGCTGATGGAATCTTAGTTAATATATATTACTTTTATTTTTAAAATTTATTGTATAAACGTAATGTTTATGATATAATGTTCTACGGAAAGATAAAAAAGAAAGAAAATTATGCAAGAAAATAATACCACAAAAGTAAGTTTATCAACAACTTTTTTTGATAATAGCAATTATTATTATTATTATTACTAT
>JAFXMI010000016.1 GCA_017530505.1 Clostridia bacterium | reverse complement strand
TCTCCGAACTTCCTATAATATAAAGGCTTCGCCAAATTTCCACAGAAAAATTCTAAAGAATTTTTCGCGGGCGAACAAAGACGAGGCACATAACTTTTCAAAAATGATAGAGTATTTTAAATGTGCCTCTTTTGTTCTTTATAATTATTATTATATTTTTGAAAAAACACTGTTTAAAACAACTTGACAATTAAGAATTAACCTATTATAATTCATACAACAGTACTTTGCTATTTTATTTTCTTTAAATCCTAAAATCAAAAAATCTATTGAAATTAAATTTTATTTCTTTAAATAATTTATAATCTTAAAAATTTCCAATATTGAATATGAAAGCTATAAAAAAATAATGAGTGGATAGATATAGAGATGCAATGTGAAAATAATGAATATATAAAAAAGTGATTCTTTTGTTTTAAAAAGGTATACATTTTTATTTGTTTAATATATAATAGAATAAAAGTTTTAATAAAGAATATTTTTGGAAAATAATAAATAACGAATTTTTAAAATCTTATGGAGGAATAATACCAAGATGAACAAAATAGCTGAACTACTAACTAAAATAGATTTAAATAGTTTAATTACAATTTTTGATATACAAATAGCATTGGCAATTATAATTATATCTTTTCTTTTTAAAAGTGTTATTTCGAAATTTATTATAAAAATTGTATACATATTTTCAAAACACGAAAAAACAAATGTAAAAAATAGTAAAATGTATGCTCCACTTAAAAGAATGGTTTTATATGTAGGGATTTATATAGCTTTAAGGATAATTCCTACTTCAAAGCAAATTGCTTATTATATAAATGAGATTTTTAAAGTAATTACTATTATATTTATTACTAAAGGTATTACTTCTATTATGACAAAAGATTCAAAATTATTTAAAAGAATTCTTAATATATCTGAAGATGATACTGTAAATGATTTTTTTTGTAAGCTATTTCGATTATTAACTTGGATTGTTTCAATTTTTATTATTATGACAGAACTTGGATTTAATTTAACTGGACTAGCAACAGGTCTTGGAATTGTCAGTGCGGTTATTGCTTTAGCGGCTCAAGAATTAGTTAAGAATTTATTAAGTGGTTTTTCAATTTTAACAGACAAACCTTTTGTCTTGGGTGACTGGATAGAAGTTGGAGAATATGCTGGCTCTGTAATTGATATTTCTTTTAGAAGTACTCGTATAAAAACCACCAATAATTCTATAATAACTATTCCTAATTCTATTATAGCATCAGAATATGTTATTAACTGGAATAGATTAAAAAGCAGAAGATTAGATTTAATTTTGTCTCTAAATTTAAATACACCAACTGAAAAAATAAAGAAAACAATTAAAGAAATAAAACTTGTATTAAAAAATAATCCCAAAGTAATTGAAGATACTGTTCAAGTACATTTTGATCAAATTGATAATAGTAGTAATAAAATAAAAATATTTTTATATATTAATGAAACAGAATATTTAAAATTTTTAAATGCAAAACAGGAAGTATTGTGTAGCTTATTAACATTAATTGAAAAAGAGAATATTGAACTTGCATATCCTACACAAACAATTTATGTAAAAAACACAGGAGGGGAAGATTAAGTAAAATGGATATAGGAATTGCTTTTGCAGGAGGAGGATTAAAAGGTATCGCATATATTGGGGTAATTAAGGCTTTTGAAGAACTTGGAATAAAACCAAAATTTATATCTGGTACAAGCTCTGGAAGCTTATTTGCATCAAGTTATGCAATGGGATTCTCATCAGAAGAGATAAGAGAGTTTACAAAGGAATATTATAAAACACTTACTAAACTAGATAAGAGATCAATATCTAGGGCTGTATTTACATACTTAACATCAGGTGTTGCTAAAATAGAAGGTATTATTGATGGTTCAAAAATTTCGAATTTGATTGAAAAAATGGCTAATAAAAAAAATATAAAAAATATTAATGATATTGATGTTAATCTTGCAATATGTACTGTTGATACAATTTCTACAAATGAGTGTATTTTTTTATCGAAAGAGTGTAAGGAAAAAATAGATAATGTTGATTATATTTATAATGTACCAATAGCAACAGCAACTAGATCAAGTATGTCTTTTCCTGGAGTTTTTACACCTTGTAATTATGGGAAATATAATTTTATAGATGGAGGAACCACAGATAACTATCCAACTAGAATTTTAAAAGTAATGGGGGCTGAAAAAGTTATTGGATTACATTTTAGATTAGATGATTATATTCCTAAAGAGGATATTTTTGGGGTACTTTTAAGGGCTGTTGATATTTTTTCCCTAGGAGATGTTAGAACAGCTGAAAATTTTTCAGACTTATCAATAGAAATTGATGCTAAAGGAACGGGATTACTCGTTGTAGACGATTTTAATAGATTAATTCAAACAGGTTATAATGCTATTATGGATAATAAGGAGAGAATTTTAGGATTATGAGAGCTTTAATTACAGGTGCTTCTTCTGGTATGGGAAGAGATATGGCTAAATATTTATCAAAATTAGGATATGATTTAGTGTTAGTAGCAAGAAGAAAAGAATTATTAGAAGAAGTAAAAAAAGATATTTCTACTAATTGTGAAATTGAAGTAATGGATGTTTCAAAGGTTGAAAATTGTAAAAAACTATTCGAGAAATATAGAACTGTGGAATTATTAATAAATAATGCTGGATTTGGTTTATTTGGGGAGTTTTGGACAACAGATATAGATACAGGAATTAATATGATAGATACTAATATAAAAGCTGTACATGTATTAACAAGGTTATATGTTGAAGAAATGCAAAAAAGAAATAATGGAAAAATACTTAATGTTGGGTCAATTGCTGGTTTTATGACAGGACCTCTTATGTCTGAGTATTATGCAACAAAAAATTACGTAGTAGAGCTTTCTTCTGGGATAAATAAGGAACTAAAAAAAGCTAAATCTAATGTTAGTATTTCTGTATTTTGCCCTGGACCTGTTCAAACAAATTTTAATAATGTTGCTAATGTTAAGTTTGCAACTAAAGGAATTACAAGCGATTATGCCTCAAAATATGCAATAGATAAATTTTTAGAAGGAAAAGAAATTATTATTCCAGGATTATCTATTAAAATTTTATATTTATTAAACAAAATATTACCGAGAAATATAATGAGTGAATTTGCATATAACACACAAAGTTCAAAGAGAAAATAATTTTAAACAATATATAAATAATAAAATAAGACTATCAAAAGAAGTGGAGTGATAGATTTGGCCAGAAATCATACTATGATGCAGTATTTCGAATGGTATCTTCCTAGCGATTCTACACTTTGGGATAAGCTTACAAAAGAAGCAAAGCATCTAGAAAATATTGGAATAGATGTAGTTTGGATGCCACCTGCATATAAAGGAGCAGGTGGGGTATATGATACAGGCTATGGTGTATATGACTTATATGATTTAGGTGAATTTGATCAAAAGGGAAGTATTCCTACAAAGTATGGAACAAAAGATGGATATTTAAATGCAATTAGAACTTTAAGAGAAAATAATATAAAAGTTTTAGCAGATATTGTATTAAATCATAAAATGGGTGCAGATGAAACAGAAGAAGTATTAGCTGTTGAAGACGATGCTCAAAACAGAAACTATACTATTACTGAAACTAAGCTGATACGTGCTTGGACTAAATATAATTTTACAGGCAGAGCTGATAAATATTCTTCTTTTAAATGGAATTGGACTCATTTTCATGGTATTGATTGGGATGAAAAAACTTCAAAAGCAGCAATTTATAAATTTTATGGAAAACACTGGGATGAAAATGTAGATAAAGAAAATGGAAATTTCGATTATTTGATGGGAGCAGATGTCGATCTTAATAATTTTGATGTTGTAACAGAGTTTAAAACATGGGGAAAATGGTATTTAAATCTAACTAATGTTGATGGTTTTAGATTGGATGCTGTAAAACATATACGTTCAGAATTTTTTCCAGAATGGTTAGAGGAAATAAAAAAAGTTTCCGAAAAAGAATTATATTCAGTAGGAGAATATTGGTCAACTAACGTAGATACATTAAAAAATTATATAGATAAAACCAATGGATGTATGTCTCTTTTTGATGTACCTTTACACTACAATTTATTTAGAGCTTCTATAAGTAATGGAGAATTTAATATGTCTAGTATTTTTGAAGGTACTTTGGTTGAAAAAATGCCAGAAAAAGCTGTAACTTTTGTAGATAATCATGATACAGAGCCAGAACAAGCTCTTGAATCTTGGATTTTAGATTGGTTTAAGCCACATGCTTATTCACTAATTTTACTTAGAAAAGACGGAATTCCTTGTATTTTTTATGGTGATTATTATGGAATTTTAGAAAAAAATGTATCTTCAAAAAAAAATCTCTTAGATAATTTACTTAAAGTTAGAAAAAATTTTGCTTATGGTATGCAAGTGGATTATTTTAATGATAATAATATTATTGGTTTTGTTAGACAAGGAGATGATGAACATAATAATTCTGGATTAGCTGTTGTTATGACAGATAAGGATGGTGGTTCAATAGAAATGAATGTTGGAAAAAGGTTAGCAAATTCTGTATTTTATGATTGTACAGAAAATATAGAAAAAACAGTATATGTTGATAACGAAGGAAATGGAGTTTTTTATTGTAAAGATGGGAGCTGTTCTGTTTGGATCAAAAAAACATAATAAAAAAAAATTAAAACAAATAATAACCTTTATATTTTTTACAATACTGTTTGTTTTAATTGAAAATTTAATATTACCAAATGAAAATCAAATATTAAACAATACATTAAATGAAACTATACAAAGTAATACAACAGTTAATGAAACTAATATAAATATTGTAGTAGATGATATTCCAAAATATTCAGGTCAAATGGTTATTAATATAAATAATGATGTACCATATTTTAAAGAGAATGAAATTACTACAGAAAATTTTGAGTATTACTCACCACTTGACGAATTTGATAGAGCAGGTGTTGGCTTTGCTAATATTTGTAAGTATACAATGCCACCAGAAGGAACTAAAAGAGGAAGTATTTCATATAAGCCTACTGGTTGGATTCAATATTTATATGGTGAAAATAATAAATATCATTTATATGAAAGATGTCATTTAATTGCATGGCAATTAGGAAATGAAAATAATAATAGACAAAATCTAATTACTGGAACTTCACAGATGAATACTGCAATGATTGAATATGAAAATTTAGTTGCAAATTGGATTAAACAGAATAATAAGCAAGGAAAAGATTTTCATGTTTTATATAGAGTAACACCTATTTATGAAAATGAAAATAAATTAGCAACTGGTGTAGAAATAGAAGCAAAATCTGTTGAAGAAGATGGAGTTTCATTTAATAGATTTATATATAATGTACAAGATAATTTTGAAATAAATTATAGAACAGGAGAAGCAAAATTAACAAATAATAAGGAGGATTAATTTGAATTTAGACTTAAATAGAATAACAGAAAAATTAGAACAAAATTCTTTTATAAAAAAATTTATAAAAGAATTAAGTGAAGCATTAGATAATTTCAAGAATAAGGATGAATTTAAAGGTCAAGAATTAGATGATATTAAATTAAATCCCGACGATGATTTAAAATTTTATAGAAAAAAATGGGATTTTTTAGAAAATTATTTTAATTTAGAATTGTCAGATTTAAAAAAACCAGAAGTATTTATTGTTACAGATAAATATGAAAATGATTATGAATATCATAGATATAAAGTAACTCAATATAAAAATCATAAGGAATGTAAATATATTGCTTTTGAAAAAGAATTGCCAGAAAACGTGAAATTAGGTGATGTTGTTAGAAAGGTTAATGGTAGATATATTTACGATGAACAAGCTACAAAATATGTTAATGATTCAATAAGAAAAATTAAACAAGATATAATTAATAGTAATAAAAATACTAATTAAAAATTTTTTATTATTGTAACATTCCTAATACTAAAATTCCAAAATTATCTTCAAAAATATTACTTAAATCTGAAAGAGGTAGAGGATTAATTCCTTTTCCTGCTTCAATTGTAAATCCTGGTCTTCTATAATTATATAAAAACCAATCTTTTAGGCCAGCAAAACTAGAATTGTAAGGTACATCTGCAACAGAATATCCTGAATTTTTTGAAAAAGTATTTGCAATTTCAAGGGAATTGCTTGGAGCATAGTTTAAATATTGCCAATATATAACTTCTCCTTGTGTATGATAAGTAAGCATTAACCTAAAATTATGTTTTAGAATAAAATTATAAATTGCTATAGCTTCTGGGGTTGAAAGTGGATAAAAACCAACAAAATCTCGTGGAGCAGGAGAGGTAAAACCTTGTTCATATTTTATCCTTCTAGCTTCTTCCCAACCAGCAGGAAATTGAAGATTTAAATCCACACCTGTGAGCTTTAAAAACTTCCAACCACAAAAATAATTTAATAAAACGCAGTAATCATCTATATTACAGAGTATTTCGATATTAAAGAAATATTCTGTATTTTTTTATGTCTTTACTGCTAGAATTGGAGTGGAAAAATGGAAGAAAAACAAAGAAATAAAGTAGGATATTATTCAATAATACCATCAAAAATACTATATAATAAAGAATTAAAAGCAAATGAAAAGTTGCTATATGCAATGATAATATCACTTGCATGTAAAGAAGGATATTGTTTTGCAACAAATAATTATTTTGCAGAAGAATTAGGAGTACATCCTAAAACAGTTTCAAGTTGGATATCAGATTTAAGAGAGAAGAATTATATAAAAGTTGAAATGGTTAGAAAGGAAAACAAGCAAATAATTCAAAGAAAAATTTATATAAATGATGTTCCGTATCCATTAAATAATGGATACCTGTATCAATCAAAAAATGGACAGGCTATCTATAAAAATACGGAAGATAATATTATAAGAAATAATATTAAAATTAATAATAAAGGTCATAGAAAATTTATATCAAATTATGAAAATCAGAGACAATATACTAAAGAATTTTTAGAGAGTCTGTATGCGAATTAAAAGAAAAAATTTTATAAAATAAGTAACAAAAATTAACTTTCTTATTAAAAAAATATAACAAAAATTTCTCCTAGCGGGCTAAAAAGGGTTTTAGGGATTTTACCCTAAACAGCATAAATGGTGTCAAAACACCAAGCTGGCGAATTTTGGGCATCAAAAAATGCTCTCAAAATTTGTAAATAATTTTAATAAAAAAATATTGCACTACGTTAATATATTTTTATTTAGAAAATTTACAAATATATGGAATAAAAATACGAAAAGTGATATAATCACTTCAAATAAATTAGTGTTAAAATTAAGAGTGAAAATAAATATTTAATATTGGAAATGGAGTACATTAATGGATAATGAAATTGTTTTTGTAACACATAATACAGGAAAAATAAAATCAGCAGAGAGATACTTTAAGAATCTAAAATTTACAACATTTAATTATGAATTAGATGAACCTAGAAGCGATGATATTAAAGAAATAGCAACTGCAAAAGTTAAACAAGCTTATGAAATAGTGAAAAGACCTTGTTTAGCATTAGATACAGATTTTAGAATTGATGAATTAAATGGCTTTCCAAGAGCATTTGTAAATTTTTCATTAGATACTATAGGTATAAATGGAATTTTGAAATTGATGGAAAATAAGAGAAATAGAAAATGTGCATTTAATGAATGTTTAGCATATCACGATGGAAAAGAAATACATTATTTTTATGGAAAGCATCCACGGAATTTTATCTGAAAGTATAAAAGGATTAGATAGAGAAGAAAAATGGTCAGATTTATGGTATATTTTTAAACCTAAAGGATTTGAGAAAACTTTAGCAGAAATGGATAATAAAGAAAGAGAAGAAAGAAGAAAAATTGATGGTTCAGTACAGGCTATGCAAGAATTTGCAAAGTGGTATGAAAGAGATAAATCATAAATTAGATGTTTAGTTAGTGTAAAATAATTTCGGGGGAAAATTTTAGAAATAAAAAATAAGATACCTCAAATTAGTGTTAAAATATAAATATACAAAACAAAATTTTAACGAAAGACGAGGTATCTTATGGAAAATATTTTACACTATTTTAACGAAAAAATCATTAGTTTAACAGAAAATTATTTAAAAAGTTTAATTTTTGAGAAAGGAATATCTGGTTTTACAGATGATTTAATAGCTGAATTTGCTAGGTTTGGTAGCGATTTAACACAATATTTAGTTGAATATATTGAGGAAGAAATTTTTAATTTACAAGAAAGAAAAGAACAATTTGAATCATTAGAAAAAGATTCAAGAAGTATAGTATCTATATTTGGTGAAATTCATTATAAAAGAAGATATTACAAAGAAAAAGAAGCAAATAAAAAAGTATATCTGTTAGACAAAATATTAGGAATTAAGCCAAAACAAAGACTTCTAAAAAATGTGCAAGAAAGATTATTAACAGAAGCAGTAAGTTCATCTTATGAGCATGCTGGAGAAGTTGTGGCATATGGTGTAAAGATATCCCGACAAGAAGTAAAAAACGAAATAGAAAGTTTAGACTTAGAAAAAGATTTTTATGAAGATAAAGTAGAAAAGAAGAAAATAGAAACACTTTATATAATAGCTGATGAAGACCACGTACATCTTCAAAAAGGTGGAATAGAAGAACCAAGAATAGTAATTGTATATGAAAGTGCATTAAACAATGGTAAACGAGTAGAATTAAAAAATAAACGTCATTTTGGAGGATTATATAAAAATAGAATTCACGATTTATGGGATGAAGTGTCTTTGTATATAGAAGAAAACTACGATTTAGAATGTTTAAAAAGAGTGTTCCTACAAGGAGACGGAGCAAGCTGGATAAAAACAGGATTAGAATGGGTACAAAAAAGTATTTATGTATTAGATGAATTCCATATGACTAAAGCAATAAATGGAATAGTAGGAAAAATAAAAAAAGAAACTAAAAAAGAGCAAAATAAGTATAAAAAACAAATATATAAAGCTCTTGAGAAATTAGATTTTAAAGAGTTTAAAGAAATATGTTATGAGATATTAAGCGAGGAAATGGAATATAGTTTAAGAATACGAAAAGAAACTTTAATGAATTATATTTTAAATAATACAGATGGAATAACAAATTTATATAAAAACAAAGAGATATTGCACGGTTGTAGTGCAGAAGGACATGTAAGTCATATATATTCAGATAGAATGAGTTCAAGACCAATGGGCTGGAAGACAGAAAATGTTAATAATATGAGTAAATTAAGGCTATTAAAAGAAGATAAAATAGAAGTAAAAGAAATATTAAATAAGCAAGAAAAAATAATCAAAATCGAAGAATATAAAGAAATAAAAGAAAAAACAAAAAAGAAAATCAATAAAAATATAAATTTCAAACCAGTTTCATTACCAATCATATCATTTGGAACACGAGGACAAAGGAAATTGTTTAGAGATATTTTAAATGGAATGGCTGTATAGGGCAGTTTATTAAGCATTCAATTTGAGGAAGAAAATTTTTTATAAAATTTCCCCGAAAAAAATTGACACTATCAGATGTTTATGTAAATTTGACAAAAACAGAATAATATGTTACAATAAAAAACATAATTTAAGAGTTTATCTAGGATTACTAAATCCGAGCGATAAAGGACAATTAGAATAGATTGATTGTTTACACGAAGGTGAGATTAGATAAAAGTCTTGCAAAGGAGTCTTAAAGTAGATTCTTTTGTGAGGCTTATTTTTATAGGAGATGTGATAGTTATGAAAATTGAAAGTAAAAGACTTATTTTAAGAAACTGGGAAGATGGAGATGTAGAAGATATAGTAGATGGATTAAATAATATAGAAGTTGCAAAATGGATGGCTGGAGTTCCATATCCATATACAGAAAATGATGCTAAACAATTTATAGAATGTTCAAAAAGTCAAGATGAAAATGTTAAAATTTCATTAGCAATAGTACTAAAAGCTAGTAATAAAGTTATTGGTGGTACAGAGATTAGAAATATTAATAAAAAAGATGGCACTTGCCGGTGGTGGAATATGGCTTAATGAAAAATATCAAAAAAATGGATATGGGACAGAGGCTTTTAGTAGCAGAAATAAATATTGCTTTGAAGTTTTAGGATTAAGAAGAATTGAGAACGGATATTTTCGTGGAAATGAAAAGTCAAGAAGAATGCAACTGAAATTAGGGTATAGGGATGAAGGAATAAGGAGAAAGAAATTCTTATGCCTTGCAACAAATGAATATGTTGATGAATGTATTACAGGGTTATTAAAAGAAGAATTTATAGAATGGAGTGATAAAATTGAATAATGACGAATTAGAATTATTATTTCCAACTAAAGAATATAAAAAAGAAGTTGAAGAATATTTACAAGAGTTTTTAGATAACGGAGAAAATGAAATTGCTGGAGATGGAGGACTTGACAGAATTAGAGATTTTGACAAGTGGTTAGAAAAAGTTCAAAATGACTTATCTATTGATACAATAGACAAAGATAGAATTCCAGCAACATTATATTTAACCATAAGGAAATCAGACAAGAAAATAGTTGGAAATTTGCAAATAAGACATTTTTTAAATGAAAAACTACTAAATTATGGAGGACATATCGGAGATAGTGTAAGACCATCTGAAAGAAGAAAAGGCTATGCAACAGAACAAATTCGATTGGCATTAGAAAAGTGTAAAGAGTTAGGAATAGATAATGTATTAATGGATTGTGATAAATCTAATATTGGTTCTGCTAAGTCAATTCAAAAAAATGGAGGAATACTTGAAAATGAAATATATGTTGAAAATGAGCTAGTGCAAAGATATTGGATTAGCTTAAAGAAGAGATTTGTTACTAATCCTAACAATATGGAAATTGTTAAGGAAGGAAATTTTAAAATAAAAAGTTTTGATAATGCAGATTTTGTTGGAGATGTTGCATTAATTAAATTTAATAAAATGAATAAGCCATACATGATAGAAAATATAAAATTATGTATGGCAAATGATAACTATAAATGGCTAGAATTTTATGATTATAATAAAAAATATAGGTTAACAGCTATGTACAATGAAAATAACGAAATAATAGAGTGGTATTTTGATATTGCTAGAAAAATAGGAAAAGAAAATGGAATGCCTTATGAAGATGATTTATATCTGGATGTTGTTGTAACACCAACAGGAGATATAACATTACTTGATGAAGATGAATTAAAAGAAGCACTTGATAGATTCGAAGTAAATGAATCAGATTATGATATGGCATATAATGAATCAAAAAAACTAATTGAATTGCTAGAGGATAATAAAGATAAATTAAAAGTATTTACTGATAAATATTTAAATGAAATGTTAAAGGAGTAGTGGTATATATGAATTATTTTAAAAAATTAGTGGGAGACAGAATATATTTATCTCCTAAAGGTGTATCAGATGAAGAAATTGAAAAATTCACAGAATGGATGAATGATTTTCAAGTAACAGATTATACAGGAAGAAGTGGACAAATTACAACATTAGTTGGAGAGAAAGAATGGCTTGAAAATTCAGCAAAAAATAATGAAAATAGAAATTTTGATATTATTGATTTAAATAATGATAAATTAGTTGGAACAATTGGACTGGAACACTTTAATTGGATTGAAAGAAGTGCTGTACTTGGAATATTTATAGGAGATGAAGACTATAGAAGTAATGGATATGGAACAGAAGCGATAAAACTTTTGTTAGAATATGGATTTAAATATTTAAACTTACATAGCATAAGATTAGATCTTCTTGCTGTAAATGAAAGAGCGCATAAATGTTATTTAAAATGTGGATTTAAAGATACTGGAAAAAGTAGAGAAGAAATTTTTTTAAACGGAAAATATTATGATAAGTTACATATGGACATTCTTGAATATGAATTTGAGGGTGATTATATTAGAAATAAAAATGTAAAATAATATAAAATGTTGAGAAATTAGAGAAAATATTTTCTAATTTCTTTTTATTTTTGAAAAAATTTATAAAAAAGTATTGCAAAATAAACAAATGTTTGTTAAAATAAATTTCAGATATTATTTGTAAAAAATACTGTTAGTTTGTGGAAAAAAGTTGAATTTTATGATATAGTGTATATGATTTTGATAAGAAAGAGGATAGCTAATATGACAAGTGTGGTATTCATGAGTATAAAAGAAATACATATGAATAGAATTCTAAGCAAAATAAAAAATCATGAATTTAGAACTAAAAAACCTAAAAAAGATTTTGATTATATAATAGTATATGTTCCAACACCTATAAAGGAACTTAAATATGTTTTGAAAGTAAAACAACCAGTAGTGACTCCAAACAAGATTAATATAGATGGACATGGCAACAAAGAATTTAATAATACTAATAAAGAAAAATATGCTTATCCAATAGAAAGTGTTTATGAAATAAATAAGCCAATAAAACTAGATAATTTAAAACAAAAATTTAATTTTACCGCACCACAGTCATTTGCTTATGGCGAAAAATATCAAGAATTATTAGAGTATATAGATAAAGTAGGAATAACAAAATTGTACTAAAGGAGCGAAATTTAATGAAAAGAAAATGTATAGAATTATTTGCTGGAGCAGGAGGTTTAGCATTAGGATTAGAGAAAGCAGGATTTGAAGAAATAGGATTAGTGGAAATAGATAAAACTGCGTGTGATACATTAAGATTAAATAGACCAAATTGGAATGTAATTGAAGAAGATATTGTAAAGTTCTCTCAAAATGATTTATTGAAGGAATTTAATTTAAAAAAAGGAGAATTAGATTTATTATCAGGAGGATATCCTTGTCAATCTTTTAGCTATGCAGGAAAAAAGCTAGGTTTAGAAGATGTTAGAGGAACAGTGTTTTTTTACTATGCTGAATTTTTGAGACAATTACAACCTAAAATGTTTTTAGCTGAAAATGTTAAAGGATTAACAACACATGATGGTGGTAGAACAATTCAAACAATGGTAGATGTTTTTGAAGATTTAGGATATACAGTTGAATGGAAAGTTTTGAATGCATGGGATTATGGAGTAGCTGAAAAAAGACAAAGGGTTGTTATAATAGGAACAAGAAATGATTTAAAAGAAAGTGTTAAATTTGAATATCCAGAGCCTCATGATTATAAACCTGTTTTAAGAGATGTATTACAAAATGTACCAGAATCAGTTGGAGCAAAATATCCAGAAAAAAAGAAAAAAGTATTTGACCTAGTACCACCTGGAGGATATTGGAGAGATTTACCAGATGATGTTGCAAGAGATTATATGAAATCATGCTATTTTATGGGTGGTGGAAGAACTGGAATAGCTAGAAGAATTTCATGGGACGAGCCATCATTAACATTAACATGTTCTCCTATGATGAAACAAACTGATAGATGTCACCCTGATGAAAGCAGACCTTTTACTACTAGAGAATATGCAAGAATTCAATCTTTCCCAGATGAATGGAGTTTTTCAGGAAAAATGAATGACATATATAAACAAATAGGAAATGCTGTACCTGTTGAACTTGCAAAAGAAGTAGGAATATCAATTATGAATGCATTAAATAAAGGAGTTGGTGTAAATGTGGAATCTTAAATTTATAACAAGAGAAAATCTAAAACAACATATCAAAAATACAATTTCTACATATGAAAAAACTTTAGATGGGATTGATTTAAGTAAATTTAATTCAAACATAGTTGATCCTATAAAAATGGTATTTGATAGTAAAGTTTATAGAAAAGATTTTGAAGAAGTAATAAAAGATGAATTAGTAAGGCAAAGAGATAAAACTAATTCAAATGCTATTGGATATTTTCATCAAAACATGTTTAAATATATAACTAATTGTGAAGTTCCAAAAGAAGGATTTGATGTTATTTATACAAAGAAAGATGGAACTAAAATATATGTAGAAATGAAAAATAAGCATAATACAATGAATTCTTCTTCATCACAAAAAACATATATGAGAATGCTAAATAAAATTGCAAGTGATAATAAAGCTGAATGTTATCTTGTAGAAGTTATAGCAAAAAATAGTCAAAACATAGTTTGGAAAGTCTCTCTAGATGGAGAAAGAATGGAAAACGAAAGAATTAGACGTGTTTCAATGGATAAGTTCTATGAAATAGTTACAGAAGATAAAGAAGCTTTTTACAAAATTTGTATGGAACTACCAAAGTTAATAGATGAAATTATAGAAGAAAATAGAGAGCTACAAGTTGGTTCAGATACAGTAGTAAATGAATTAAGAGAAAAAAATCCTGACTTATTAAAGGCATTATACTTATTGGCATTTAAAGAATATGAAGGATTTGATAAAATTAAATAGAAATTCAAAAGAAAAGCAAAGTATGAGAGTAATTAATAGTTACAGGATTATTTTGCTTTTCTTATTTGGGAGTAGTTATGAAAGACAAGAATAAAAAACAAAAAATTAAAAAAATGAAATTAAAAATAGTTCTTATATTTAAGAAAATATGTGATGGAATTGTAATAAGAAAAATGAAACAATGCGGAATATTATTAGTTTCATTTATTAAAGCTTTTTTTGAAATATTTATAACGAAAAAGTATGATGATACATATGTGAGTTTAACTCCAATAAAAAATGCTGATAAAGATGGAATGTATTGCAATGCTATGAAATATGCAATTGATAATCCAGAAATAAAAAATATTGCTATTGCAGGTAATTATGGTTCAGGTAAAAGTAGTGTAATACAGACTTTTTTTGAAAAATTAGAAAATAAAAAATATAATCCAATTTATGTTTCATTAGCAGCATTTAACAAAGATGATTATATAGGTAATACTATAAATAATGCAGTAGGCGAAGAAAAGATAAAAGAAATCCAAAGTAAAAATGAGTTTCAGCATACTTTAGAAAAGAGTATTTTGCAACAATTATTGTATCAAGCAAATATAAAGGAAGTTCCATTATCAAGATTTAAAAGAATAAATAAACATTCTAAATTATTATTGAATTTTGAAACATTTTTTGTAATATTTTCTATTAGCACTTTGATTTGTTTGATTTTTCCTAAATTAATTGATAATTTAATACAAAATTATAACATAATCATAAATACCGTACCAAACTGGATAGTAAATATATTAATTGCTATTGTTACGATTACTGCATATACTATTATGTACAAAATATTATTATTCTTATCAAATAAATTTAATATAAGCAAATTTAAGATAAAAGATGCAGAAGTTGAAATAGATAATAAGCCAGAATCAATATTTAATAAATATTTAGATGAAATAATATACTTCTTCCAATCAACTAATCATATGGTTGTTGTTATTGAAGATTTAGATAGATATGAAGGAGATGCTTCATTTATATTTCAAAAGTTGCGTGAATTAAATACTTTAATAAATTCCTCAAACCAAGTAAAATATGAAGTGGATTTTATTTTTGCTATAAGAGATGATTTTTTTAATAATTATGAAGAAAGAACAAAATTTTTTGATTATATTATTCCTATTATACCAATATCATCCAAAGGAAATTCAAACGAAATAATATGGAATAGATTGGAACTTCTAAAGGAAAAAAACAAAATAACTTATAAATTTGATAAAAATTTTATTGATGATATAGCTATATTAGTAGAAGACAAAAGATTAATAGATAATATAATAAATGAGTTTATTATATATAAAAATAAATTAGATAATGGACATATGGATGATAAGCAATTATTTTCAATAATTTTATATAAAAATATTTGTCCAAAATCATATTCTGAATTGCAAAAAGATAGTGGAAATATTATAAATATTTTAAATAATAAAAAAACTAGGATGCAACAATTAATTAGTGAATTAAGCAATAAAAAAGAAATGTTAAATGAAGAAAAGGAAATTGTAAAAAATGAAAGTCTAAATAGTATAAAGGAATTAAAGCTTGTTCTAATTGCCAGTATATATAATTTTAATAATTATAGTGGATCCCAAAGAGAATTTCAAATTGGAAATGAAAGCATTGATATAAGCACTTTTTTAGACTCAAGTATGGATATTGACAAAATCTCTAGTTCTAGTATAAGTTTTAAAATTAGAAACTATGGATATAGATTAGATGAAACTGATGTTTTTCAAACATTTGGAAATAAATCTAATTTTATAAATAGAATGAAAACGATTGAAAAAGGTAAAGAATTAAAACTACAGGATTTACAAAATGACATAGAAAAAATAGAACAAAAAATTAAAAATATTCATAAATTAACTATAAAACAAATAATAAACGAATATGGTGGAGATGGAATATTTGATAATAATAGCAAACCTATTGAAAAGTTTTTATTTAGAAAAGGTTATATAACTGAAGAATATAAAGATTATATTACATTATTTGTTCCAGGAAATTTAACTAAAGAAGATATTGAATTTGTTTTTGCTGTAAAAACAGGAGAAAATTTACCATATGATTATAAATTAGAAAATATAGATAATATATTAAAAAAATTGAATGAAAATGATTTTGATATTAATTCTATATTGAATTTTGATTTGTTGAATTATTTGATAAATAATAATATAAATGATAAAGTGTTAAAAATAATACAAATACTAGACGAATCTGATGAAAATGCATTGCTATTTATAGATGATTTTATAGAAAAATATGCTCCTTCTAAAACCTTTATAAATTTGTTAACAGGAAATTCTACAAAATTATGGAAAAAAATATTTAAGAAAATAGGAAAAAAAGAATATATAGATAAATGGGTAGTTCGATTTTTAATAAATGAGCATGCATTAATGTTTGTAGATGAAAATTTTAAAGAATATGTAAATAAACATATGGATTTAGATAAATATATAGATAATGAGAATATAGAAATAGTTATTAAATCTTTAAAATATTTAGGTATAAGGCTATCTAATATACAAAATATAAACAATAAAAACTTCATGAACCAAATTTATTTGAATGAATTATATGAATTGAACACTACAATGATAAAACATATGTTATTGATGAATAACATAGATGTAAAACTATTTGGAGAAAAGAATTTATCAATTATACTAAACTATGATGGTAATTTAAAAAATTATGTATTAAATAAGTTTGAGGAATATTTTGATTCATGCTATACATTAAATAATAGTAATAAAGATGATGAAAGTTCTATTATGGAAATTCTAAAGAATGAAGATATAGATATAGAAATAAAGAAAAAAATAGTGAAAAATGAAGAGTTTAGAAAATATAAAATAGAAAACTTAAATGTTGATTTAATTGATACAATAATAATTGAAGACAAAATGAATGTAGGGTATGACAATGTTTTATCTATAATGATTAAAGAAGAAAAATTGGAATCCAATTTGATTAATCATATTGGTAAACATATTGATGAATATAGATGTCAAAATATAAATGAATGTGATAATAAGTATAATAAAGAAGTCATTAATTCCTTTATTAATAGATATATTTTTAACAAAGAAGTTGAATTAGAAGACTTTAAAAAAATAGTTTTGACATTTAATTGTGAAGTAAAAAAACTAGAAGAAATTGATGTATCAAAATTGGAATACCTTATAGATAATAAGTTAATTGAATTTAATATCGATAATTTTACATATATAAAAAATAATATACCACATAAATTGTTAAAGCATATCTCAGATAATATAGAAGAATTTATAG